>RXJC01000146.1 GCA_003963435.1 Bradyrhizobiaceae bacterium | reverse complement strand
CCGCGATGCAGGAGAAGATGCAGGCCCTCACCGGCGGGCTCGGCCTGCCGCCGGGGCTGTTCGGCCAATAAGATGGGCGCGGTTGCAGGTCCCGAGATCGAGCGGCTGGTCCAGCTGCTCGCGCGGCTGCCGGGCCTTGGTCCGCGCTCGGCGCGGCGTGCGGCGCTGCATCTGATCAAGAAGCGTGAAGCGTTGATGATGCCGCTGGCCTCGGCCATGCAGGTGGCGCTGGACAAGGTTCAGGTCTGCAAGACCTGCGGCAACATCGACACGCAGAATCCCTGCACGGTCTGCACCGATCCGAAGCGCGATCCCGCCATCATCGTCGTCGTCGCCGACGTTGCCGACCTCTGGGCGCTGGAGCGGGCCAATGCGACCCAAGGGCGCTATCATGTGCTGGGCGCGACATTGTCGCCGCTCGACGGTGTCGGTCCGCAGGACCTGACTATCGACGCGCTGGTGGCGCGCGCGCATGCGCCCGAGGTGCACGAAATCATTCTGGCGTTGAATGCGACGGTCGACGGTCAGACCACGGCCCACTACATCACCGACCTGCTTCAGGACGCCAATGTGAAGGTGACGCGGCTCGCCCACGGAGTTCCTGTCGGCGGCGAGCTTGATTATCTCGATGAAGGTACGCTATCGGCAGCGATGCGGCAGCGCACCCTGTTCTAGTCATCCCAAAATCTCACGGAACCGACATGACGAAACTTTTCGCCACACGATTGGCTTTGGTCGCGACGATGGCCATGCTGGTGACGCCGGCCATCTCCGCGCAGCAGGGTGACGAGGCGCCGCCGCCGTCGAAGCCCGGCAAGCCGATCAACAATGGCGACGTGCTGTCGGGTGAGCTGAACGCCATGAAGGTGCGCGACGCCAAGAACGGCAAGCGGGTTCCGATGTATCAGATCACGTCCGAACCGCGCCGCCTGCCGGCGCCGAACGGGCTGTGCAATCTCGAGACCGGGCCTGAAACTTTCCAGCTCGTTCCGAGCGGCGATGCGCAGGCCGCGCAGTTGAAGACGTTCGTCGGCAAGGAAATCTCCGTCAAGGTCGACGAGATCGCCTGCGCCAGCGATGCCGGCCAGATGAGCGAGGCCGTGATCACGAAGTGGAGCATCATCAGGAAGCAGTAGGGGCCGATTTGCGCCGCGTTCTCTCCGCCGTCATTGCGAGGAGCTCTTGCGACGAAGCAATCCAGACTGTTTCCGCGGCGGTAGTCTGGATTGCTTCGCTGCGCTCGCAATGACGAGGAGAGATGTAGGCGTCACACCCGCACCGGCCCCAGCGCATCAAAATGTCCGCGCTTCTGCAGCCAGGCGAGCAGCACCAGGCTTGGGATCGCCACCAGCACGCAGATCACGAAGAACGCCGGCCAACCGGTCGCCGCTGCCACGAAGCCCGCGCCTGACGACAGATAGGTCCGCCCCACCGCCGCAAGCGCGGTGAGCAGCGCATATTGCGTCGCCGTGTGCAGCGGGTTCTGGCACAGCGCGGAGAGATAAGCGACGAAGATCACGGTGCCGATGGCGCTGGTGAAGTTCTCGGCACAGATGGCGAGCGCCAGCGCCCATTGATTGGTGCCGACCACCGCCAGCCAGGAAAAGGTCAGATTGGCGAGCGCCTGCACCACGCCGCCGATCCAGAGCGACATTGCCAGCGGATAGCGCCGCGCGACGAAACCGCCGGCAAAGCCGCCGATCAGCGTCGCAGCCAAGCCGACGCCCTTCACGATCGCCGCATAGTCGTTGCGGGTGAAACCGAGGTCGATCACGAACGGCGCCGTCATCGTGCCGGAGAAGGCGTCGGTGAACTTGAACAGCACGACGAAGGCGAGCGCGGCGAGCGCGTCCTTGCGGGACAGGAATTCCGAGAAGGCGCCGACCGCCGCGTGCAACACCCGCGTGAACGCGCTGTCGGCCTGCGTCGCGGCATCGGCGCGCTGCGATTGCCCGGGCTCGGTGGCGAGCAGCGCAGTGACGGTTCCGAGCAGCACCATCGCGGCCATCACCACATAGCCCCACATCCAGGCGGAGGTGCGGGTGATGCCGGTGCTCTCGAAGCCCGACACGATGAATAGCGCGCCTGCGGTCGAGACCAGCATGCCGATGCGGTAGGCCGCGACGTAAGCCGCCATGCCGGCGGCCTGCTCGCTTTCGGGCAGGCTCTCGACGCGGAAAGCGTCGACCACGATGTCCTGCGTCGAGGACGTCGTCGCCACCAGCAGCGCGCCAAGCGCGACGTAGAACGGCGAGCGCGCGGGGTCGGTCATCGCCAGCAGCAGGATCGCGACGATCAGCAGCAATTGCGAGAACACCAGCCAGCCGCGGCGTCGCCCGAAGGCGCGGGTGAACAGCGGCACATGCAGCGCATCCACCAGCGGCGCCCACAGGAATTTCAGCGTGTAGGGCGTGCCGACGAGCGCGAACAGCCCGATGGTCTTGAGATCGACCCCGGCCTCGCGCATCCACACCAGCAGCGTCGAGCCCGACAATGCCAGCGGCAGGCCCGAGGAGAAGCCGAGAAACAACACGATCAGCACCCGCGGCTGCAGGTAAACGGCAAGACTGTCGCGCCATGAGGTTGAAGGGGCGGCAGTCGCGGCAGGAGAGGTCGCGTCGGGTGCGGTCATGGGGTGGTGTTAGCAGATTCTGGGCGCGTTGCCTCTGCTACAAAACTCGTCATGCCCGGGCTTGTCCCGGGCATCCACGTTCTTTGCGCGCCACTGAAAGGTCGTGGATGGCCGGGACAAGCCCGGCCATGACGGCGCAAGTCACTCCCCCGCCTGCAGCTTCCGCGGAAACAGCTCGCCTGCGCCCGCCACCAGCCGCGGCCCTTCCGGCGCGTCGCTCTTGCTGAAATCGAGCTCCTCGATCCGGCCCGCGCGCTTTTCGATCTTGTCGGCGGAGATCAGGATCTGGCGGACGTCCTCGTTCGCGTCGGAAAAATGCTTCTGCAATTTGACCACGCGATCCCTGAGGCGTCCCAGATCGTCGCCGAGCTTGATCACTTCGGTCTGGATCAGATCGGCGGCGTCGCGCATGCGCGCGTCCTTCATGATCTGCTGCACCACCTGGATCGCGAGCATCAGCAGCGAGGGCGACACCAGCACGATAGGCCTTCTGGATCACGTCGTCGAAACCGTCATGGATCTCGGCATAGACCGATTCCGACGGCACGAACATCAGCGCCATCTCCTGGGTCTCGCCGGTGACGAGGTATTTTTCCGCGATGTCGCTGACATGCTTCATCACGTCGCCGCGCAGCCGCTGCGTGGCGATCCGCTTCTCCTCGTCGGTGCGGGCGTCGTGCAGCGCCGTCATCGCCTCCAGCGGAAACTTTGCGTCGATGCAGAGCGGGCGCTGGTCGGGCAGGAACACGACGCAATCCGGACGCTTGCCGGTCGAGAGCGTGAACTGGAACTCGTAGGAGCCTTTGGGAAGCCCGTCCTGGACGATCGCCTCCATCCGCGCCTGGCCGAAGGCGCCGCGCGACTGCTTGTTGGCGAGCACGTCGCGCAAGGTGGTCACCTGGGTGGTGAGGTCGGTGAGGTTCTTGTGGGCGTTGTCGATGATGCCGAGTCGCTCGTGCAGGGCGCGCAGGCTCTCCATGGTGTTGCGGGTCGAATGTTCCATGGACTGGCCGACACGATGGGTCACCGAATCGAGCCGCTCGTTGACCGCCCGCGCCATCTCGGCCTGGCGGCCCGCCAGCGCCTGGGTCATGGCGTCGACGCGGCCTGAGGATTCGCTCTGGGCGCGCAGCACCTCGCTGAGGCGCTCCTCGAGCTCGTCGGCCCGGATCGCATGCGCCATCGCGAGTTCCGCCCCGCGCCGTCCGGAGCGCGCGATTACCACGGCAATGACGATCAGCAGGATGAGGACCAGCGCACCGAAGCCGATCAGCGCATCGATGGTGCGCACCGGCCAGTCGCCCAGCATGAAAAT
>RXJC01000239.1 GCA_003963435.1 Bradyrhizobiaceae bacterium | reverse complement strand
AGCCGATGACGTGGCAGATGCGCGACGCCGGAATGCCGGGCTCGATCGCCAGCAGCGACATGATCCGCCATTCCGTGACGTTGACGCCGAACTCCCGCTGATAGAACGCGGTCGCGCTGTTCGAGAGCTTGTTGGCGATGAAGGTGACAAACGCCGGGACGTAACGGTCGAGATCGAGCGTCGGTCCCGCTTCATGGGGCGCGGGCTTTTGGCGGGCTCTGGTCGAAGACGGCGGCATGGCGGGGTTCTGACTCGCGGCGGGCCCGCAGACCTAAGGGCATGCGCCGCCCTTTCACAAGATCAAAATGAGGGAGGTCTTCCATGACCGCATCCGGCACCCCTGCGGCGGGCTCCGCGTCCGTCCCGCATCTCGACGTCGATCCCTTCGACATGACTTTTTTTGCCGATCCCTATCCGACCCACGAGCGGCTGCGGGAGGCGGGGCCGGTCGTCTATCTCGACAAGTGGAACGTCTACGGCGTGGCGCGCTATGCCGAGGTTCATGCCGTCCTGAACGATCCCGCCACCTTCTGCTCCAGCCGCGGCGTCGGCCTGTCCGACTTCAAGAAGGAAACGCCATGGCGGCCGCCCAGCCTGATCCTGGAGGCCGATCCGCCCGCGCACACCCGCACCCGCGCCGTGCTGTCGAAGGTGCTGTCGCCGACGGTGATGAAGCAGGTCCGCGACCGCTTCGCGGCGGCGGCGGAGGAGCGAGTGGACGCGCTGCTGGACAAGCGCAGCTTTGATGCGATCACCGATCTCGCCGAAGCCTACCCGCTCTCGATCTTTCCGGACGCGCTGGGCCTGAAGGCGGAAGGACGCGAGCATCTCATCCCCTATGCCAGCGTGGTGTTCAACGCGTTCGGGCCGCCGAACGAGCTGCGCCAGCAGGCGATCGCGCGCTCGGCGCCGCACCAGGCCTATGTCGCCGAGCAATGCCAGCGCGACAAGCTCGCACCCGGTGGCTTCGGGGCCTGCATCCATGCGCAGGTCGACGAGGGCGCCATCACGGCTACCGAGGCGCCGCTGCTGGTGCGCTCGCTGCTGTCGGCCGGCCTCGACACCACCGTCAATGGCATCGGCGCCGCCGTCTATTGCCTGGCGCGCTTTCCCGACCAGTGGCAGCGCCTGCGCGACGATCACTCGCTCGCGCGCAACGCCTTCGAGGAGGCTGTGCGCTTCGAAAGCCCGGTGCAGACATTCTTCCGCACCACCACGCGACGATCGGCGAGGGCGAGAAGGTGCTGATGTTCCTCGCCGCCGCCAACCGCGATCCCAGGCGCTGGGATCAGCCCGACAGCTACGACATCACGCGCCGGACCTCGGGCCATGTCGGCTTCGGCTCCGGCATCCACATGTGCGTCGGCCAGCTCGTTGCCCGCCTCGAAGGCGAGGTGATGCTGACCGCGCTGGCCCGCCGCATTGCGAAGATCGAGATCACGGGCGAGCCGAAGCGCCGCTTCAACAACACGCTGCGCGGGCTCGACAGCCTGCCTGTGACCATCACCCCGGCCTGACGAGGAGCCTCGATGCCTGCCATCACCTTCATTCATCCCGACGGCAAATCCGATCGCGTCGACACCTCGGGCGGCGAAAGCGTCATGCAGGCTGCGACCCGGCACGGTCTCGACGGCATTTTGGCGGAGTGTGGCGGCAACGCCATGTGCGCGACCTGTCACGTCTATGTCGACGAGAGCTGGCTCGCGCGGCTGCCCGCGATGGCCGACGACGAGGATGCGCTGCTCGACGGCACCGCGGCCGAACGGCGGCCGGCGAGCCGGCTGTCCTGTCAGATCATGATCACGCCCGAGCTCGACGGGCTCGTCGTGCAGCTGCCGGCGCGGCAGGTCTGATCCGAAGCCATCTGATTTTCGACAGGCCGGCTACGACCGGCGCTCAAAGCGATCACACAGGGGAGGGAACGATGAAACATCTGAAATGGACGCTCGCGCTGGCCGCGAGCCTGATCGGCGGCGCGGCGAGCGCCGAGATCTCGGACAATGTCGTGCGAATCGGCGTGCTCAACGACATCTCCGGTATCTTCCAGGACACCAACGGCATGGGCTCGGTGGAAGCCGCGCGCATGGCGGCCGAGGATTTCAACGGCGGCGGCAAAGGTATCAAGGTCGAGATCGTCTACGCCGACCACCAGAACAAGGCCGACGTCGGCAACGCCATCGCGCGCAAATGGCTCGACGTCGAGGGCGTCGATGCCATCGTCGACGTGCCCAACTCGGCCGTCGGCCTCTCCATCAACACGCTGCTACGCGATAGCCGCATGACGTTTCTGGCGTCCTCGACCGCAAGCTCCGATCTCACCGGCAAGGCCTGCTCGCCCAACACCATCCAATGGGTCAACGACACCTGGGCGACCGGCAACACGACGGCAGCGGCAATGATGTCGCGCGGTGGCAAGGACTGGTATTTCCTCACGGTCGACTACGCGCTCGGCAAGGGCATCGAGGCGGAAGCACAGAAATATATCGAGGGCCACGGCGGCAAGGTGCTGGGCTCCTCCAAGCATCCGCTCGGCACCTCCGACTTCGCGTCGTTCCTGTTGCAGGCGCAGGGGTCGAAGGCGCAGGTGATCGGGCTTGCCAATGCCGGTGGCGACACCATCAATGCGGTGAAGCAGGCGGCCGAGTTCGGCATCCAGCAAGGCGGCCAGAAGCTCGTGGCCTTCCTGCTCTTCATCAACGACGTGCACGGCATGGGCCTCAAGGTCGCGCAGGGCCTCCAGCTCATGGAAGCCTTCTACTGGGACATGAACGACGACACCCGTGCTTTCGCCAAGCGTTTTGCCGCGCGGCCCGGCATGAACGGCAAGATGCCGAGCGGCAACCAGGCCGGCGTCTATGCCTCCACGCTCGCCTATCTCAACGCGGTCGCGGCGACCGGAAGCGACAACGCCAAGGACGCCGTGCCCGAGATGAAGAAATTCAAGGGCAAGGACAAGCTGTTCGGCGACACCATCATCCGCCAGGACGGCCGCGTCGTGCATCCGATGTACCTGTTCGAGGTGAAGAAGCCGGAGGAGTCGAAATATCCGTACGACTATTACAAGCTGGTCTCGACCATTCCGGCGGAGCAGGCGTTCCGCCCGCTGGCGGAGGGCGGGTGTGAGCTGGTGAA
>RXJC01000179.1 GCA_003963435.1 Bradyrhizobiaceae bacterium | reverse complement strand
ATCGCCTGGCAGGATGAAATAGCAATGCAGCGAATGCGGCAGCCGCCCCTCGACGGTGCGGCAGGCCGCGACCATCGCCTGTCCGATCACCTGGCCGCCGAACACGCGCTGCCAGCTCGTCTTCGGGCTGTTGCCGCGGAACAGGTTCACCTCGAGCTGTTCGAGGTCGAGGATTGAAATGAGGTCGATCAGGCCTTTGGACATGGGGTGCTTTCCAGTGCAGCGTCATTCCGGGTTCGCGCTCTGCGCGCCCCGGAATGACGGAACAAGGGGCTCGCCGCCCTCGTTTCACCGCACTGTTTCGCCCAGCTCAAGTCTGCTAGCAAGACCAGGATTTGACCGGGAATTTGGGTATGTCGGTACAGGGTAGCATTGTCATCGGCGGCGGCGCATTTGCCGGCCTCGCGCTCGCTTTGGCGCTGCGCCAGGGGCTCGGGCCCGAGATTCCCGTCATCGTCGCCGATCCCGCGCTGAGCACGCGGCCGAGCCGTGACCCCCGCGCCACCGCGATCGTGGCCGCCTGCCGCCGCCTGTTCGAGGCGATCGGCGCCTGGGACGACGTCAGGGCCGACGCGCAGCCGATTCTCGACATGGTCGTCACCGATTCCAAGCTGGAAGACGCCACCCGTCCGGTGTTCCTCAATTTCGCCGGCGACGTCGCGCCCGGCGAGCCGTTTGCGCACATGGTCGAGAACCGCCGCCTGATCGACGCGCTGACATCGCGCGCCGAGGCCGAGGGCATCGACCTCCGCGCCACCACTGTGGCCTCCTATGACGCTCGCCCCGAAGGCATCGACGTGACGCTGGGCGACGGCAGCGTGATCGCCGCCAGTCTCCTGGTCGCCGCCGATGGCGCGCGGTCGAAACTGCGCGAGCGTGCCGGCATCGCGACCCATGGCTGGGAGTATGACCAAGCCGGCATCGTCGTCACCGTCGGCCATGAGCGCGATCACGAGGGCCGCGCCGAGGAGCACTTCCTGCCGGCGGGCCCCTTCGCGATCCTGCCGCTCTCGGGCAAGCGCTCTTCGCTGGTGTGGACCGAGCGCCGGGCCGAGGCCGCGCGCATCGTCGCGCTCGGCGACGAGGAATTCCACGCCGAGCTCGAGCAGCGCTTTGGCCTGCATCTCGGCGAGGTCAAGGCGCTCGACAAGCCGCGCGCGTTTCCGCTGTCCTATTTCGTCGCGCGCTCCTTCATCGCCACCCGCCTCGCGCTGGTCGGCGATGCCGCCCATGTCATCCACCCCATCGCGGGCCAGGGCCTCAACATGGGACTGAAGGACGTCGCCGCGCTGGCCGAGGTCGTCGTCGATGCCGCGCGGCTCGGCATGGATATCGGCGGGACCGACGTGCTCGAGCGCTACCAGCGCTGGCGCCGGTTCGACACCATGGCGATGGGCGTTGCCACCAACTCGCTGAATTTCCTGTTCTCGAACCAGTCGACGCTGCTGCGCACCGTCCGCGACATCGGCCTCGGCCTCGTCGACCGCGCTCCGCCGCTGAAGAACCTTTTCATCCGCCAGGCCGCCGGGCTCACCGGCGAGGTGCCGCGGCTGTTGAAGGGCGAGGCGCTGTAGCGTGCGAATGGGGAGTAGCGAATAGCGAGTAGATTCCATTCGCTATTCGCCACTCCCCACTCGCCCTCAATTCAATCGATCTTGCGCGCCTCTTCCGGCAGCATGATCGGGATGCCGTCGCGGATCGGATAAGCGAGCTTGGCGCTGCGCGAGATCAGCTCCTGCTTCGCAGAATCGAACTCCAGCGGGCCCTTGGTCAGCGGGCAGACCAGAATTTCCAGCAGCTTGGGATCGACGGTGTTTTCGGGGCGTTCGGTCGGCGCGTTCATTGGGGTCTCCGGCGGTCGGCTGCCTCTAGCACAGAAATTCGCGTCCGCCCATTGCGGCCTCACGCGGAGATCATCGCGAAGATCTCGTCGAGCAGCGCCTGCAGCCGCGCTGCCGGCACCGGGGCGCCCGACAGGGCGAAGCCGAGGAATGTCCAGTACAGGATTTGTGCGCGCGCCTGCGCGGTCGCCGGCGCGAGCCCGCGCTTTCCGAGCAGTTGCTCGATATAGTCGAGCCTGCGGCGGTCGATGGCGCGCACGGCTGCTTGCGCCGCCGCGTCGAAGGCCGCCCAGTTGCGCACCGCGCGTTCGAGGTCGAGCCTTGCGCCGAACGACCGGCGCAGCAGCGCCTTCAACGGCTCGTCGCTGGCGGCCTCGACGTCGGCGATGATCTGCTCCGCAGCGATCTCGCGCCAGCGCTTCAGGACGGCGGCGTGGAATGCGCCGAGGTCGGCGAAATGCCAGTAGAAGCTGCCGCGCGAGACACCCATCGCCTTTGCCAGCGGGTCGGCCTTGAGCGCGGTGAAGCCGCTCTTGGTCAGCGCCTTCAGGCCTTCCCTGATCCAATCGTCGGCGGAGAGCTGTTCGGTCATGTCGGTTCTCGAATCCAACCATACACTAGTGTATTGACAGGCCGTGGCCCAGCGCCTATGTCACCATACACACATGTATGGAGGTAGCGATGCGTGATCTCTTGCTCCAATGCGCCGGCGTGCTGACCATCGTCGTGGCCCTCATCCACGGCTACCTTGGCGAAGCCAGGGTGTTCGCCCGCGCCCGCATCGAGCCGGAGCGGCTTCGCACCTTGATCCGCCTGGTCTGGCAGGCATCGACCATTGCATGGATCGGCGGTGGCGTGCTTCTGATCGCGGTACCTTGGATGCAGTCGGAGCCGGCGCGCCACTGGATCGTCATCACCATGGTCTGCGTGTTCGGCTGCTCCGCGCTCGCCAACGCCTGGGCCACGCGCGGCCGGCACTTCGGCTGGATGGCGCTCAGTGCTGTCGTCGCGATGGCGGTGGTGGGTTACTAGGAGCGTGCACCGTCCGTGAGGCGTAAGGCCGCAGCGGTCGAGCGAATCCGCATTCTCCGCAGAGCGCGCTCGCGTTTTCGCTCTTGTTAGAACCACTCTAAACTCAACAATAGAACTTATCTAAAGCAGACCATGCCCGTCACCGATTGACTTCACCACCCTCTTCGCTTCCTTCAATTCCGCTTCGCGGCTCGCGTTGAGCGCACGACAGAAGAGGAGAGGTTCGTGAAGGTCATTCGTGTTGTTGCCATTGCACTGACGGTCGGGATCGGCATGGGGTCGGCGGCGATGGCTGACGGTTTCAAGGACTGCACCAAGCTCGACAAGGCGTCGTGGAAGCCGGCGAGCGAAGCGGAAGCCAAGGCCAAGGCGCTGGGTTACGAGGTGCGTCGCTCCAAGATCGAAGGCTCGTGCTACGAGGTCTACGGCGTCAAGGAAGGCAAGCTTTACGAGCTGTTCTACAGCCCCGAAGATCTCAGCCTGAAGCACACGATCGCCAAGTAAGGCGAAAGCAAGCCGTGGCGTAGACTGCGCGAATTGATCCGCGCAAGGCAGGGCTCGAGGATGATCTTTGCTTGATTGAGGAAGCGATGCCAGAAGCGCGCGGGGCGTCCGACAGGACCCCCGCGGATCGAACCGCTTCGCGGACGGTCGCAGTCTGGGACCTCCCGCTGCGCCTCT
>RXJC01000111.1 GCA_003963435.1 Bradyrhizobiaceae bacterium | reverse complement strand
CATGCCGCCGGCCATCACGATGTCGGTGAAGAGCAGGTCAAACGGCTTGCCTTCGGCCGCAATCGCGAGCGCCTCGGTCGCGTTGGCGGCCGGAATGACCTTGTAGCCGAGGCTCTCGAGCTGGACCGTGACGTAGTGGCGGACGTCGTGGTCGTCCTCGACGCAGAGCACGATTTCGTTGCCCCCGACGATCTTGCGGTCGTCATAGCCGGTCGGCCGCAGCGCGCTCACCTCGGCCTTCGGCAGGTAGATCGTGAAGGTCGTGCCGCGGCCTTCCTCGGAGGCGACCTTGATGCCGCCGCCGGACTGCTTGACGAAGCCGAACACCATGCTGAGGCCGAGGCCGGTGCCCTTGCCGACCTCCTTGGTGGAGAAGAACGGATCGAAGATGCGCTCCAGGATGGCTTGCGGCATGCCGGTGCCGGTGTCGGCGATCTCGATCTCGACATAGTCACCGGCATAGCCGGCGCCGACCGCGACGGCCTCGCGCACGCCGAACACGACGTTGCGCGTCGTCAGCGTCAGCCGGCCGCCGTCCAGCATGGCGTCGCGGGCGTTGATCGCGAGGTTGAGCAGCGCCGAGCTCAGCTGGCCGCGGTCGGCGAAGGCGAGCCAGACGTTGCGGTCGAGCCGGGTGACGATCTCGATCTTCTTGTCGAAGGTCGCCAGCAGCAGCTTTGCCAGCTCCTCCAGCAGCGCGTTGACGTCGATGTCGGCGGGCTGCAGCGCCTGCTTGCGCGCGAAGGACAACAGGCTCGACGTCAGCGCGGCGCCGCGGTCGGCGGCTTCGCTGATCAGCTTGGTGATGGTCGCAAGCGGCGGGTTGTCCTTGACGGCGTCGGCGAGGATTTCGATCGTGCCGGTGATCACCGTGAGCAGGTTGTTGAATTCGTGCGCGATGCCGCCGGTGAGCTGCCCGACCGCCTCCATCTTCTGGGACTGCACCAGCTGTTCCTCGGCGGCGCGCTTCCGGGTGATGTCCCTGACGAAGGTGTTGATGATGACGCGCGCGCCCAGCCGCAACACCGTGCTGGACGCCTCGGCCAGGATCTGGTCGCCGTTCCGGTGGACCAGGGTGAGCTCGAAGCGCAGGCCCGACGGCGTATTCGATAGTTCCGGCACCAGCCGCGCCATGCGCTGCCGGAAGGCGGCGCGCAGCGGCTCGGCGACGATGAGGTCGACGACGTCGGCACCGAGTGCCTCCGCCCGCGTCCATCCGGTCAGGGCCTCGGCCTGAAAGCTCCACTCCAGCACCGTGCCGCCGTCGTCGATCTGGATGAAGGCATCGAGCGCGGTCTTGATGACGGCTTGCGTCATCTGTGCGCTGTCGCTGCGGGCCCGCGCCAGCTCGGCCGATTGCGCAAGCGCGCGTGCGTCCTCCGACCTCTCGATCGTGCGGGTGCAGAAGCGAGCGATCAGCACCGCAGCGGCGGCGCTTGCCAGCAGGGCAACGAGCTGGGGAATGCCGAATTCACGTGAGCCGGTGCCGGCCACGGCATAGGAGGCCAAAAGGGCTGCGGACGTCACGACGACCTGTGCGGCCATCGCGAGTGTCAGAAGCCCTCTGAGTTTCATGGTCTCACACCAAAGACGCCAGCCTCGGGCTGCATCGACCGTCCGGTCAGGGGGAAGGCCGCTTCATGTGAGCTACAGACTCCGCGTGGCGGCGTCGAGGGGCAATTTGCGCTGGAGCCGGCAGGCGAGTGGCTCAACCTGCGGAGGAATCGGTCTGGCGCAGTGTCGTCACCCAGATCACGCGCGCGGCCTGCTGGGTCGGGTTGTCGAACATGTGCGGCACGATGCTTGGAAAGCGGAAACTGTCACCGGCTTCCAGCACATGGGCCTGGTTGTCGAGCCACAGCCGCAGGCTGCCCGAGAGGACGTAGCCGGCCTTCTCGCCGGTGTGCTGCAGAAAGTCGGTGCCGGAGGAGGCGCCGGGGTTGAGCGTCAGCTCGTAGAGCTCGAGCTGGCCTTTGCCCTCGGGGGTGAGGGCTTCCTTGACCACGCCGCTGGCGGTGAGCCGCAGCAGCCGCCGCGAGTTCTTGCGCACGATGTAGCCCTGCACGTCGGCGGGTTCGCTGCTCTCGAAGAAATAGGAGATGGGAACGTCGAGTGCGATGCTGAGCAGGCGCAGCGTCCGTATCGACGGCATGGCGCGCGCGCGTTCGAGCTGGCTGATCATGCCGGTGGACAGGCCCGTCTTGTTGGCGACGTCCTGGATCGAGAGTCCGGCGCGCTGACGCAGCAACCTGACGGTTTCGCCGAGGCGCTGGTCGACCGCATCGTCGGCCTCGTTTCCCGGGGCGTCCTTCGGACTGTTCGTGTCGCCGCGACCATCCATGTCGCTCTCCCATGCATCATCTCAGCCCCGGACCACGATGGTTCGAGGCGTCAGTCAGACTGAAAAGGTCGCGCATACTAGCAATGCGATTGACAGCTGTATTTAGTCGTGATGAAATTTTATCTGAAAAATTTAGAAGCACTAAAGCCCACTCCTGTCCCTTCGCCGGGGTCTCGGGGGCGCGGGAGACGGTGCCGCGTGCGGGAACGGAGACTGGTCATGGCAAATGACACCGGCAAGTTCGGCGTGGGCGGCCTGCATCTCGGCATTCCCAGCCGCCGACAGTTCTTCCAGCTCGGCGCGGGCGCGGCGGCGGGATGGACTCTTTCAGGCAATGCCTTCGCCCAGGGCGAACGGCCGACCAATCCGCCGGACAAGCCGCGCGGGCAGGTGATCGCGGCGCTGTCGCAGGAGCCGACCGTCTTTCATCCTCTGATGCCGGGCATCGAGGTCGACCAGGGCGTCTGGTGGCAGGTGTTCTCGCTGCTCTGGTTCATCGATCCCGCCGGCAATTTCGTTCCCGACCTCGCACGTGAAGTCCCGACCATCGAGAATGGCGGCCTGTCAGCCGACGGCCTGACCTGGAAGATCAAGCTGCGCAGCGATGTGAAGTGGCATGACGGCACGCCGTTCACGGCCGACGACGTCAAGTTCTCGCTCGAGCTGATCAACAATCCCAATTTCCGCGCGCGCAGCCGCGTCGGCCATAGCCTCGTCAAGGACATCAAGGTCGTCGCGGCGGACGAGATTCACTGGCGCATGGAAGCGCCCTATTCACCCTACATGTCGATCCTGGGGTCGCTGACCTTCATCGTGCCCAAGCACATCCTGGAGAAGGTGACCGATCCGAACGCCTCGCCGTTCCACAATGCGCCCGTCGGCACCGGCCCGTTCCGCTGGGGCGAGCGCGTGCCCGGCGACCACATTCTGCTCAATGCCCACACCGGCTATCACGGCAAGGGACCGTACGTCGAACGCGTGGTCTTCAAGTACATCCCCGACCTCACCGTGCTCTACACCCAGTTCCGCACCGGCCAGGTCGACTACACCGGCCTGCAAGGCATCCTGCCGAATTTCGTGCAGGAGGCGAAGACGCTGAAGGGCCGCAAGATCGTCGTCTCCTCGACGTCCTCCGTGGAGCATATCGCGCCCAATCTGGAATTCGGTCCCTTTGCCGACCGCGCGGTGCGCGAGGCGCTCTACCTCGCCATCAACAAGCAGGCGATCATCGATGCGCTCTATTATGGTCTGCCGACGCAGACCGAGAGCTTCGTGCCGCAGCAAGCCTGGTCGTTCCAGCAGGGATTGCCGCAGCACAAGTACGATCCCGCCAAGGCCAACGCGCTGCTCGATGCCGCGGGATGGGTGCGCGGCGCGGGCGGCGTGCGCGAGAAGGGCGGCGTCAAGCTCGAGTTCACCAATTCGACGACGTCGGGCAATGCGGTGCGCGAGCAGACCCAGCAGCTCCTGATCCAGGACTGGCGCGCGATCGGGGCCGCGATGCGCGTGAACAACATGCCGGCGGCCGTGATCTGGGGGGACTTCTGGCAGCAGTCGAAATTCAACTCGGTTCTGGTGTCCGTGAACTTCATGCTCGGCAGCGATCCCGACGTGACGCCGCGCTTCGGCTCCGGCGCGATCCCCGCCCAGGGCGGCCGCGGCTACAACACCTATCAGTACAAGAACCCCGAGGCCGACCGTCTGCTGGCCAACGGCGCCAGGCAGTTCGAGATCGCGCAGCGCAAGGCGACCTATGGCGAGCTGCAGAAGCTGATCCGCAACGATCTCGCCATCCTGCCGCTGTTTCAGGGTTTCATCGCCGAGGGCGTGAAGGAAGGGCTGCAAGGCTTCCGCCCCAACATCAACACCTCCATCAATTGCTGGAACATCCGCGAATGGTACTGGGCCTGATGGGCCGGGCGCGCAGGGCAGCCTGAGATGCTCCGTTACGTCGCCAACCGCCTGGCGCAGGCGATCATGCTCCTGGCGATCGTCTCCACGATCGGCTTTGCCATCCTGCATCTGGCGCCGGGCGGTCCGCTCTCGCAATTCGCGGCCTCCGCGCAGATGACGCAGGAGGATCTCGACCGCGTGACGAGGCAGCTCGGCCTCGATCGTCCGCTGCCGATCCAGTATCTCGACTGGTTCGGCCGCATGCTGAAGGGCGATTGGGGCCGCTCCTATCGCGACGGCGAGGCGGTTCTGTCCGTCATCTCCTCGCATCTCTGCGCCACGCTCGAGCTGATGGCGACCGCAACCATGATCGCGGTGCTGCTCGGTTGCTGGATCGGGGTGCTCGGTGCTCTGCGGCGCTATTCGCTGTTCGATACGCTCGCCACCGTCGGCGCCATGATCGCGCTGTCGATCCCGACCTTCTGGTTCGGGCTCGTCACCATCTACGTGTTCTCGGTGAAGCTCGGCTGGCTTCCGGCCGGCAATCGCGAGACCGTCGGAGATGGCTCCTTCCTCGACCTCCTGCATCATCTGATCGCGCCGGCGCTGGTGCTGGCGCTGGTGGAGACCGCGATGTGGGGACGCTTCATGCGTTCGTCCATGCTCGAAGTCATCAACCAGGACTACATCCGCACCGCGCGGGCCAAGGGCATGCCGGAGTGGCGTATCCTCACCGTGCACGCGCTTCGCAACGCGCTGCTGCCGATGATCACGATGGCCGGCCTTCAGTTTCCGACGCTGCTCGGCGGCGCGCTGGTTGCTGAGACCGTGTTCACCTGGCCCGGCATGGGCCGCCTGTTTCTCGATTCCATCGGCTACCGCGACTATCCCGTGGTGATGGGCATCCTGATGTTCTCGGCGACGATGGTGCTGATCGGCTCGCTGCTCGCCGACATCCTCTATGCCGTCGTCGATCCGCGCATCCGGGTGGGCTAGGCGCATGACGGATGCCACCCTCTCCACCGTCAAGCCCGCGCCCGGCCAGGCCGCCTGGCGGCGCTTCCGCCGGCATCGCCTGGCGCTCGCGGGCGCCGTGACCATCCTGATCCTCGTCCTCGGCTCGGCGCTCGGTCCTTACCTCCTGCCGTTCGACGACACCTACATCGACATCATGAAGCGGTTTGCGCCGCCGCTCTCCGGCGCGCACATCCTCGGCACCGACGAGCTCGGCCGCGATGTGCTGGCGCGGCTGATGATGGGCGCGCGTGTCTCGCTCTCGATCGGCATCGTCGCAATGGTGATCGCGATGGCGGTCGGCATCGTCGTCGGCGCCTTCGCCGGGTTCTATGGCGGCGTGGTCGGCGCGGTCCTGATGCGGCTCGTCGATGCCGTGCTGTGCTTTCCGACGATCTTTCTGTTGATCGCGCTGGCGGCGCTCACCGAGCCCGGCCTCGTCACCACCACCGTGCTGATCGCGGCAACCGCCTGGATGTGGGTGGCCCGCGTCGTCGAGGCGCAGGTGCGTTCGCTGCGTGAACGCGAGTTTGCGGTCGCCGCGCTCGCCTTCGGCTCGTCGAACCTGCGGATCATGTTCCGCGAGCTCGTGCCCAACGCGATCGCGCCGATCGTGGTGGCGGCGACGTTGAACGTCGCCAAGGCGATCCTGCTGGAATCCTATCTCAGCTATCTCGGCTACGGCATCCAGCCGCCGGCCGCGAGCCTCGGCAACATGCTCAACAACGCTCAGATCTATCTCACCAGCGCGCCCTGGCTCGCGATTGCGCCGGGTCTTGCCATCACGCTGGCGGTGACCAGCTTCAACTTCCTCGGCGACGGCCTGCGCGACGCGCTCGATCCGCGCATGAACATCCCATGACCTCGGTCGAACTGAACTCCAGGAGTGCCCCATGTCCCCGCCGCTCAACCGTATAAACAGCGACGAACGCCTGCCGGCGCAGGTGGATGTCGTCGTCATCGGCGGCGGCGTGATCGGCGTGTCCGCGGCCTATCATCTGGCGAAGAAGGGCCACTCCGTCGCGCTGGTCGAGAAGGGGCATGTCGGCGGCGAGCAGTCGAGCCGCAATTGGGGATGGTGCCGCCAGCAGGGCCGCGCGCGCGAGGAGATTCCGCTGGCCCGCGAGGCACTCCGGCTGTGGGAGGACATGCAGAACGATGCCGGCGTCGATGCCGGTTTCCGGCGCACCGGCGTGCTGTTCCTGACCAAGAGCAAGGACGAGCTCGCCAGTTGGGAGAGGTGGGCCGCGGTCGCGCGCGAGATGCAGGTCCACTCCACCGTGCTGACGCCGGCCGAGGTCGCCGAGCGCATGCCGGGCAATACCGACACATGGGTCGGCGGCCTGCATACGCCGAGCGACGGCCGCGCCGAGCCGTCGATGGCCGTGCCCGCGCTTGCCACTGCCGCGCGAAAACATGGTGTCACCATCCATCAGGGCTGCGCAGCGCGCGGGCTGGAGACGCAAGGCGGACGGGTCAGCGCCGTCGTCACCGAGAAGGGCACCATTCGCACGCAATCCGTGCTGCTGTCGGGCGGCGCATGGTCGTCGCTGTTCTGCCGCCGTCACGGCATCGAGCTGCCGATCGGCCTCGTCAACGCCACCGCATGCCGGACCACGCCGGCGCCGGAGATCACCTCGGGCGCGCTCGGCACCGACTTCTATTGCATCCGCCGCCGCCTCGACGGCGGCTTCACGCTGGCGCTGCGCAACCGCGGCACCGTCGAGCTGTCGCCCGATCTGTTCCGCTACGCACGTACTTTCTGGCCGACCTATCAACACCGCAAGAACGGGCTGAAGCTGTCGTTCGGCAAGTCCTTCTTCGACCAGATCATGCGCGGCACCAGCTGGAGCTTTGACAAGCCGTCGCCATTCGAGACCGAGCGTGTACGCGATCCCGAGCCCGACATGTCGCTGGTCAATGCGGCGCTGGCCTCGCTGATCAAGGCGAATCCGGAATTGAAGGACATCGCGATCGCGGAGGCCTGGGGCGGCACGATCGACTGCACGCCGGACACCATCCCGGTGATCTCGCCGGTCGATGCGTTGCCAGGCTTCTTCCTCGCCACCGGCTTCTCCGGCCACGGCTTTGGCATCGGACCCGCCGCCGGCAAGCTCGCCGCCGACATCGTGACGGGCGCGACGCCGCTGGTCGATCCCGAGCCCTATAGCCACAAGCGCATGATCGACGGCCGGCGGCTCGCGCCGGTCAGCCCGTTCTGAGGGCGGCATGACGGTTCTCTACAAGGCCAACATGGTGCGCGGCGCCGAGTGGGCGGCATTCTTCGCCGAGCGTGCGCCCGACGTGCCGTTCCGGCTCTGGCCCGATATCGGCGATCCCGCCGACGTCCGCTACCTCGTGGCTTGGGTGCCGCCCGACGACATCGCGACGACGTTCCCCAATCTCGAGCTGGTCATCTCGGTCGGTGCGGGTGTGGACCAGTTCGACGCCACGAAACTCCCGGCGCACCTTCCGCTGGTCCGCATGCTGGAGCCCGGCATTGCCGAGACCATGGTCGAGTACGTCACCATGGCCGTGCTCGCGTTGCATCGTGACCTCCTCGATTTCATCAGCCAGCAGAAGGAGCAGGTCTGGCGCGAGATCCGGATCACACCGGCGAAGCGGCGGCGTGTCGGCGTGATGGGGCTTGGCCAGCTCGGCCAAGCCGTGCTCGAACGCCTCAAGCCGTTCGGGTTTCCGCTATCCGGCTGGAACCGCTCGCCGCGAGAAATCGATGGTGTCACCTGTTACGCCGATCGCGACGCGCTGCCGGACTTCCTCGGGCAGAGCGACATCCTCATTTGCCTGCTGCCGCTGACCGACGAGACGCGCGGCATCCTCAATGCCGACCTGTTCGCGCGCCTGCCGCGTGGCGCATCCCTCGTCAATGTCGGACGTGGCCCTCATCTCGTCGAGGCTGATCTGCTCGCGGCCCTCGACAGCGGCACGTTGTCAGGAGCGATGCTCGATGTCGCCGAACCCGAGCCGCTGCCTTCAGGCCATCCTTTCTGGAGCCACCCGCGCATTCTGCTGACGCCGCACAATGCCAGCATGACGACGCCGGACACGGCCGTCGATTTCGTGCTCGACGTCATCGCACGGCACCGCCGCGGCGAGGAGCTGCCCGGGCGTGTCGATCGCGCGCGGGGATATTAGGACAGTTGCATGAGCATGGGCGCAGCCAGACTTGATCACATCGTTACCGGTGCGCAGTCCCCCGTGCTCTCGGTCGCCGGCCTCACCACCTCCTTCATGCTCGAGCGGCGATGGATTCCCGTCGTTCGCAACGTCTCCTTCGACGTCGCAGCCCGGGAGACCGTGGCGATCGTCGGCGAGTCCGGCTCCGGCAAGAGCGTGACCGCGCTGTCGATCATGCGGCTCATTTCGAAGGAGATCGGCCGCGTCGAGGGACGCATCATGCTGGCCGGCCGCGACCTGCTCGCGCTGCCGGAGGCAAGCATGAAGGACATCCGCGGCAACGACGTCGCTATGATCTTCCAGGAGCCGATGACGAGCCTCAATCCGGTGCTCACCATCGGCTTCCAGATTGCCGAAGCGCTGATCCAGCATCGCGGCCTGTCGCGTGCGGCGGCGGAGGCGGAGACCGTCCGCCTGCTCGACCGCGTCCGCATTCCCGCGGCGAAATCGCGCTTCCACGAGCATCCGCACCGCTTCTCCGGCGGCATGCGCCAGCGCGTGATGATCGCGATGGCGCTGGCCTGCAAGCCAAAACTCCTGATCGCGGACGAACCGACCACCGCGCTCGACGTCACCATCCAGGCCCAGATCCTCGAACTTCTGAAGGAGCTGCAGCGGGAGGAGGGGATGTCGATCCTCTTCATCACCCACGACATGGGCGTGGTCGCCGAGATCGCGGATCGAACCGTGGTGATGTATGGCGGCAAGGCGGTGGAGACGGATGCGACCGCGCGGATCTTTGCCGCGCCCTCGCATCCTTACACCCGCGCGCTGCTGGCTGCCGTGCCGCGTCTCGGCTCGATGGCTGGCCGGCCGCGGCCGATGCGCTTTCCGATCGTCGACAAGGTGACGGGCACCTCCGACGAGCCGGGCGAGACGCCCGACACCGTTTCGCCCGCCGAGCGCCCGCTGCTGGAAGTCGCAGGCCTCACCACGCGCTTTCCGATCCGCTCCGGGTTGTTCGGCAAGGTCTCGGGCCGCGTCCACGCGGTCGAGAACGTCTCCTTCACCTTGCGTGCTGGCGAGACGCTGGCGCTGGTCGGCGAGTCAGGCTGCGGCAAGTCGACCACCGGCCGCTCGATCCTCAAGCTGACGGAGCCTGACAGCGGCACGGTTCTGATCGACGGTCAGGATGTGCTCGCCATGAACGGCCGCACCTTGCGCGATTTCCGCAAGCAGATGCAGATCGTATTCCAGGATCCGTTCGCGAGCCTCAATCCGCGCATGTCGGTGGGAACGGCGATCGCGGCGCCCTTGCTGGCCAATGGGCTTGCGACGGCGGCGCAGGCGCGCGACAAGGTCGCGGATCTGCTCGTGCGCGTTGGTCTTGCCGCCGACATGGCCTCGCGCTTCCCGCACGAATTCTCCGGCGGCCAGCGTCAGCGCATCTGCATTGCGCGCGCGCTCGCGCTCGGGCCGAAGCTGATCGTCGCGGACGAGGCGGTCTCGGCCCTCGACGTCTCGGTCAAGGCGCAGGTCGTCAACCTGATGCTCGACTTGCAAGCCAGCATGGGTCTTGCCTATCTCTTCATCTCCCACGACATCGCGGTGGTCGAGCGCATGAGTCACCGCGTCGCGGTGATGTATCTCGGCGAGATCGTCGAGGTCGGCCCGCGCGCATCCGTGTTCGACAATCCCCAGCATCCCTATACCAGGAAGCTGATGGCCGCCGTGCCGGTGCCCGATCCCGCGCGACGCGGCACGCGGCGCGAAGTTATAAACGACGAGATCAGAAGCCCGGTGCGCGCGCCGGATTACCAGCCGCCTCGCCGGCAATATCGCGAAGTCTCGCCCGGCCACGTCGTCCAGGTGTGGGGCGAGGAGTGGTCGGGCTGAGAGGGGTCGCAGAGCGCCCTGGATTTGCTCAAGCGATGGTCGGGGAAGTGTCGTTTTCGGACGTGATCTTCGCATCCAGATCGCCTTGCGAGACCACCGTCGGTATAGTGGCGCCATGCTCGACTTCGCCGCTCAATACGAGGCCTTTAGACGCCGCGATCCGGCCTGGGACGGAATAGTCTTCGTCGCGGTCAAGACGACTGGCGTATACTGTCGTCCGGTGTGTCGGGCGCGTACGCCGTTGGCGCGCAACGTCTCATTCCATCGGAGCGCAGCAGCCGCAGAGCGTGCCGGCTTCAGGCCTTGTCTCAGGTGCCGTCCGGAAACGGCTCCTTTCTGCCCCGCCTGGAAGGGGACAAAGACGACTGTCGAGCGTGCGCTCACTCTCATCGAGACTGGAGCGCTTGATCGGAGCAATGTCGATCAACTTGCGCAGCGCCTTGGGGTCGGATCACGTCACTTGTCGCGGCTCTTTGCCGAGTACCTCGATGCCTCGCCGTTGCAGGTTGCACTCTCGCTTCGGTTGCGGCGCGCGAAGCGTCTGCTTGATGGCACCGATCTTCCGATACGACTTGTAGCCGAGCGGGCCGGCTTTTCGAGCGCAAGGCGGCTGCACGCCGCGTTCACGCGTCTCTATGGTCGGCCGCCATCGGCTATCCGAAACCGGGCTTCGTCGAAGACTCGAACAAGCTGAACGAAGCGGGAGGATCGCGATGATCATCAAGACTTACGGGACGTTGAGTGCGGAGGAGCAGAAACTATTGAGCGGACTGGAATTCGTCCGGGGGCTTGCGACCGGCACGCTCCCTCTCAATACGATTGCGCAGACGTTGGGCTACGACGTTGCCGAGGTGGAAAGCGGTCGTGTTGTCGTCGCGCTCGTGCCGACCGGCGCCCATCTCAATCCAGCGGGCACTGTGCATGGTGGTCTCACTGCGACGCTGCTGGATAGCTGCATGGGGCTTGCCGTTCAATCAATGCTCGACAAGGGTACCGGCCAGACCACGCTTGAGTTCAAGATTTCGCTGGTGCGACCGATCACCCCGGAAACCGGTCAAATCAAAGCTGAAGGCAGGGTCCTGAACTGCGGCCGTCGTATCGGAACGGCCGAAGGACGGGTCGTCGACGGCAAGGGTCGATTGCTCGCTCATGGGACTACGACGTGCCTCATCTTCCCAAGCTGAAGCGCTCATCACCGAGTGCCGGTGTAGGTGATCGGCTCACCCTCACGAATTGACGTGCACGAAATCCCGCAGCAGCGGATAGATCTCGTTGTTCCAGCGCCGGCCTGAGAACACGCCGTAGTGGCCGACGCCAGCCTGCATGTGGTGCACCCGGCGATAGGCCCGCACGCCGGTGCAGAGGTCTTGCGCCGCGAGGGTCTGGCCGATCGAGCAGATGTCGTCCTTCTCGCCTTCGACCGTCATCAGCCCCATGCGGCTGACGGCCTTGGTGTTCACGGGGCGGCCGCGATGCATCAGCTTGCCCTGCGGCAAGAGGTGCTCCTGGAACACGTCGCGCACGGTCTCGATGTAGAACTCGGCGGGCAGGTCCATCACCGCGAAATATTCGTCGTAGAAGGTCTTGATGGTCGCGGCCTTCTCGGTCTCGCCCTTGGCGATGTGGTTGGCGAGATCCATGTGCTGCTTGATGTGGCGCTCGAGATTCATCGAGACGAAGGCGGTGAGCTGCACGAAGCCGGGATAGACTTTGCGCAGCGCGCCGCGGCACTGCACCGGAACGTAGTTGATCAGGTTGCGCTCGAACCACTCGATCGGCTTGCTCTTGGCGAAGTCGTTGACCCTGGTCGGCTGGATCCGGGTGTCGATGGGACCGGCCATCAGCGTCAGCGTCGCCGGGCGCGAGGGGTGGTTGTCCTCGCACATGATCGCGGCGGCCGCGAGCGCCGACACCGACGGCTGGCAGATCGCGACCATGTGCGGGCGCGGGCCGAGCTGGCCCAGGAAATCGATGAGATGCTCGGTGTAATCGTCGAGCCCGAAGCGGCCCTCGCTGCGCGGAATGTCGCGCGGATTGTGCCAGTCGGTGATGTAGACGTCGTGGTCCTGCAGCAGCGTCTGCACGGTGCCGCGCAGGAGCGTGGCGAAATGGCCCGACATCGGCGCCACCAGCAGCATGCGCGGCTGCTCGGCGATGCCCTCTTTCCTGAAGTGCAGCAGCGAGCCGAACGGCGTCGCGTAGGCGACCTCCTCGGTGACGGCCACCTCCCGATTTCCCACCATGACGCTGTCGATGCCGTAGGCGGGGCGGTCATAGGTGAGGGTGGAGCGCGAGATCAGCTCCAGCGCGGCCGACAGACGGCCGACGACCTGGTCCGACATGCCCTGCGGCACCAGGCCCAGCAATCGAAGCGCGGACGAGGCCCCCGCGCGCCATGGCGCGGTCAGGTCCATGTGGTTCTGAAAAGCCTGATAGTACATCGACATCATACGGAAACGCCCACCTGTCCCCTTGCCGTCATGCAATATCGAAGCCAGCCGGGAGCCCGGCGGCCTCTCAAATTGGCACGTCGCTTGCTGCGCTTGGGGCGGGAAGCACAGGACGCGGGCAGGTCCGCGCGGCCAGCGATCAGGGGTTAAGGGAAGAGCCACATGGCAAAGGCGACACTGACCATCAGCAGCAAGAACTATTCGTCCTGGTCGCTGCGCGGCTGGCTGCTGACGAAGTTCTCCGGGCTCGATTTCGAGGAAATCGTCACCGCGCCGGACGATGCTTCCGCGCGCGCGGAAATCCTCCTGCTGTCGTCGTCGATCCTGGTGCCGTGCCTGCGGCATGAGGGCGCGGTGGTCTGGGATACGCTGGCGATCGCCGAATATCTCAACGAGGTGATGCCGTCGGCCGGCCTGCTGCCTGATGACCGCATCCAGCGCGCCCATTGCCGCTCCATCTGCGGCGAAATCCATTCCGGCTTCACCACCTTGCGCGCCTCGCTGCCGGTCAATCTGAAGGGACATTTCCCCGGCTTCAAGATCTGGTCGCGCGCCCAGGCCGACATCGACCGCGTCTGCTCGATCTGGCGCGACTGCCTCGCCGCATCGGGCGGCCCCTTCCTGTTCGGCGCCAAGCGCACCATGGCGGACGCGATGTACGCCCCCGTGGTGACGCGCTTCGTCACCTACGACGTCAAGCTGGAGCCGGGCCTGAAGGCCTATGCCGACACCATCATGGCGATGCCCGAGATGGCCGAATGGATCGCGGCGGCACGCGAGGAGCCGGCCGAGATCGAGGAGCTCGAGGTCGAATATTAGGCAGGGATCACGCCGCCCCGCCTGTTTCGGGAGCGGTGAGCGGCCGGGGCAGCCTGACGCGCTATGGCCTTGTCACCGTTAACTTTTGGCGCCCCGGAGGGGGCGGTGCCGTCCGCGGCGCTGCACAGATATTGTACGCAGTTGCACGGCCGTGCCGACATCTAGCCGTGAACAGGTGCGTACACGGCCATTCCGCTGATTCGGACGTGATTCGTTCGGGCCGCGTTCCGTTCGTTAAGGCCGAGCGCGGCTCCGTTGCATTTTGAAACAGCTTCAGGCCGCGCCCGAGTGCTTCACGCGCGGCAGGCGCCAGCCGATCACGGTCGCCTCGACCGCAATCCCGGCCTCGTGGTTTCGCCAGCGTCCCTCGACATAGCGGC
>RXJC01000156.1:5518-19661 GCA_003963435.1 Bradyrhizobiaceae bacterium | reverse complement strand
CCTGGGATTGAGCGGGCAGAGCAACCGTTTCAGTACATCCGTGAAACGGCGCCACGATCTCAAGCCAGCGAGAGGTTTTCAGCGCTGACTTTGCCTCGCATCTTGTCGGTCTTGACCTCGAAATTGACCTGCTGGCCTTCTCCGAGACCCGCAAGACCAGCCCGCTCAACAGCGCTGATGTGAACGAACACATCGTTGCCGCCGTCGTTGGGCTGAATGAATCCGAAGCCCTTTTGGCCGTTAAACCACTTCACCGTACCTGTCGTCATTGTCTTCTCCAAAGCGCGCAAGCGCATCCCGCCTGACGATCAGGCGGTTGTCTTCAACTTCGTCGATGTCTTTGGAAAAGGAGCCCGCGGGCGCATTCAACAAGGCACAGCGGCTAATCGAACAGCACCAATATATACTACTTTTGCGAGTTTACAAGGAATAAAGTCGGTTTATTGCCTGCAAGGCGCTTCTGCTGTTCCAACAGATGCCGCCCTGCCTCGGTTTACCGACCTCAAGCCAGGCGTTGTCGATTGACAGAACTGCACGACGGTGGTCACGTCAGCAACATACAGCTATTCGCCATAGCAGACAGATGGCGTCCGAGCCGCGACGAAGGTCGCCGCACTCGTCTTCGAAAATCGCAATGAAAGCTCCTGCGCAATTGGCTGCTTGCAGGACGTGTCGCATGCGCAGCCCAGGAGGATCAATTTGCACGTACTCGTCAGAGACAACAATGTTGAGCAAGCACTTCGTGTCCTCAAGAAAAAGATGCAACGCGAAGGCGTCTTCCGGGAAATGAAGCAGCGCCGCTCCTACGAAAAGCCGTCGGAGCGGAAGACCCGCGAAAAATCCGAGGCCATTCGTCGCGCCCGCAAGCTCGCCCGCAAGCAGGCGATCCGCGAGGGATTGCTGCCCGCCCCGCCGAAAAAGAAGCCATTCGAGCGGAAGCCGCCCCTGCCCGAGATCAAAGCGAAGGCAGAGTAGAGGCAATCGTCGTCGCGCAGGTGCGTCACGTCGAGGCGCGTCGTGTCCGCATCCGCAAACAACTTCGTCCCTCAGCCCCCCTCACCCGCGCCGCGACAAGAAATCCAGCACCCCGGTCTTGTCGACCTTGTTGCCGACCGCGCGCATTTGGTCGCGGTTCGGAATGTCGAGCACTTCCGATCCGGGGATGATGGGGCTGAACGCGCCGGCACTTCCTGCGACGTCGTCGCTCGAGCCGACCGCGACAGCACGCGCACGTCGATGCGCGCGGCCTCGTCCTTCGTCATGGAGATCACGTGCCGCGCAGGCAGGCGGCAAACGCATGATGATCGGAGCGGATCTGAAATCACGGCAACAGTGCAATAATCCCATATCTGACAGCCCTGGTCAGGCAGGTTATTGTGCACCGTCACCGAAAATTTCGTAGTTTCGGATTTTTTCACATCGCCTGGGCCAGCGCGAACAGCCGGAAGTCTTCGAGCGCCGCGTGCCGGTGCGGAGCGACTTCGCGCCGATAGGTCGCAGTGTCGACGATCGAGCGGAAGGTGGCGAAATCGCCGTATTCATTGATCGCCGCTTCGTCCCAGCGTTCGCCCGGCGAGCCGACGAGACTCGCCAGGACCGGGCCGGAAAACATCCGGACGAGCGGCTTGCCGGCCGCGAGACGCCGGAATGCCGGCCTGTAGCGTTCGTCAAAGGCTTCGCGGCCCGAGCAGGGCGCGGCGTCGAATCCAACCTCGTAGCGCGCATGGGCGCGGTAGCGCAGCAGGTTGAGCATATAGACCGGCTGGCCGGGCGGAATCGCCCGCTCGGCAGCGTCGAGGGCTTGCAGGGTGATTTCGATCAGGTTCATGGGACTTCCCGCGTTTCCAGCGCCGCAGAATGCGCGCTGACGCGGCCTGTCTAACCGCCAGGGAACGGCCCTTGTAGTGACTGCGTAGCCATGACTATGTGGACTACATGTCCACAACAACTTTGCCTCCCGATCTCTCGCGTCTCCTTGCCTTCGTCCGCGTCGTCGAAGCGGGCTCCTTCGCCGAAGCCGCGCGGCGGGCGGGGACGAGCACCTCGGCGATGTCCAAGGCGGTCGCCCGCTTCGAAAAGGCTCACGGGTTGCGGCTCTTGCATCGCTCCACCCATTCGTTGGCGCTGACCGAAGAGGGCGACAGGCTGATGACGGCAGGTCGCGCGTTGGTCGAAAGTCTCGCCCGTGTCCAATCCGCGCTCGGCGAAGTCGCGCGCGACGACGGCGGACGGGTGCGCGTGACCGCCCCCGCCTCGTTCGCGCGCGCCTGCATCCTGCCGCGACTGCCCACGTTCCTGCGGGAACGGCCGGAAATCGAGATCGAGGTCAAATTCCGCAACGAGATTCTCGATCTCGCGGCGGAAGGCGTCGACGTCGCGATCCGCTCGGGGCCCCTCGACCGCGCACCCGGCCATCAGGCGCGGCGGCTTTGCACGTTCTCCTGGATCGCTTGCGCCTCGCCCGCCTATCTGAACGCGCGCGGCGCGCCGGCCACTCCCTACGAGCTTTCCGCGCACGAGCACGTCGGCTTCCGGAATCCCGCGAGCGGTCAGATCCTGACCTGGCGCTTCGCCGACCCGCGCGGCAAAGGACCCATTCGCGTCACGCCCAAGCCCAAGCACATCTGCGACGACGCGCACGCTTCGCTCGCTTTGATCGCGAATGGGTTTGGGATCGGCTGGGGGCCAGCGTGGCTCGTCAACGACGACCTTCGTACCGGCCGACTGGTCGAAGTGCTGGCGCCCTGGCGCGCGCCTGGGGAACCCCTATGGATGCTGCGCGCCTCCGGCCGCCGGCCGCCCCTGCGCACACAGCGCGTCATGTCGTTCCTCGCCACGCTTCCGACCGCGTTCAGCGACAAGGCGGTGTGAAGCATCGGCCGTCACCGAAACTTGGACGCCAAGCACTGAGCTCCAGGTCGTAGGGATGGTAGGCAAAGACCCCTCAGCCGCGGCGTGAGAGGAAATCCATCACGCCGTTCTTGTAGACCTTGTCGCCGACCGCGCGCATGTGGTCGCGGTTCGGAATGTCGAGCACTTCCGAGCCGGGGATGATGGCGCCGAGCGCGCTGGCACTTCCTGCGACGTCGTCGGTCGAGCCGACCGCAATCAGCACGGGCACGTCGATGCGCGCGGCTTCGTCCTTCGTCATCAGATCGCGCGTGCCGCGGAGGCACGCGGCAAGCGCACGGCGGTCGGAGCGGGTCTGATCGGCGAATGCGCGAAAGGTGCGGCCGACGGGATCGCTGACGTCGCCGAGCGAAGGCGCTTCCAGCGCCTCGGCGACGTTCTCGCCGGGCCCGGTGCCCTCGATCAGGCCGCCGATGCCGATGCCGCCGAGGATCGCCGAGCGCAGCCGCTGCGGCTCGTTGAGCGACAGCCAGGCCGCCATCCGCCCGCCCATCGAATAGCCCATGATGTCGGCCTGCGGGATGGCGAGATGATCCATCAGCGCGAGCACGTCGCCGGCCATCACCGGAATCGAATATTGCGCGGGCTCGTAGAGCTTTGCGCTTTCGCCATGGCCGCGATTGTCGAGCGCAATGACGCGACGGCCGTTCTTGCGCAGCTCCGAGACCCAGGTCGGATAGACCCAGTTCACGTTCTTGCTCGAGGCAAAGCCGTGCACCAGGATGATCGGGTCGCCCTCGCCTTCGTCGAGATAGGCAATTTCTACGGCGCCGTTGTGAAAGCTCGGCATCATCAGTTCCGTGAGGTCTTGTGGGGGACAGGTCGATCTTAGAGCACGATCCGGAAAAGTGTGCAGCGGTTTTCCGGCAACATCATGCTCAAACAATAGCCCGAAGCGCCTCGCGCCTCAGGCCGTCGCGACCACATTGGCCGGAGCGGCCTCGGCAGCGATCCGCGCCCGGCGGAGCCGCCGCGCCCTTTTGCGATCGCACCAGGCCTGGGTCAGGCGCTCGGTCGTCGCCTTGATGGACGACAGAAGGCCGAACAACGTCAGCGCGGCGCCGATCAGCCACATCGCCAGGTCGAACGCGCCGCCGATCAGCAGCAGCGCACCGCGGCCGAGCAGCTTCATGATCGCGCGCGTCTTGCTGCCTTGCGCTTCCGCAAGCCGCGCCGCGCGCGCGACGTCCTTCGGACCTTCGGCGATGCGCAGCGTGTCCATGGCCCCGCGCGTGCCGGTCTTCTCGGCGACGCGCGTCACGTCCTTGCCGAGCCGCACCAGCGCACCGGCCTTCTCGGCCCGGAACGCGGCTTTGATCGCGCTGACGGTCTCGCCCGGGCGGAACACCGACCCCTTGGCGACCGCGTTCTGAAGCATCGGCGTGTCGACCACCTCGCGCGCGGAGCTGCCGGCCCAGACGGCGAGCCCCTCGCCGAGCCGTCCGACTTTGCGCGCATCCTTGACCAGCGTCAGTCCGGCCCGCACCGGCGCCGCACCGCCGACGGACACGTAGGTCGCCGCGGTCACCGCAAGGCCGGCGGCCGCAAGGCCGAGCACCAGGCGGTCGGTGTCCTCGCCCATGGCGAGGTGCTTGCCCTCGCGCACCACGTCCCTGATGTCGCCGATCACGAAGAGATCGCCGGCCACCGTGCCGGAGAGGCTGGCGACGTCGTCGGCATTGCCGGTGACGAGGCCGGTGGCGAACCGTTTGGCGAAGTGCGGGGTGGAACCTTCGGTTTTCACCGCGTCGCCGACGCGGCTCAGGAGATCGTCAGGCAGTGCAATGTTGCGGTCGCGCGCCAGCGCGACGAAACTGTCGGCGAGGTCGGCATCGCCGGCGGCGAGCGCGGCCTCGATATTGTCCTGAACCAGACGGTCGTTCTGCCGCAGCAATTGATCGAGCTTGAGCTCGGAGAGCGCGGCCGGATCGTCCTTCGCGGCGAGGATCGCGCCGGCCTCACGGGCGTGCGGTGCGACCTGCGCGAGCAAAAAGCCGCTCGCCGCGATACCGGTCAACGCTGTGGTGATTCGCAGCCACTTCATGTGGAAAAGCCCGGATGCCCCTGGGACCGCTCGCGCCGACAATTCGGCTTTCGTCGCAAATTCGCTCGTCCGAGAGACATAGTATGCCAGGATTGCGACACAACGGCCCCGACGAAAGAAGGGCTTCTCTCAGGCCGCAAGATTGTGTCGAATTTGCATGAGCAAATGAGCATGGGGCAATTGCGGAGCTTTCGGTTCCGCTGGACTAGCAATCAGCTGCACCCGCCAGTATGGTCCGCGGCGCCTTAAAGATGCCGCGTCAGTTCTTGATTGTGTCTGCCGCCATTGCCACTCCAGGATGAACTACGATGTCCGACCATGTCGTCCCGCACTTCCACAACGATGCCGGTGTCCCCGTCATCGAAATCGGCTCGCAAGAGTTCATGTGCGTGGGCGCCAATCCTCCGTTCGACCATCCGCACGTCTTCCTCGACCTCGGCAACGACAACGAGATCATCTGCCCCTACTGCTCGACGCTGTACCGTTTCGCCGCCGACCTGAAGGCCGGCGAAGCCCGTCCGCCGGAATGCGTCCTGAAGGACAAGGTGGCCTGACCGCGCCCACCGGTTAAGGGGTGGCGCTCTCCCGAACGATCGTCGTCGCCGGTGCCGGCATCGGTGGACTGACGGCTGCGCTTGCGCTCGCCGCCCGCGGCTTCCGCATCGTCGTGCTGGAAAAGGCCGAGCGCCTCGAGGAAGTCGGCGCCGGACTGCAGCTCTCCCCGAATGCCAGCCGCGTGCTGGTCGAGCTCGGCCTCACCGAGCGCCTCAAGCTGCGCGCCGTCGTCCCGGAGGCGGTCGCGATCATGAGCGCGCGGGCTGGCGGCGAGCTGTTGCGCATGCCGCTCGGTGAAGCGGCTTCGATGCGGGCCGGCGCGCCCTATTGGGTGGTGCATCGCGCCGACCTGCAAGCGGCGCTGGCGGACGCCGTTGCCGATCATCCCGACATCGACCTGAAGCTGGGCGCGACCTTCGAAGACGTCGCGCTGCATGCCAAGGGCCTGACCGTGGTCCATCGCAGCGGCACGATCCGCCGCAGCGATCTCGCCAGCGCGCTGATCGGGGCCGACGGCATCTGGTCGACGGTGCGCCAGCATCTGTTTCCCGAGGTGCAGCCGCGCTTCTCCGGACTGATCGCCTGGCGCGGCACGCTCGACGCCACGCAGCTGCCGAAGGACTACACGGCGCGCCGGGTGCAGCTGTGGATGGGCCCGAACGCGCATCTCGTCGCCTATCCGATCGCCGGCGGCCGCCAGATCAACGTCGTCGCGGTGCTGCCGGGCAGCTGGAACAGGCCGGGCTGGAGCACGCCCGGAGATCCGCGCGAGGTGATGGACGCCTTTGCCGGCCCACGCTGGCCGGCTTCGGCTCGCATGATGCTCGCCACGGTCGACAGCTGGCGGAAATGGGCGCTGTTCGGCGTGCCCGACGGCTGTCCGTGGAGCAAGGGTCAGGTGGCGCTGCTCGGCGACGCCGTGCACGCGATGCTGCCTTTCGCGGCGCAGGGAGCCGGCATGGCGATCGAGGACGCCGCGGTGCTCGCCCGGCATTTGAGCCTTGAAGCCGCCGAGAGCAGCGCGGGCGTCGCTGCGGCACTGACGCAATACGGCCGCGCGCGCCAGGCGCGGGTGCGGCGGGTGCAGCGGACCGCGCGGCAGCAGGGCCGCATCTATCATCTGAGTGGACCGCTTGCGGCCGCGCGCGACCTTGCGATCCGCGCGCTCGGCCCGGAGCGCATGCTGGCGCGGCAGGACTGGATCTACGGCTGGCGGCCTTGAGGCGAAGCGGCGCCGGCGCGGCGCGTCAGCGGGCCGCTCTGCCGGACTTTGCTGCGGGCTTGGATGCCGGCTTGGCCGCGGGAGACGACTCAGGCGGTGTCGCCTCAGGCGGCGTTTCCCGGCATCTGTTGCGGCGCCAGGCATCCTCGGCCAATTGGGCCTGTCCGCGCACCGCGACATAATCGTTGCGATAGGCGAGCTCGGACACGACCGCGCCACCTGCCCCGGTTTCGGCCTTGTCCATCAGCGCCTGCAGCTCGGCGGTGCGCTTGGCGAGCAGCTTGCGCTCGCCTTCGAGCTGCTTGCAGTCGTACAGCTCGTATTTGGCGGGATCGGCAAATGCCGGCGCGACCGTCTCGCTCATGCTGGCGCAGCCGGACAGCGCGGCGCCGGCCACAAGCAGCGCGAGGAGCGCGCCAAAGCCGCGCGGCGAACAGGAAAACGAAGCAGCCATGCCGGATGAATAGTCCCGTTGGATTGAGAATGCCTAAAGCAGCACCAGGTGTCCGGATTGAGGCTTTGCCTTGTGCGCCCGGCTCGCTTAAGGAAGAACCGTCCCGGGCTCACGCAAAGCGCCAATTCCAGACGCCCGGGGAAGGACTTAAGTGTTTGATCTCGTTGGATCAAGCGGGCATGGCGGAATTGGTAGACGCAAGGGACTTAAAATCCCTCGGTGCGCAAGCGCTGTGCCGGTTCGACCCCGGCTGCCCGCACCAACGATCGGAAGCTTGCTCACTGCGCGCGCGGCTGGACAGCCCGGCGAAGCTCTTGAATTAGCTGCCCCAGATCTTGGTCGGGCGGCCCGGCAGTCGCGAGTTGCTCCGCGTAACCGAGCGCCGCCGCGGTATCTCCGGCCATTCGGCTGAACGAGACGAGGGCCTGAAGAACCTCCCGATCGTTCGGATGGTCGCGCAGGACGTCCTTCAAGACCGTCATGGCTTCCTCGTAACGACCGCCGGAATGCAGTGCGACGGCATAGACGTAGGCGTAGCGCGGTTGGTTCGGCTCTAATTCCGTCGCGCGACGGAGCTCGTTGAGCGCGTCCTCGGCCCGTTTCAGCCTCGTCAGTGTCAGCCCGAGCGCATGATGCAGGGCTGCCTCACGCGGCGAAGCTGCAAGCGCGGCGCGAAGGACGATCTCGCCGTCGCCATCCCGGCCGCGTCGCCGATAGAGATCGGCAAGGTTGATCGCTGCCGTCGCATATTGCGGGCTGAGCCTGAGGGCCGCCCGGTATTCGGCCTCGGCCTCCTGTGCCCGGCCACGCTGCGCGAGGAAATCCCCGAGGGCGGTGCGGGCTTCCGGTCTCTCGGCATTGGCGCGCTGGGCGGCGATGAACTCGGCCGCCGCCTGATCGAAGCGTGGACGATCCGTCGGAGGCTGGCTTGCGGCAGGAACGCCCGCGAGAAGCGAGGCCGCCCTGATGCGGACGCCGCGGACGGGATCGGACAACAACGGGGACACAAGGGGCCAGAGACGATCGGCGGGCACGTTTTCCAGCATGTCGAGGGCGCCGATCCGCACCATCGGATCGGGATCGGCAAGCCCGATCCGGGCCGTCGCGATGTTCGCCGGCGTCACGCGCGAGGCAAGCTCGCTGAGCGCGCTGGCGCGCGCCACTGCCGGCGCGTGGCGATCTGCCGAAACGACGGACAGCAGCGCGGCGGCATCGGCCTGGTCGGTGCGGGCGGCATGGAATGCCGCTCCGTAAGCCTGGAAACCCTTGCGGGCCGGGCCGAACCAGCGTTCGACGGCCGCAGCGGACCACTGCGCAGTTTTGTCACGGTGGCAGTCGTTGCAGGCATTCGGCGTTCCCAACGTGATGGACAGATCGGGGCGCGGGACCCTGAAGGTGTGATCGTGCCTGGTGTCGATCACCATGTAGGTCCGGACCGGCATGTGGCACGAGATGCAGGTCGGCGCCGGATCGGCTCCGGCGTGATGACGATGTTTCACATCGGCATATTGGTCGGACGCATGGCATTGCAGGCAGACGCCTTCGCCCGACAGCCGCAGCTTCGAGCTGTGCGGCTCGTGGCAGTCGCTGCAGGTGACACCGGCCGCAAACATCTTGCCTTGCTTGAACGGCGTATAGTTATACGGCTCCTCGACATCGCGAATCTGCCCATCGGCATGATAGGTGTTGCGCGCGAGCGCTTCGACCGCATGGGTCTGCGACAGCCATTCACCGGGTCTCCAGTCCTCATGGAAGCTCGCGCGCCGTGCGTGACAGAGGCCGCAGGTCTCGACTTCCTTGCGCAGCGTTGCCGGCTCCGCCGAGCGCCGCGCGTTTGCGGTCTGGGGATCGATTGGCCAGGTCACGCCGTGGCGCTCGTCGAAATTCACCAGCAATCCCTTGCTGGAATCCTCCCGCTTGCCAAACGGCCACCAATTCTGCCGTTCGCGCGCCCAGGCGGCGTGGCGCGAGCCCTGCCCGTGACAGGTCTCGCAGCCGACGCTGATCTCCGCCCATGTCGTCGCAAAGCGATCTTTCGCGGCGTCGTAGTTCTTGCGCACGCCGGTGGAATGGCACTCCGCGCACATGAAATTCCAGTTCTGGTTCAGCTTGGTCCAGTGCAGGATGTCGTCGTGCTTGATGGCTTCATCGGGTGAGAGATGAAACCACCGCTGGCCGCCCTTGTCCCGCGGGCGGCTGTCCCACGCGATCGGCAGTGCCTGTACGCGTCCGTCTGGAAATGTGACGAGATATTGCTGCAGCGGATCGACGCCGAAGGTATATTTCACTTCGAAGACGGCGAGCTTGCCGTCGGCGCCGTCGGTCTGGACGAAAAACTTGCCGTCCTTGCTGAAGAAGCGGGAATGGACGCCGTAGTAGTCGAAGCCCGCATCATTGAAGTCGCCGAGCACGGTCTTGTCTGTGGCGTGCTGCATCGCCGCCTTGTGCTGCGAGGCGCTCCACAATTTCGCTTCGGCCTGATGGCAGCCCGCGCAGGTCTCGCTGCCGACGTAAGTTGCAGCCGATGGAGATTGGGCTTGCGAGACCGGGTCGCCATGATTGCGAAATTGGAAGGCGACACTGACAGCGACGACCGCGACGGCCGCGGCCGCAATCCAGATGCGGCTCATCGGCAAGCGCGGAGCACCCCGCCCAGCGCGCTTCGACGACTGCGAAGCCGGTAATGGCCCTCGGGCAAGGCCCCTCAGTATATCTCGGCCCGATTTGCGGCGCTTGCGTGCCAACGGCTACCTTCTGTCTTGCGATCAGGCGTACAGCATCCATCAAGATAGCCACACCAATCTTCAGCCTCAGCTCTATCGAGTCAAGGATCGATAGATCGCCGGATGTCGAAACGGGCGGCGGCCTCGGCCCAATTACGCAGCGACGGCGGGGATGCCCGCTCGTATCATTACTGCAACTCGATTTCTCCTGGCCTCCAAGTCTTGTCGAACCACGGTTCGAGCGGGCCGTAGAGACGCAGAAGCGTATTCCAGCCTTTGCCGGGAACGGTCTGGACCCAATTATGCTCCTTACCGGCCGGCGCCTTTGGTCCGAAATAAACATCCACCGAACCGTCTGCGTTGGTCAGGATGGCCTTGTCTTGGCTACTCACCATCGGGAATTTTTGGTCCGTCTGGAGCATCGAACGTGTTTGGTTGTCGTACAGGATCACCGACCAGAACTCCTTCGCTGGAATGTTCGGTGGCAGATGCAGCTTGTAGTTCTTGCCGCCATCCAGCGGAGCACCCTTGGAATCCACCAACCCAACTGCATATTGGGAGCCCTGGCCGACCATTTTTGCTTCCATCGCGGGCGTCACGCCGGTCGCATAAAAATAGAAGAATGACGCGGCATCCAGGAAGCGCACGCCGGGTTGCGATTCGAATTTGTAGCCGCCAAGCCACTGACGCCAGGTGCTGTTCGGATAGTAGAAAGCTTCTGGAATCCGGCTTCTGAAGAGTATAGCACGCACTGTAGCGTCGCCGACTGCAGCCGCCTCCGTCAGAATCTTCTTCATGCGGGCGTCGGGAGCGAATGGCTTGCCCTTCTCGATGCCGACGGAAGCGAAGTAGCCGAGCGTAACAGGATCGAGCGAATCGATCGGCTCGCTCTGAACGACCTGATTGAGATAGTCCCACACCTTGTTGTCTGCCGGCGCCACCGTGTTGAAAGCCCTGCCGGACACGTTGACGAATGTGTTGGCCGGAGGATTGGTTGCTTTCGACAAGGGATAGATGCGCGTAAGCTTCTTCAGCCTTTCGATGGCCGGGGTCATGTCCCCGTTCACGGAAAAATTGCGCCAGACAAGAATCGATTCATAGGTAGGAACACGAACGACGAGATACCCTTCGGGTACTTCACCTTTGTAGCCGGGCGGCAGCAGCAGATACTTACCTCCTTTGCCATTGTCGGGGCCGACCACTCCTATGTCGGTGACGTAGCGAAACCAGAAATCGTCGATCATGCCCAGCACCATGGGTGGGATCTCAGCCACCAGCGGGCCGTCGTGCAGGTTGATCCATATCCACGTGTAGGCCACGTTGGCATTGGCCGTCAGAAACAGCGAACGGGCGTCCATCAGCGTTTCGAAGGTCGGGATCGTGGAGTTGGGAGGCCCAACCTGGAGCAAGCCCTCACGCAGTCCGGCCATGTTCACCGCCGGTAGCGCCATTAGATAAGCCTGCACCGCCCGCTGGAAGTCGAGATTATCGTAGAGCTTTTCGACCGCGGCCTTGTCGGGGAAGCCGTCGAAGAATTTCAGCGTGCCGAGGCGCGTCTCCACCTTGTCCGGCGCGGCAATGCCGGGCGGAATTGGGGTTTGCATTTTGTACGACTCGGCGTTTACCGGTGCCGCCAAATACGTTGCCAAAGACACCACTGCGGAAATCGCCATCGCTATTCGCTTCATGACCCAATCCTTTTTTAGCTGTTGGATTGGACGACAATTGTCCGCGCACGAGCTTGATTTGCGTCAACTCATCGATCATGCGACCGGGTAAACTACGCAATAATATTGGAGGACGCCCAAATGAAGCTATCAACCGCGCTATCTGCACTGCTGACGACTGGACTGGTCGCCGGCTTCGTTGCCGCAAGCACTGAAAAAGCCAGCGCGGTGGTCTACTGCCAATATATCGAATATCCCGTCGGATGCATCGTCAGGCCCGGAGTGGTGCTGCGGCCGCGGCCGGTCGCGCGCGCCGTGGTAACCCCCGGAGTTGGAGCGGTGGGAAGACCAATGAATCGCGGCGGTCCAGTCAATCGCGTCGGACGGCGCTGAGCCGGCCGTCAACTGCTGCCGCCGATCTAGGGGATGCGCCGGTGCGCGTCCCGGCATTTCATCAATCGATTTGCTGTTTTTCCTTTCGCTGAAGGAGCCGATATGAGACGCATGATGATCGCGGTCGCCGCAATGTCCTTGATCGCGCTGCTTCCGATCCCTGCAAACGCCCAGCAGGTCGCTCCGCCCGCGGTCGTGCTTCCGACCGACCGCAGTGTGCTCCCTATTCCCGAGCCGGCATATCCGCACAGCACCGTGTTCGACGCCCGCAATGCGTCGCCGCCGCCGCGCTTCGAGGTCAAGGCACCGGCCAGTGCGCCCAACGTGCTCATCGTGCTGATCGACGACATGGGTTTCGGTCAGTCGAGCGCCTTCGGCGGTCCGATCCACATGCCGACGGTGGAGAAGCTCGCGAACGAAGGCCTGCGCTACAACGAATTCCATACGACGGCGCTTTGCTCGCCGACCCGATCGGCGCTGCTGAGCGGCCGCAATCATCACATGAACAATTTCGGTTCGATCGCGGAAACCGCGACGACCTTTCCCGGGCAGACTGGACAGCGGCCCAACAGCGTCGCCACGGTCGCGGAGATGCTAAGGCTGAATGGCTACAGCACCGCGCATTTCGGCAAGAACCACGAGACCGCCGCATGGGAGGTGAGCCCGTCCGGTCCAACCGATCGCTGGCCAACTCGCCAGGGCTTCGACAAGTTCTACGGCTTCATGGGCGGCGAGACCAACCAGTGGGCTCCGCTGATCTATGACGGCATGACTCAGGTCGAGCCGTCGAAAGATCCAAAGTACAATTTCATGACGGACATGACCGACAAAGCGATCGACTGGGTGCAGTACCAGAAGTCGCTGACGCCCGATAAGCCGTTCTTCATGTACTTCGCGCCCGGCGCGACCCATGCGCCGCACCACGTTCCGAAGGAATGGATCGCCAAGTACAAGGGCAAGTTCGACCAGGGCTGGGACAAGCTGCGCGAGGAGACGCTGGCCCGCCAGATCAAGCTCGGTGTGGTGCCCCCCGGTACGAAGCTCGCTCCCAAGCCGGAAGCCATCAAGGACTGGGCCGCGCTGAGCCCTGACGAGAAGAAGCTCTTCGCTCGGCAGATGGAGGTGTTCGCCGGCTTTGGCGAATACGCCGACACCGAGATCGGCCGCCTGATCGACGCCATCAAGGCGACCGGCCAGCTCGACAACACGCTGGTCTTCTACATCGTCGGCGACAACGGCGCGAGTGCCGAAGGCGGCATGAACGGGTTGTTCAACGAGATGACCTACTTCAACAGCGTGCAGGAGAGCGTCCAGGACATTCTCAAGCATTACGACGAACTCGGCAGTCCCATGACATACAGCCATTACGCTGCCGGGTGGGCTGTCGCAGGCGATACGCCCTTCACATGGACGAAGCAGGTGGCTTCGAGCTATGGCGGCACCCGCAACGGCATGGTGATTCATTGGCCCAAGGGCATTGCGGCGAAGGGTGAAGTGCGCTCGCAATGGCATCACGTCATCGACGTCGTGCCGACGATCCTCGAAGCTGCGAAGCTTCCCGAACCGAAGAGCGTCAATGGAACGCCACAGACCCCGATCGAGGGCGTGAGCATGGCCTACAGCTTTGCCAACGCGAAGGCGCCGAGCACGCATACTACGCAGTACTTCGAGATCTTCGGCAACCGCGCGATCTACAGCGATGGCTGGCTGGCCGGCACCATTCACCGGGCGGCGTGGGAGACCAAGAATCGCAGGCCGCTCGAACAAGATATCTGGGAGCTTTACGATACGCGGTCGGACTTCAGCCTGTCGAACGATCTGGCAGCAAGGAATCCGGACAAGTTGAAGGAGCTTCAGGACCTGTTTCTCAAGGAGGCGGTCAAGTATTCCGTATTGCCGCTCGACGACCGGACTCTGGAGCGACTAAACCCGGCGCTGGTCGGACGGCCGGATTTGATGGCTGGCCGCACGTCGCTGACGGTTCACGAGGGCATGCTCGGAATGTCGGAGAACGTCTTCATCAATACGAAGAACCGCTCGCATGCGATTACCGCCGATATTGAAGTTCCCAACGGCGGCGCGAGCGGAGCCATCCTTGCCCAGGCCGGCAGATTCGGCGGCTGGAGCCTGTACCTGAAGGACGGCAAACCGACCTACACCTACAACTTCCTTGGG
>RXJC01000156.1:0-5468 GCA_003963435.1 Bradyrhizobiaceae bacterium | reverse complement strand
CTTGGGCTGCAGCGGTTCACCATAGCAGCCAAGCAGGCGTTGCCTGCCGGCAAATCCACGGTCCGCTTCGAGTTCGCCTACGACGGCGGCGGGATCGGCAAGGGCGGCGAAGGCACGTTGTTCGTCAACGGCAAGGTTGTCGCTACGGGCCGGATTGATCGGACCGAATGCTGTGGCTTCTCCGCAGACGAAGGCGCGGATGTCGGCGCCGATGAAGGTACTCCGGTAACCGAAGCCTACAAGGTGCCATTCAAATTCTCCGGCAAGATCAGCCAAGTGACGATCGAGTTGAAGGAAATGAAGAAGGCCGACAGTGAAGAGTCCGAGCAAGGTCGTAAGGCGGCCATGTTGAAGAAAGGGTTGTCCGATTGAGCGATCGCGCCGATCGCGGATCAGTCGCCTTCTCCAGCAGGTCTTGTGACATTAATGCGCCACGCGGGATGTTCTTTGGACATTCAAGGCGAGCGGCATTGCATTGCGGACCGAATGGTGCGGGAATAATCGGCAATGCTGGTCAAGAGGTGAGGAACCAATGCAGCGCACCAGTTCAACATCACGAGGCGCGTGGCTGAGAACCAGTCTCGTCTGCGTTGGCCTGCTGGCCTCCTGTCAAAACGTTCGCGCCGACGAAAATGGCATTTCGTTCTGGCTTCCGGGCCAGTTTGGCAGCCTAGCGGCCGTGCCGATGACACCGGGGTGGTCACTCGGCACTGTCTATTACCACACGTCCGTCGGGGGCTCGGGCGGGGTCGCCGCATCACGGGAGATCACGACCGGCAGACTTCCAGCGACGGTCAACGTCAGCCTGAACGCCAGCCTCAATGCACAAGCCGATATCCTGATCCTGGCACCGAGCTACACTTTCGGCACGCCGGTGCTGGGCGGACAATTGGCCGTGGGTCTTACCGGCACGTTTGCCCGGAGCGCCGTCGGCATCGACGGAACGCTGACCACCAACGTCGGGCCGTTCGGCACGACGCGAACCGGCAGTCTCTCGGACACGCTGGTGTCGGTCGGCGATCTCTATCCGGTGATGTCGCTCAAGTGGCACAACGGCGTTCACAACTGGATGACCTATGCGACGGGCGACATTCCTGTTGGAGACTATCAACCGACCCGGCTGGCCAACACCGGTATTGGTCACGGCGCCATCGATGCCGGCGGCGGGTACACGTATCTCGATCTCGCTACGGGGCAGGAATTCTCCGGCGTTGCCGGGTTCACCTACAATTTCAAGAACCCTGATACCCAGTACCAGAGCGGCGTCGATTTCCATTTTGACTGGGGCGTCTCCAAGTTCCTGTCCAAGCACGCGTTCGTCGGCTTCGTCGGATACGCTTATCAGCAGGTCACCGACGATTCCGGTCAGCACCCTATTCTCGGATCATTCCGCTCGCGCGTGTTGGGCGTAGGCCCGCAGTTCGGCTATCTGTTTCCGGTCGGAGACATGCAGGGCTATCTGAACGTGAAAGCCTATGGAGAATTTGATGCGGCCAACCGCCCGTCCGGCTGGAATACCTGGCTGACTTTCTCCATCTCGCCCGCGCCGCCGGCGAACACGGTGACGTCGACGAAGCATCTGGTGCGGAAATAGTCCGCGGCGGCCGGCGCGAACGTATGCTATTGAAAACTTAGCGTTAGATCGCTGCGACGCAGAACCAGGTCCGTTATCGGGCATAGCGGGCGGACTGTAGGGGTTTTTGGCCCTGGTCAGTACTTCGTCATCGCAACGATTCTTTCACCAAGACGGCCTTCTCGCCCAGGACCGGCGTCGGTTCACCTCCCTTTACCCCGCCTTAGGCCGTCTTCGCCTATAGCGGACGGTGTCTGCCCCCCAGTGGGCGCAGACCAGGGACATGCAGGGCCTGGAGCGGCTGGCTGCGATGGTGAGAGCTCCGATGGACGCGCGCGAGGATTGGTCCCGGTCCGGGGTTGGCGACGCACAAGCCGCGTCCGGGCGTGAGCGGCGCGGGGTAGAAGTCTACGTCTTCCTGATCGCCTTCCTCTGCGTGTTCTACCTGTCGAACGGACCGCTGCTGCTCGGCCATTACGATCTCGGCTGGCATCTCGCCGCCGGCGACCTGATCAGGCAGCGCGGCGAAGTGCCGTTCCAGGACCCGTGGGCGTTCACACTCGGCGACAGGCGCTGGTACAATCTGTCCTGGCTCTGGGACGTGATGGCGAGCGTGCTGTATCAGCACACGGGCTTTGCCGGGATCGTGCTCATGGTCGTCGCCTGCGGCGCGGTCATCGCCGCCTACCTCGCTTTCTGCGGCCTCAGCAGCGGCGCATCGGCGCCGGCGGTCTCTATCGCGGTGTTCGCCGCGTGCCTGCTCTATCCCTGCTACGAAGCCTCGCCCAACATGTATCTGGCGGCATCGCCGAACATCGCGACCATGCTGTTCGCCGTCGTCTTCTACGGCGAATGCCTGCGGCGGCGGCATTGGTTCCTGTTGCCGCTGATGATGGTCGCCTGGGTCAATCTGCACGGCGGCTTCATGCTGGCCTTTCCGATCCTCGGCGTGTTCGGCGGCATCGCCCTGCTGCGGCGGGACTGGATAAACTTCCGGAATTACTGCCTGGCAGGCGTCGGATGCGTCGCCGCGATCTTCGTCAATCCGCTGGGATGGCATGTCTATGACGGCGTGAGAGCGACGCTCGGTCATTTCGTCCAGGCCGATATCGGCGAGTGGCGGTCCTACTTTTTCAATATGGAGCTGCCCGGGAGCCTTCCCGGCATCGTCTATGCGCTGACCTTCGTCGGCCTGGAGCTGCGCTACCGCAACGTCACGCGCGTTCCGCTCGAGGCGCGCATGCTGGCCTGGCTCTTCCTGTTTTTGGGTCTCTATCAATTCAGATACATCGCGTTCTTCTTCATCTTCTCCAGCGTTCCGATGGCGCTCCACATCGACGGATTGTTGCCGAAGCGCCTTTCGAATCCCGAGGTCCGGCGCGCAATGCTGGCGGCGGGAATCGTCGGCGTGCTGCTGCTGCCCTTCACGTTCATGCAGGTGCGTTCGGCGCTGACCTTGCCCGACATGCTGTCGGAGCAGGATGCCCGCTATCTCGAGGCGCACACCTCGCATGCGCGCCTCTTGAACCATTGGAACGTCGGCGGGCTGCTGATCTTCAGGACGCGGGGATCAGTGCCCGTCTTCGTCGACGGAAGGGCGGCGACCGCCTATCCGGACGAATTGCTGCGCGACTATCACGACCTGGTCCAGTGGGACATCGACGCGGCAAGCTGGGACAAGGTGATCAGCAAGTACAAGATCGACGCGGTGCTCTGGATCAGGGCCCACGACCCGCTGCGGCAGTTTCTGATCGGCCAGAGAGGCTGGAAGGAGGAATATACCGGCGCGTATGTCAGTCTCTACAGGCGGCAAGAGGCCGCGCCAAGATAGGATCAGGTCGACCTGACCGCCGAATGGTCTGAAGGTCCACGCGGCAGCAGCAGCCAGAAGCAGATCAGCGCGAGCGCGAGCTGGCCGAAGCCGCTCACGAAGATGCCTGAGATCGACGCCAGGATCGGGATGGCAATCGCGATCGCGAGCACGGCCGCCATCATCACCGCAGGCAGATCGACGACGAGAACGGCGGCGTAGAGCGCCAGCTCGAAGAAGGCATACTCCTTCAGCCTGGGCGCGCAGAGATAGAGCGCGTACATCGCGAGCACGGTGATGCGCATCGCTATTTCGGGATGGCCGACCAGCCAGAGGTCGAAAACCTCGAGCAGCGAAGCCTTGCCGGCCGGGCGCCAGCTTCCAACCATGAGCCACACCGAGATCGCGAGCGGCGCGAGCACGAGTGCGATCGCGATCAGGCCGTAAAGCATGGCGACGACCGCCTTGCTGCCGGCGAGTCCAACGCTGTCGGCAAGGGTCACCGCGATGAAGAGCAGCGACGGATTGACTTCGTTCCCCGGCGAATGCTGTCCGGGGATCTGGCCCAGAATCGCGCTGAGCCAGCTCTTGAACAGGTCCGGATAGATCGCCAGCGAGGCCAGGATCGGGAGAACGAACATGCCGGCCGCGACGCAGATCAGCAGCAACTTGCGCGCTCGCGGCTGCGGCAGGAAATACAGCGCGGCAAGAACCGGGAAGAACACCAGCTTGAACGAGGTGACGAGGCCAAGCAGCGCGGCCCCGGCGAGCTGCGGCGCCAGGTTCGCGCCCGCACCGTGGCCGGGCTGCGCAGGACGCAGCAGCAAGGCCAGCGCTGCCGCCGTCAACAAGCCACTCAGCGCTGCGAAATTCCCGGTCGCGACGATCCATTGGAAGCCGAGGAAGCCGCCAAACGCGCACAGGATCCGCAGCGCGATGTCTCTCATGCCCGGCCTGGACTTGCCGAGACCAGGCAGCAGCGGCGCAGATATCAACGTGAGAAGGAGAAAGATCGGCTTGTGATGCGCGACGAGAAAGCCGCCGGCGCAAACCGGCCGGAACGCATCGAGCGTCACCGGCAGATAGGGATAGGAGAGCTTGGTGTCCTTCAGGTTCTTGACGTAATAGGGATCGAGCCCCTGGACGTGCGCATCGACGGCCGCGCAGTTGACCCGCGCATCCCAGCCGAACGTCGCGTCCATGCCCATATCGATGGCGACGAGCGTTGCGACCAGCACGGCCAACGCCAGGATGAAGCGGGTCATCCAATTGCTCCCCGGCGCCTCGGCGGCAAAGGCTGCTCGTTCTCCGCCTTCCGCGGACGCGGCGACGTCAGTCATGGCTGTGCGCCCTCCATGTCAAGGCGGTTCGGCTCCGCGCGGAAATCCTGCAGCAAGATCCAGAAGCACATCAGCGCGGCGATGAGCAGGATGAAGGTCCCCTCGAGCGCCGTCCCTGCGAGCGAGATCAGCGAGGGAACGAGCACGCCCGCGGTGAGAAAGGCCGCGAGCAGGCCGGCCGGCAGGTCGACGACGAGAACCGCGGCATAGAGCGCGAGCTCGAAGAAGGCGCATTCCTTGAGGCGCGGCGCTGAGAGATAGAGCGCGAACATGCCGAGCACCGTGATGCGCATGGCCGCACGGGGATGATCGATCAGCCAGCGGTCGAGCTGCGACAGATGCGATCCCCCTTCCCGCACCGGCCGGCAAGCAGCCACGCGCAGCACGGACACAGCGAACGGCACGAGCGCGAGCGCACCGAGCGCGTAGGTCGCGAGCACGGCCGGCCTGCTATCGATGCCGGCATGACGCATCAGGCCCTGCGCGAGCAGCAATAGCGACGGATTGACCTCCACGAGATCGACGGCGTGCTGATTGGGAATTCCTCCCCCGATCGCAAGCAGCCAGCTCGCGAACAGTTCGGGATAGAACAGCCACGAGATCAGGATCGGCAAGGCGAAGCTGAACGCCGCCGCCGCGATCAGCACCAGCTTGCGGCCGCGCGGCAGCGGCAGAAGATAGAGCGCAGCCGGCACCAGGAAGAACACCAGCTTGAACGACATCACGAGGCCGAGCAGCGCGGCGC
>RXJC01000551.1 GCA_003963435.1 Bradyrhizobiaceae bacterium | reverse complement strand
ATGGCGGCCTCGACGCGGGCCGCGTGATGCCGGGGCGCTGACCCATTCATCACAGTTTCCTCCGGATGGCAGACTAGACCGTGCCGGCGCCAGCTGTTTGATATGCGTCAACTTCGAAAAAGCGCCACGGCAAGCCATGAGCCCGCGGCGGCGCCGCCGTCAAGGAACCCGCGGGTTCCGGACTTACGACCTTCGGAGGAGCCAAGCGCACAATGGCCGGATTTTGGCCGCGGCTTTCGGTACCGGTTTCGAGCTTCGCGGAGAACGCTACTTCGCCGGGATCATCCGCACGAGATCGCGCGGATTGACGTAGTCGAGCTGGAAACGCGCCCGCTCGTCCAGCATGTCGGGGTCGATCCGCTCGGACCGCAGCAGCGACACCCGCTGCTCGCTCCTGGCGCGCTCACGCTTGAGCTGGGCCAGCTCGCTGGTCAGCGCGATGATTTCCTGGTCGAGCTCCTGGCGGGCGTTGAGGCCGTATTTGCCGGTGTAGGCGTTGACGCCGAAATAGCCGACGATGGCGGCCGCCATCGCGTAGAGGGCAAGGCCGGTGAGGATCGATTTCAGGCGCGCGCGGGAGACCATCCTGGGAAGATGGGACAGGTTGGTTAAGGGAGTGCTAATTGCCTGCCAGCGTCGATCAAGACGACAAGCTGTTTCCGCCGGTCATGGCCGGGCTTGTCCCGGCCATCCACGTGCGCTGCCTGCCATAGCCAAGAACGTGGATGCCCGGGACAAGCCCGGGCATGACGGAGAGGTGAGCAGCTTGGCTTAGGCCTCAGCCCTGGTTCTTCGCGACGTGCGCCGCGAAAGCGTCGATGTATTGCTGCAGCACCGTCTTCAGGGAATCCTTGGTCAGATTGCCGTCGGCGTCGAACGCGTCACCAACGGCGTTGAGGTAGATTTCCGGCTGCTGAAGGATCGGACCGGAAATGCCCGGCAGGATGTTCTGCAGATGCTTGGCCGCGCTGACGCCGCCGAGCGGTCCCGGCGAGTTCGAGATGATGCCGACCGGCTTGCCGAGCAGCGAGCTCTTGCCATAGGGGCGCGAGGCGACGTCGATGGCGTTCTTGAGGACGCCCGGGATCGATCGATTATATTCGGGGGTGATGAACAGCACGCCGTTCGACTTCTGGAGCTTGTCGCGGAAGGCCAGCCAGTCCGCAGGCGGAGCGCCCTCGATGTCCTGGTTGAAGAACGAGATGCCCGCCGGCGTGACGACCTCGAGCTTGAGCGAAGAAGGCGCGAGCTTGGCGAGCGCGTTGGCGATCTTCAGCGAAAAGCTCTCCTTGCGCAGGCTGCCGGCGATCGTGACGATGGTGTAGGCCATGAGGTGTCCTTGAACCTTGAGGGGAAGTGCCGAGGGCACTTAAGCGGTCCGGAGCAATGGATGCAAGTGCATGGACCGGTCCGATTTGGAAACGCTGCGTTTCGCGAAAGCAGATGGTCGCCCCAAAACAATCAGGCCGCCCGAGGGCGGCCTGACGTTTAAAGCAATTCGTCCAGCTCAGATCGTCGGATTCCACGCCGACGGGATCAGGCGGTACTTCGCGCCGTCCTTCTCGACATGGCCGACCGACGGGAAGGTGAAGTGGAAGCCGATCACCGTCGCCTTCTCCGCCGCCGCCATGTCGTAGAACTTGTGGCGCGTCTCCTGCGCCATCGCCGGGTCGGCATCGAACATCACGTGCCAGTCGGGATTGCGCAGGAAGAACTCCGGAATGTTGGTGACGTCAGACTGGATCAGCACCTTGGCATCGCCGGATGCGACCGCGAACGAGGTGTGGCCCGGCGTATGGCCCGGAGTTGCGATCGAGGTGATGCCCGGCGCAACCTCCTTGCCCCACTCAAATTTTGTGACCTTGGACTCGAGGCCCGCAAAGGTCTTCTTCACGTTGGCAAAGTAGTTCTTCATCATCGGATTGGACTCGGCCTTGGCGGCGTTGTCCTGGCTGGTCCAGAACTCCCAATCCTTGCCCGGCACCATGATCTCCGCATTGGGGAATGCGAGCGCCCCATCGGCAAGGCGAATGCCGTTGGTGTGATCGGGGTGCAGATGCGAGAGCAGCACGACGTCGATGTTCTTGGGATCGACGCCGGCGGCCTGGAGATTCTGCAGCGTGCGCCCGACCGCGCCCTTGCTCGCCTCGAGATTGGCGACGCCGTTGCCGGTGTCGATCAGGATCAGCTTGGAGCCGGTGTTGATGAGCTGCGGGTTGAACGGCACCGTGACCATGCCCTTTGGCATGTAGGCCGCCTCGCCCGCCGCCAGCGCTTCCTCCTTCGACAGATTGGCGACGAACTTGTCCGGCATCGGGAAGGTGCGCGCGCCGTCGTTGATCGAGGTGCACTCATAGCTGCCGACCTTGTAGCGATAGAAGCCCGGCGCCTGGCTGCCGGCTTGCGGCACTGCGGCACTGACGGCGGTCGGTCGAAGCCCGGTCACGGCGGCCGCACCGAGGACGGCGGCGCCAGCGAGCAGATGACGGCGATTGAGATCGGTCATGGAGATGTCCCCTTCTGAGCCCTTGCGGTTTTGCCGCATTCGATAGCGGCGGAATAATCCGCCGCTGGGCTCAGAAGGCAAGACCTTCTTGCGGTGACCTGCCGTCGCAGATCACGATTATTTATTTGGGTTGATGAGGAATTTTTCGCCGGTGGCGCGTTTGGCGTACACCGCGATGTTGGCGGGATCGAGCGCCTCGGTCAGCGAGACCACCTTGGTGTAGTGACTGGCGAAGGTGGTCTTGAGCTCGGACGCGACGCGCTGGCGCAGGCGACCGATCTCGGCCGGACCGATCTTCTGCAGGAACGGCGTCAGCAGCCAGCCGCCGACGCCCCAGGTCAGACCGAACGACCGGCTCAATTCGGTCGGACGGTTGTCCAGGCTGCCGTAGATGTAGACCTGCTTGTACACGTTGGAACCGTAGCGGCTGTATTCCTTCGCGGTCTTGTTGGCCGCAACCTCCATGGCGGTCAGGATCTGGCTCGCCAGCTTGCCGCCGCCGATGGCATCGAACGCGATCGTGGCGCCGGTCTCGACCAGCGCATTGGTGAGATCGTCGGTGAAGCTGGGCGCGCTGGAATCCACGATGTATTTGGCGCCGATCTTGCGCAGGATCTCGGCCTGCTCCTTGCTCCGGACGATGTTGACGAGGCCGATGCCGTCCTTGATGCAGATCTTGTTGAGCATCTGGCCGAGATTGGACGCAGCCGCGGTGTGCACGAGCGCCTTGTGGCCCTCCCGCCGCATCGTCTCGGTCATGCCGAGCGCGGTCAGCGGATTGACGAACCAGGAGGCGCCGTCGGCGGCCGTCGTTCCCGCCGGCAGCTCCATGACGTCGCGGACCTTCAGCACGCGATACTGCGTGTACATCGCGCCGCCGATCATCGACACCGTCTTGCCCATCAGCGCCTTCGCCGCGTCCGACGAGCCGGTCCGGATCACCGTGCCCGCCCCCTCGTTGCCGACCGGCAGCGACTGATCGAGCCGGGCTCCCATCATCCGCATCGCCGCCTCCGGCATCGTCGCGGTGATGACCGGCCTCTCCTTGGTGCCGGAGGCCTTGGCGGCCGACATGTCGGCCGGCCCGATCAGGAGCCCGAGGTCGGAGGGGTTGATTGGCGTCGCCTCGACGCGGACCACGACCTCGTCGTCGGCCGGCTCCGGCGTCGGAACGTCCACCAGGGACAGTTCCAGCTCGCCGCTCTTCTTCAGCAGCGAACGCAGTTGCAGTCCGGATGTGCCGTCGCTCATGTCGATCCTCCCCTGGTCGTCTCTTCGCGAATGGAAGCGCTGGCTTATGCCAGCGCCTTCAGTGCCGCCTTGCCGCCGTACAGCGCCTGCTTGCCGAGTTGCTGCTCGATGCGCAGGAGCTGATTGTATTTGGCGGTGCGGTCGGAACGCGCAAGGGAGCCGGTCTTGATCTGACCGCAATTGGTGGCGACCGCGAGGTCGGCGATGGTGGAATCCTCGGTCTCGCCCGAACGGTGCGACATCACCGAGGTGTAGCCGGCCTTGTGCGCCATCTCGACGGCGGCGAGCGTCTCGGTCAGCGTGCCGATCTGGTTGACCTTGATCAGGATCGAGTTGGCGCGGCCGGTCTTGATGCCGTCGGCGAGGCGCTTGACGTTGGTGACGAAGAGGTCGTCGCCGACCAGCTGGCACTTCTTGCCGATGAGGTCGGTGAGCTCCTTCCAGCCGTCCATGTCGTCTTCCGACATGCCGTCCTCGATGGTGACGATGGGATAGCGGCCGACGAGATCGGCGAGGTACTTGGCCTGCTCGGAGATCGAGCGGGTCTTGCCCTCGCCTTCATAGACGTATTTGCCGTCCTTGAAGAACTCGGTCGAGGCGCAGTCGAGGCCGAGCATGATGTCGGAGCCCGCCTTGAAGCCGGCCTTGCCGATCGCGTTCATGACGAAGTCGAGCGCGGCATCGGCCGACGGCAGGTTCGGGGCAAAACCGCCCTCGTCACCGACATTGGTGTTGTGGCCGGCCTTCTTCAATTCGGACTTCAGCGTGTGGAAGACCTCGGCGCCGTAGCGCAGGCCCTCGGCGAAGGACGAGGCGCCGACGGGGAGGATCATGAATTCCTGGAAGTCGATCGGGTTGTCGGCATGCACGCCGCCGTTGATGATGTTCATCATCGGCACCGGCAGCAGCCGCGCCGAGGTGCCGCCGACGTAGCGGTAGAGCGGCATGTCGAGCGAGTTCGCGGCCGCCTTGGCGCAGGCGAGCGAGACGCCGAGGATGGCGTTGGCTCCGAGCCGGCTCTTGTTCGGCGTGCCGTCGAGGTCGATCATGATCTGGTCGATCTGGGCCTGCTGCTCGGCATCGAGGCCGCTCAGGGCCTCGAAGATCTCGCCGTTGACGGCGCCGACCGCCTTGGTGACGCCCTTGCCGAGATAGCGGGCCTTGTCGCCGTCGCGCAGTTCCACCGCCTCGTGGGCGCCGGTGGAGGCGCCGGACGGCACCGCGGCGCGGCCGAGCGCGCCGTCCTCCAGCACGACATCGACCTCGACGGTGGGGTTACCCCGGCTGTCGAGGATTTCGCGTCCGATGATGTCGATGATGGCGGTCATGGGGGCCTCTTTTCGGGAACATAAGGGGGCAGTTGGCGCTGCTTCTACCGCAATGCATCGAGGCGGAAAAGGCCGGGTGACGGCCGCCGGATGATTGGCTAAGAGGGCGGCTCGGAGGCCGCCTCATGTCGAAAAAACCCAGCAAATCGAAGACCTCAAGCCTGGACTCGGCTGCCCTGCAGCTCGGCCACGCCGTGGAATGGCCGGACGCGCCCGAAAAAGCTAAGCTCGACCGCGTGCCCAATCCGCAAAAAGGCACCGATTATCTGGTGCGCTTCACCGTGCCGGAATTCACCTCGCTCTGCCCGGTCACGGGCCAGCCGGATTTCGCGCATCTGATGATCGACTACGCGCCGGGGCCGTGGCTGCTGGAATCGAAGTCGCTCAAGCTCTACATCGCGAGCTTCCGCAATCACGGCGCCTTCCAC
>RXJC01000652.1 GCA_003963435.1 Bradyrhizobiaceae bacterium | reverse complement strand
AATTCGCGCCGGCGTTCGAGCGCGCGCTCGCCTCCGGCAAGCCGTCGATCCTCCATTGCATCATCGATCCCAGGGCGATCTCGGTCGGCAAGGATTTTACGCCCGCAGTGAAGGCTTAAGGCGATGGCGGCCGGGCGCCACGTTGCGATCATCGGCGCCGGCGCGGTCGGTGTGATCAGCGCGATCGAGGCGCTGCGCGAGGGCCATCGCGTCACGCTGATTGATCCGGGCGAGCCCGGCGGCGAGCAGGCGGCAAGTTACGGCAATGCCGGCTGGCTGTCGTCGCACTCGGTGATCCCGCCGGCCGAGCCGGGCATCTGGAAGAAGGTGCCGGGCTATCTCATGGACCCGCTCGGGCCGCTCGCGATCCGCTGGTCTTATCTGCCGAAGGCGCTGCCCTGGCTGATCAAGTACCTGCTCTCCGGCTGGACCGCGGCGCGGGTCGAGACGACGGCGTTTGCGCTGCGCGGTCTGTTGAAGGATGCGCCGCTGCTGCATCGGAAGCTCGCCGAGGAAGCCGGCGTCCCCGAGCTGATCGAGCGCAACGGTGTCATGCACGTGTTTCCGTCGCGCGGCAATTTCGACAACGATCTCGGCTGGCGCCTGCGCAAGAAGGTCGGCGTCGAATGGCTGGAGCTTTCCGCCGACGAGATGCGCCAGCGCGAGCCTGACCTGCATCCACGTTATACCTTCGGCGTGGTGGTGGAAGAGGCCGGCCGCTGCCGCGATCCCGGCGCTTATGTCGCGGCGCTCGCCAATCATGCGATCGCCGGCGGCGCCAAGCACGTGCGAGCCAAGGCAACCGGCTTGAGGCTCGATGGCGACAAGCTCATGGCGGTTCTCACCGAGAACGGCGAGATTCCGTGCGATGCCGCTGTGGTCGCCGCCGGTGCCCGCTCAAAGCAGCTCACCGCATCGGTCGGCGATTCTCTGCCGCTGGAGACCGAGCGCGGCTATCACGTCATGATCGAAAATCCGGAGACAGGTCCGCGCAGCTCGATGATGGCGTCCGATGCCAAGATGGTGGTGAACTGGACCAACAAGGGCTTGCGCGCCGCCGGCACCGTCGAGATTGCCGGCCTCGAGGCCGCGCCGAACTGGAAGCGTGCGGAGATCCTGCGCGACCATCTCTTCAGCATGTTTCCGAAGCTGCCGAGGGATATTCCGGCCGCGCGCATCAAGACCTGGTTCGGCCATCGGCCGAGCATGCCGGATGGACGTCCCTGCATCGGCTATGCGCGTCGCTCGCGCGATATCGTCTATGCCTTCGGCCACGGCCATGTCGGCCTGGTCGGCTCGGCCCGGACCGGCCGGCTCGTCGCGCAGTTGCTCGGTGGCAAGACGCCCGAGATTCCGTTAGGCCCCTTCGCACCCGAACGCTTCCTCTGAGGTCGCAGCATGACCCATTCAGCCCATTCGCCCTCCCGTATCGCCCGCGGCGGCAAGGCCATCTATGGCGCGCCGCTCGGCATCCTGATGCTGGAAGCGCGCTTCCCCCGCATTCCCGGCGACATGGGCAACGGCACGACCTGGCCGTTTCCGGTGCTCTATCGCGTCGTGAGCGGGGCTTCGCCGGAGAAGGTGGTGCTGAAGGGCGCGGCCGGCCTGCTGCCCGACTTCATCGACGCCGCCAAGGATCTGGTGCGGCTCGGGGCCGAGGCCATCACCACCAATTGCGGCTTCCTCTCGTTGTTCCAGAAGGAGATCGCGGCCGCTGTCGGCGTTCCCGTCGCGACCTCGTCGCTGATGCAGGTGCCGTGGGTGCAGGCAACGCTGCCGCCGGGCAAGCGCGTCGGTCTCGTCACGGTGTCGGGCTCGACCTTGACGCCGGCCCATCTCGAAGGCGCCGGCGTGCCGCTCGACACGCCGCTGGTCGGAACCGAGAACGGCAAGGAGTTCTTTCGCGTCCTGATCAAGGCCGAGAAGGACGACATGGACATCGCGCAGGCCGAGCGCGACGTGGTCGAGGCCGGCAGGCAGCTCGTCGCTGGGAATCCCGATGTCGGCGCCATCGTGCTCGAATGCACCAACATGCCGCCTTATGCGGCCGCGCTCCAGGCCGAAGTCGGGTTGCCGGTCTACGACATCTATTCCATGATCACCTGGTTTCATGCCGGACTGCGCCCGCGCGTCTTTGCGTGAACGCGTCCGAGAGATCGTCACCAGTCCTGGAGTGAAGCCATGAAATTATCCGGCAAGGTCGCCGCCATCACCGGTGCGGCGCGCGGCATCGGCAAGGCCTGTGCGAAGAGATTTTTGGACGACGGCGTCAAGGTCGTGATCTCGGATGTCGATGCCGAGGGCCTCGCGGCGACGGCCGCCGAACTCGGGCGGCCGGATGCGCTGCGCACAATCGTCGGCAATGTCGCCAGGCGCACTGATGTCGATCAGCTCGTCGCCACCGCCGTGAAGGAGTTCGGCCGGCTCGACATCATGGTCAACAATGCCGGCGTCGCCCGCAACCGGGACATTCTCGACATCACCGAAGAGGAATTCGACGAGATCATCGGCATCAATCTGAAGGGCGCGTTCTTCGGCGTGCAGGCCGCAGCCAGGCAGATGATCGCGCAAGGCGGCGGCGGGGTCATCGTCAACATGTCCTCGGTGAACGCGCTGCTGGCGATCCCGGCGCTCGCGACCTACGCGATGTCCAAGGGCGGCATGAAGCAGCTCACGTCGGTCGCCGCCGTCGCGCTCGCCCCGCACAACATCCGCGTCGTCGCGGTCGGTCCGGGCACGATCCTGACCGACATGGTGGCGTCGTCGATCTACACCTCCGAGGACGCCCGCAGGACCGTGATGTCGCGAACGCCTGCGGGGCGTGGCGGCGAGCCGAGCGAGGTGGCCTCCGTGGTGGCGTTCCTGGCGAGCGACGATGCGTCCTACATCACCGGACAGACGATCTATCCCGATGGCGGAAGGCTGATCCTGAATTACACGGTGCCGGTGAAGGAGAAGTAGGGGGCGGCTCCATTCTCAGTCGTCATGCCCGGGCTTGTCCCGGGCATCCACGTCTTTCCGCACTCGCGGCGGTGCGTGGATGGCCGGGACAAGCCCGGCCATGACGGCGTGGCAGAGACTTTCACTCCGCCGCGATCGTCATGCCGTGACCCAAGCGCTTCGAAATCCCGCCGGCGCAGTCGCGCAGCGCATGCGCGATCGGGCTGTCCCAGCGCGCGTCGAACGTGCCTTCCGGGCCCATCGCGGTGATGACCAGCGCGACATGGCCGGAATGATCGAACACGGGGGCCGAGAACGCGTTGACGCCGGGCAGGGGATCGCCGAGCGCGCGGGCGAGGCCGTGCTTGCGGACCTCGGCGAGCATCTCGGCGAGCTTGGCGCCCTTCACCGCGCGCTTCGGGTTGTAGCCGACGCCATGACGGTCGAGGCCGCTCTCGAGCGCGGCGTTGATAACCTGCTCCGGCAGGAAGGCGGCAAAGGCCCGGCCGGTCGCGGTCTCCAGCAGCGCCATCACCGAGCCGGCGCGCATGACGATATGGACCGGCTGGCCGGGCTCCTCCAGTTGCACCACGGTCGGACCATGTGTGCCCCAGACCGCGAGCGAGACCGCATGTCCGATCTGGCTCGCAAGCGCGGAGATCTTCGGTCCTGCGATGCGGACGCCGGAGAGCCGGCGCAGGCTGATCAGGCCGAGCTCCAGCGCCAGCGCGCCGATCTCGTAGCGGCCCGTGGTCTCGTCCTGCTCGATCAGCCCGATGCGGGAGAAGCTGGCCAGATAAGGATGCGCCTTGGCTGGCGTCATGCCGGCCTCGCGGGCGAGATCGCGCAGCATCATCGGCTCGCCGCTGCGGGCCAGCGCACGGAGCAATTCTCCACCGACCTCGATCGACTGGATGCCGCGGCTTTCCCTCTTCATGCGCCTCCGATGCGCTTTGGCTTACGCCGCGCTGCGCTTGGCGGCGCTGTCGGCGAGATGACGGCCGGCAATGTAGCCGAAGGTCAGCGCCGGCCCAAGCGTGATGCCGGCGCCGGGATAGTTGCCCCCCATGATGCTCGCCATGTCGTTGCCGGCGGCGTAGAGCCCGGGAATCACGCGGCCTTCGGCGTCGAGCGCCTGCGCGTTCGCGTCGGTGACGATACCGGCATAGGTGCCGAGATCGCCGATTACCATCTTGATGGCGTAGAAGGGGCCGTTCTCGATCGGTGCGACGCAGGGATTGGGGCCGTGCATGGCGTCGCCCTGGTAGCGGTTATAGGCCTTCGAGCCCTTGCCGAAGGCGGCGTCGTAGCCTTGCCGCGCCGTCGTGTTGAACTGCCTGACGGTCTCGACGAAGGCCTTGGCATCGATTCCAGCCTTCGTTGCGAGCGCTTCCAGCGTATCGCCGCGCATGAGATAGCCGGTATTGAGGTGATGGCCCAGCGGCATCGGGAACGGCGGCAGGCAGCCGAGGCCGTATTTGCGCAGCGTCTTGTGATCGCAGACGAGATAGGCGGCAATCTCCTCGCCGGGCTTGGCGGCCTTGATCATGGCCTGGACGAAGTCGTGATAGGAATTGCCTTCATTGGCAAAGCGTTTGCCGTCGCGCATCACCGCGATCACGCCGGGCTTGGCGCGGTCGATGAAATGCGGCATCACGCCCTTCGAGCCGTCCTTGCGCGTGGTCAGCGACACCGGCACCC
>RXJC01000416.1 GCA_003963435.1 Bradyrhizobiaceae bacterium | reverse complement strand
CCAGCCGCGCCTCGGGCGGCGGCTCCATGCCGGGACCGGTGCCCTTGACGCGGGCCTGCACCAATTCGAGGCCCGCGGGCGTGACGCGCCAATCCTCCTGCCAATCGACTTTCGCGATCGAATGCGTCCAGACCAGCGTGAACGCGGACAGCGCCAGCGCCTTCACGCCGCCGGCGGTGGCGAAGCAGAGGCTCACGCCGCCTCAACCGGCGCCGGCGGGCGCTGCCGCCATTGCCACAGCACGATCGCCGCGGCGAGCGCGAAGCCCACGGTGTCGCTGAACGCGAATTCACCGAGCAGGCAGAACGCAGCGCCGAGCGCGACCAGGCGTTCGATCAGCGTCAGGCGCGTGAACAGGAATCCGATCGCAACCATGCCGAACAGCGCGATCGCCACCAGCGCCTTCACGCTTGCCAGCGCCACCGCGCCGTAGAAGCCGAGCTTGGCCGCCATGGGATCGCCGGCCTGCAGCATCAACGCCGGCGAATAGACGAAGATGAAGGGGATGACGTAGCCGGCGAGCGCAATGCGCATCGCCTCCCAGCCGATCTTGTCCGGGTTCTCCTTGGCGATCGGCGCCGCCGCGAGCGCGGCCAGCGCCACCGGTGGCGAGAGGTCGGCCATGATGCCATAGTAGAACGCGAACATGTGGCTCGCGATCAGGGGAACGCCGAGCTTGGCCAGCGCCGGCGCGGCGAGCGCGGCGGTGATGATGTAGGTCGGGATGGTCGGGATGCCGGTCCCGAGCAGGATCGACAGCAGCATGGTCATGATCAGCGCCAGGAACAGGCTCTTTTCGCCGAGCCCGATCACCCAGCCGCCGAAGATGGTGCCGACGCCGGTCTGCGACATCATGCCGATGATGACGCCGACGATGGCGCAGGCCATGCCGACCGTGATGGCGGACTTGGCGCTCTCGGCCAGCGCGTCGCGGCACTCGCGCAGTGCCCTGAAGCCGCCCCGCACGAAAGCGGTGATCAGGATCAGACCGACCACGACGCTCGCAACCGGCACGATCTTGAGACCGTCACGCGACAGCGCGGCGACCACCAGCGCGAGGCCGACCCAGAAGATAATGCGGATTGCATTCGAGGAGGCGCCCGTCGTGATGGCGGTACCGAGGATCAGCGCCACGGTGAGCGCAAGGCCCATGCTGCCGGCATAGAGCGGCGTGAAACCCTCGAACAGCATGTAGACCAGCGCCGCGAGCGGCAGCACGAGGTACCAGCCCTTCACCAGCGCTTTCCAGGCGCTCGGCGTTTCCGAGCGCTTCATGCCGGTGAGGCCGTGCTTGCCGGCCTCCAGATGCACCATCCAGAAGGCCGAAGCGAAATAGAGGATCGCCGGGATCGCCGCCGCCTTGACGATCTCCGAATATTGCACGCCGAGCGTCTCGGCCATGATGAAGGCGACCGCACCCATCACCGGCGGCATGATCTGCCCCCCCATCGAGGCCGTGGCCTCGACGCCCGCCGCGAACGCGCGGCGATAGCCGAACCGGATCATCAGGGGAATCGTGAACTGGCCGACGGTGACGACGTTGGCGACGCCGGAGCCGGAGATCGTGCCCATCATGCCCGAGGCGAACACCGCGACCTTGGCGGGGCCGCCGCGGGTGCGGCCGAACAGGCCGAGCGAGACGTCGGTGAAGAGCTGGATCATGCCGGCGCGCTCCAGGAACGAGCCGAACAGAATGAACAGGAAGATGTAGGTCGCCGAGACGTAGATCGGCACGCCGTAGAAGCCTTCGGTGCCGAACGACAGATGCGTGACGATCTGGTCGAAGTCGTAGCCGCGATGGTTGAGCGGCGACGGCAGGTATTGCCCGAAGAACCAGTAGACGAGGCAGGCGCCGCACATCAGCGGCAACGCCGCGCCCATCAGGCGCCGCGTGCCCTCGAAAATCAGCACCGCCAGCAGCGTGCCGACGACGAGATCGAGTCGCGTCGGGTCGCCGTCGCGCGCGATCAAATCGGCGTAGAAAATCCACTGGTAGAGACCGCAGAAGAAGCCGGCGGCGCCGATCGCCCAGCCCAGCGCGCGGCCGGCATTGCTCCTCGCCGTGAAGTTGGCGATCAGCCCGAAGGTAAGCAGGACCAGGAAGCCGACATGGACGCCGCGCACGACCTGGCTCGGCAGATAGTTGAAGGCGGCGACATAGAGCTGAAACGTCGCGAAGGCGATGCCGATCCAATAGGCGAGCGCGCCCCACCCGCGCGGGCCGAAGCCCTCCGGGAAGCCATGCTCGAAATTGTCGAACTCGACTTTGACCTTCTCGGGCGCCGTCGCCGTGCCCTCTGCCTTTTCTAGCATATCGTTCGTCCTTAGCCCCGTGAGGGCCACAATAACACCGGCACTGCCGCCGCATACGTCATGGCCGGGCTTGTCCCGGCCATCCACGGTTTAAGGTGCCTCCAAGAACGTGGATGCCCGGGACAAGCCCGGGCATGACGTCGATGGATGGGGGCTGATTACTTGATCAGCCCTTTTTCCTTGTAATAACGGATCGCGCCGGGGTGCAGCGGAACCGGGCTGCCGGTGGCGGCGGTCTCGAGCTTGATCTCCTTGCCGGCGGCGTGCGCGTTCTGCAATTCCGGCAGCGATTCATAGACCAGCTTGGTCATCTGATAGGCGAGATCGTCCGATACGGCCGAGCTCGTGACGAGATAGTTGATCACGGCCGCCGTCGGCACGTCCTTGTCCTGGCCCGTATAGGTGTTGGCGGGAATGACCGCCGACACGAA
>RXJC01000724.1:871-3080 GCA_003963435.1 Bradyrhizobiaceae bacterium | reverse complement strand
GACGGCTATTTCCGCATGAAGGGCACGCCGGCCTCGACCCTGCTGCATCTCGGTCCCGGCCTCGCCAACGGCCTTGCCAATCTGCACAACGCCAAGAAGGCCAATTCCGGCATCGTCAACATCGTCGGCCAGCACGCCGTCTACCACATCGGCTACAACGCGCCGCTGACCTCCGACATCGAGGGCCTGGCCCGGCCGATGTCGTCCTGGGTGCGGACCTCGCCGGATGCCAAATCGGTTGCCGCCGACGGCGCCGCGGCCATTGCCGCCGCCAAAAGCGCGCCGCCGCAGATCGCGACCCTGATCCTGCCCGCCGACACCGCCTGGAACGAGGCCGACGGCATCGCCGAGGTTCCGGCCGAGCAGCAGCGCGCGAGCTATTCGCCGCAGGCGGTCGAGCAGGCCGCCAAAATCCTGCATGGCGACGGCGAGGGCACGCTGCTGTTGATGACCGGCAGCGCCCTCAGCGAGCAGGGCCTGGCGCTGGCCGAGCGCATCGCCAACAAGACCGGCTGCACCGTGATGGGGCCGACCTTCCGGCCGAAGATGGCGCGCGGCCGCGGCCGTTTCTCGATCGACCGCATCCACTACGTCATCGATCAGGCGCTGCCGATGCTGGCAAAGTTCCGGCACATCGTGCTGGTCGAGTCCGACGATCCCGTGGCGTTCTTCGCCTATCCGAACAAGCCGAGCGTGCTGCGGCCCGAAGGCTGCGACGTGCATCGCATGACCTCATGGGGCGAGAACTCCGTCGCGGCGCTGGAAGCGCTCGCCGGCGCGGTGAAGGCCACCGCCAAGGACGTCAAGCCGCAGGCCTTGCAGGAGCTGGTGAAGCCGACCGGCGCGCTGACCCATGCCTCGATCGCGCAGTCGATCGCCTACGCGATCCCGGAGAACGCCATCCTGGTCGACGAATCCCTCACAACCGGCCGCGCCTTCTTCCCGCCGACGGCGGCCGCCGCGCCGCACGACTGGCTGCAGAACATGGGCGGCTCGATCGGCTTCTCGACGCCGCTGTCGATTGGTGCTGCGATCGCCTGCCCGGACCGCAAGGTCATCACCATGGTCGGCGACGGCAGCGCGATGTACACGATCCAGTCGCTGTGGACCCAGGCGCGCGAGAATCTCAATATCGTCACCATCGTGTTCGCCAACCGCATCTACCAGATCCTGCGCGGCGAGTTCGACAATGTCGGCGCCGGCGAGCCCGGCCAGCGCGCCAACGACATGCTCCGGCTCGACCGCCCGACGCTGGATTTCGTGGCGCTGGCCAAGGGCATGGGCGTGCCCGGCCGCGCCGTCACCAATGCCGACGAGTTCAACAAGGCGCTGGCGGAAGCCGTCGCCGAGCCGGGTCCGCGGCTGATCGAAGTGCAGATGTAGGTCTGGGTCGATCGCGCTGCGTACTCCGGCCCTCTTGTAGCCCGGATGGAGCGTAGCGTAATCCGGGACTTCGTGCGTCTTGCGAGAACCCCGGATTGCGCTACGCTCCATCCGGGCTACTAACTCTCGCGTGCGCTTGATGAGCCCGGAGGCACGATGCAGACGGAGCTGAACAAGGTGATCGCGGCGCTCGGGGATTTCTACGCCCGTGAAGGCTTCCTGTTCGAGAAGGATGTCGGCGAGCGCGCGGTCACGCACCGTTTCGCCGTGCATCTGGAGAAGCAGTTCTCGGGCTGGTCGGTCGACTGCAATTACGACCGGCTCGGCGAGCGCACGCTGCATCTGCCGCACGGCAGCATCATCTCGACCGACGATCATCTCGGCAAGTCGATCTACCCCGACGTCGTCGTGCATCAGCGCGAGATTCCGAACAATCTGCTCACGGCGGAGATCCGCAAGGCCAGCAATCACACGCCACTGGAGCACGACCAGCACAAGCTGCGGGCGCTGACCGACGTCCATGTCTGGTTTCCGTTCTGGATCGGCGTGCTGCTCGTGCTGGACAAGGACGCGGTGACGACGTCGGAGGTCTATGTCAGCGGCGCCGTCGACGACCCGCTGTCGCGCTGGTTCGCGATGCGGCTGGAGGAGGCAGGGCTCCGGGCCGCGCGGTAGCACGTGCAATCATGCCGGTCGGGTCAGCGCAAGGCGAGGAGAAAGCGAGAGTTCGATGTGATGAGGACCTCTCTTCTCTCCTCGCTCGCTCAGTGCAGATCGTTCAGGAGCCCGGCCACCGAGACGATCAACAGGATCAATGTCCAGGCCA
>RXJC01000724.1:0-821 GCA_003963435.1 Bradyrhizobiaceae bacterium | reverse complement strand
CTGAACCTCCGAGCTCGGCGGGGAAATCCTTCAACTTCGGCAGGCCGTCCTTCATCGGCAACACCGTTTCCGCGTAGTTGACGTGAATGCCTGGAGCGAAGTCGAGGCCGGCGAGCGTCGCGGCATAGACATCGACCAGTCCGAGCGGCGGATGCGCCGTCATGAGATGTCCGCCGCAGGATTTGCAGTACTGGCGATGGCTGAGGTCGGTCTTGGCAAAGCTGGCAACGCGTTCCGCCCCCTTCGTGACGCGCACATTCTGCGGTTTCCACAATGTGAAGGCATTGACCGGCGCAGCCGACCAGGAACGGCACGAGGCACAGTGGCAATAGCCCATGGCTTCCGGTTCGCCAATTGTCTCGATTTCGACGGCGCCGCAGAAGCATGCGCCTTGGTGGGTGGTCATGATGTTGGTCTCCGTGATGAGTTCAAGTCGCGGGCCGGCATTGCGGACCGCACGGATCCGCCATGCCGGTGCGAAAGGCGAAGCGGTGTTATTTCGAGAATTTGGTCCTGATCTCAGCGAGGCCCGCCTCGTAGACGCCGTTCAGGGCATCGCCGGCGGCTTTCTCCTGTCCCTCGTCGGGCCGGTAGGACCCGCTCCAGGTGATGACCGACGATCCGTCCGCCTTGGCAGTGACCTTGATGGTGGCGGTGTAGTTCGAGACCGGCAGCGGACTGGCGAGGAACTTGTAGGAATAGCTGTGCTCGGCGTCGTTACGTGCAGTCTGTGCCTCCACGAAGGCGGCCTTGCCGTCCTTCGTCACCAGGATGCGCGTCGGCGGAGCCTTGCCGTCCTCGATGCATTGGCCGACCGGCGG
>RXJC01000468.1 GCA_003963435.1 Bradyrhizobiaceae bacterium | reverse complement strand
GGGCGACGAGGTGATGCTGGGCGAAGCCAAAAAGATCGGCTTCCCCGTGATGATCAAGGCCGTCGCCGGCGGCGGCGGCCGCGGCATGCGGCTTGTCGCGGACGCTGCGGCGTTCCCGGATGCGCTGCGCGGTGCGCGCTCGGAAGCCAAGGCCGCGTTCGGCGATCCCACCGTGATCCTCGAGCGCGCCATTCAAGATCCCCGCCACATCGAGATTCAGGTGTTCGGCGACAGTCACGGCAATGCGATTCATCTCGGCGAGCGCGATTGCTCCGTGCAGCGGCGGCATCAGAAGCTGATCGAGGAGGCGCCGTCGCCGGCGGTCACGCCCGAGCTCCGGGCGAAGATGGGCGAGGTCGCCGTGTCGGCGGTGAAAGCGCTGCGCTACGAAGGCGCCGGCACGCTGGAATTCCTGCTCGATGCCAGCGGCGCGTTCTACTTCATGGAGATGAATACCCGGCTCCAGGTCGAGCACCCCGTGACTGAGGCCATCACCGGGCTCGATCTCGTCGAGCTGCAACTGCGGGTCGCGCGCGGCGAGCCGTTGCCGATCAAGCAGCAGGACATCAAGTTCTCCGGCCACGCCATCGAGGTGCGGCTGTGCTCGGAGGATGCCGCGCACGACTTCATGCCGCAATCCGGCCGCATGGCGCGCTGGCAGGTGCCTGACGGCATCCGCGTCGAGCACGCGCTTCAATCGGGGTCGGAGATCCCCCCTTTCTACGATTCCATGATCGCGAAGGTGATCAGCCACGGCGTCACGCGCGAGGAGGCGAGGGGGCGGTTGATCGTCGGCCTGGAGCAGCTCACCGCTTTCGGCGTGACCACCAACCAGTCGTTCCTGATGTCGTGCCTGCGTCATCCCGGCTTTGCCAGGGGCGAGGCGACGACGGCCTTCATCGGCGCGCACCGCGACGAGCTGCTGGCGCCGTCAGCGAATGCCGCGTTCGACGCCGCGCTGGCGGCCCTGCTGCTCTACCTCACCAATCCGCGCGCGCCGTCATGGCAAAATGGCCGGAGCCTGTCGGCCACGTTCCCTCTGCCGGCGAAAATCGAGATCGCCGGCCAGACGCTGGAGCTCGACATCACGCGCGAACGCGACGGCAGCTACATCGTCGCGACCGACGGCCGTCAGGACAAGTTCGAGATCGAGCAGATCGACACTGACGCGATCCGCTTCCGCCAAGACGGCGTGATGGACAGCGCAAAATTCTTGCGCGATGGCGACCGGCTCCACCTCCAGTATCGCGGCGTCCCGCTCGCGGTCACCGACCTCACCCTCGCCGCGCCGAAGGCCGCCGCCGCCATCGGCGGCGACGGCAAGGTCCGCGCTGCCATGAACGGCCGCGTCGTCGCCGTGCTGGTCAAGCCGGGCGACCGCGTTGCCGCCGGCCAGCCGGTGCTGACGCTGGAAGCGATGAAGATGGAGCACGTTCACAAGGCCGGAATCGACGGCGTCGTCGCCGCGATCGATGTCGCCGAGGGCGAGCAGGTCACCACGGGCAGGATCGTGGCGGAGATCGGGGTTGCTTCGTCGGCCGCGTGAGCGGCTACGAACACTTCTTGAAATAACGGTAGGTGTCGGGTGCCCGCATCCAAATGAAATCCTGGGTGAGGCCGCCATGGGCATTGATCCAGGACGTGATGTCCGCGGCGTAGGCGCGGCGCAGCGTCGTCGTCGCGTCGTCGCGGCGCGCCAGATGGAAGCCGAAACTCGCCTCCGGCGTGACGCAGATCCGGCTGCGCGGAATGCGACCCAGCAGAACGGTGCAGGCGGACTGGCAGGGGCCGACGATGCGGACGTTCACGCCCTGGCGGGCGAGTTCGGTCCAGCGCGCATTGTAGGCGGCGACCGATCCGCCGTGATTGTCGGAGACGTCGATCGTCTCCGCGCGGGCGGCGGTGCAACAGGCGGCGATGACGAGAAGGCCAAGCAGGCAGCTCAGAGGTCTGGACAGAGACATCATCAAATCCATCGGCTGGGAGTGAGCGGCGACCGCGACGAGCCTGACACCGAATGGATCGATCGTGTGTGGGCAATCTCACAAACGGGCTCTTGCAGGTTCGAGCAATCTCTTGGTGACGAAAAATTCCAAATAAATGATCGCGGGCCTGTTGGCCGCTTGGGCGGCACGTGAGAATCTCACGCCATGGGTGGTCGTGCAGTTCGGCGGCATGGCGCTCGCCATAGGCTTGGCACTGACGCGGCCGCGGCCTGGCGCGTTCGGTGTGCCGCTCGGCGGCGTGATCTTCTTTTATGTGCTGGCCAAGCTGTTCGAGCTGGGCGATGAGACCGTGTTCGAAGCCACGGGGCACATCGTCTCGGGCCACACCCTCAAGCATCTTTCTGCCGCGCTGGCGGCCCGGCCGGTGATCAGGTCGTTGGCGCCGACTGGCTCCGTCCCATCCCCTCATTGAGCAAGCACGCCACCTGATGTCCGTCGCCCGCGTCCAGCAGCGCCGGTCGCTCGATCTTGCAACGCTCCATCGCAAATCGGCAGCGGGTGTGAAACGCACAGCCCGGCGGCGGATTGACCGGGCTCGGCACGTCGCCGTCGACCAGCGGTACGAGCTTCTTCGCCCGCGGGTCGGCGACCGGCACGGAGGCGAGCAAGGCCTGCGTGTAGGGATGTCTGGGATTGCGGAACAGCTCGTCCTTGCCCGCGATCTCGACGATGCGGCCGAGATACATCACGGCGACGCGGTGGCTGATATGGGCGACCACCGCGAGGTCGTGCGCGATGAAGAGATAGGAGAAGCCGTGCTGCCGCTGCAGGTCGATCAGCAGGTTGATCACCTGCGCCTGGATCGAGACGTCGAGCGCGGA
>RXJC01000494.1 GCA_003963435.1 Bradyrhizobiaceae bacterium | reverse complement strand
TCGGGTAGCGGCTTGGCGTGCTCGTCCGGCTGCTCGCGGGCGGTCGCCGCCTCGAACAGCGGCAGCGGCACGTCGTCAGGCAGCCGCCGCACCTGCCACAGCGCTTCGCGGCGGTCGAGTCCAAGCGAGCGGAACGCGTCGGCATCTGCGAGCAGGATCAGCGCGCGCTTGGGCAGGCCGGTGTCACGAGCGAAATCCTCGAGCGAGGTGAAGGGGCGGCGGTTGCGGGCAGCGACGATGCGGTCGGCCCAGTCCGGGTTGTCATTCCGGGGCACGCGAAGCGTGAACCCGGAATCTCGGGATTCCGGGTCTGGTGCTGACGCACCATCCCGGAATGACGGTGTTGTGGGCGCGCCCCGGAATGACAGCCGATCCCTCTTCAGCCTCTCCTCATCTTCATCCAGCCAATGAAAGCCGTCGATCTGACGGAAGCCGAGACGGACGGCGCAGTATTTACCGCTCCCCGCCTCCAGCGTGTTCTGCGCAAAGCTGTAGGACACGTCGATGTCGCGAACCTCGACGCCGTTCTTGCGAGCGTCGCCGACGATCTGCGCCGGGGCGTAAAAACCCATCGGCTGCGAGTTCAGGAGGCCGCAGCAGAACGCGTCGGGGTGATGATATTTCAGCCAGGAGGAGATGTAGACGAGCTGCGCAAAGCTCGCGGCATGGCTCTCCGGAAAACCGTAGGAGCCAAAGCCCTTGATCTGGTCAAAGCAGCTCCTGGCGAAGTTGGCATCGTAGCCGCGCGCCACCATGTTGCCGATCAGCTTTTCCTCGTATTGGCCGATGGTGCCGACATTGCGGAAGGTCGCCATCGAGCGGCGCAGGCCGTTGGCTTCTTCGGAGGTGAACTTTGCCGCCTCGATCGCGATGCGCATGGCCTGCTCCTGAAACAGGGGCACGCCCTTGGTCTTGTGCAGCACCTTGTAGAGCTCGTCCGCGGGGCCATGCTCGGGGGATGGCGAGGGATAGGTCACCTTCTCCAGGCCGTTCCGCCGCCGCAAATAAGGATGCACCATGTCGCCCTGGATCGGCCCCGGCCGCACGATCGCGACTTCGATGACGAGATCATAGAACGTCCGCGGCTTCAGGCGCGGCAGCATGTTCATCTGGGCACGGCTCTCGACCTGGAACACGCCGAGCGACTCTCCGTCGCACAGCATGTCGTAAACCTTGGGATCGTCCTGAGGAACGCTCGCCAGAACAAAACGCTTACCCTTGTGCTGATCGATCAAGTCAAAACACTTCCGGATGCAGGTCAGCATGCCCAGCGCGAGCACGTCGACCTTCATCATGCTCAGCGCATCGACGTCATCCTTGTCCCATTCGATGAAGGTGCGATCGTCCATCGCGGCGTTGCCGATCGGCACATAGGTGTCGAGCCGGTCCTGGGTCAGCACATAGCCGCCGACATGCTGGGAGAGATGGCGCGGGAATTCGATCAGCTCGGTCGCAAGCTCGACCGCAAGGTTGATCATGGGGTTTTGCGGGTCTAGCCCGGCCTGCCGGACCTGCATATCGTTGAGGCCCTTGCCCCAGCTGCCCCAGACAGTGTCGGCGAGCGCGGCTGTGACGTCCTCGGTCAGGCCCAGCGCCTTGCCGACATCGCGGATGGCGCTGCGCGGACGATAATGGATGACGGTGGCGATGATCGCCGCACGGTGGCGGCCGTAGCGGCGATAGACGTATTGCATCACCTCCTCGCGGCGCGAATGCTCGAAATCGACGTCGATGTCGGGCGGCTCCAGCCGCTCCTTGGAGATGAAGCGCTCGAACAGCAGGTCCACCTTGGTCGGATCGACCGAGGTGATTCCGAGCACGTAGCACACGGCCGAATTCGCCGCCGAGCCGCGGCCCTGGCACAAAATGTTCTGGCTGCGCGCGTAGTGCACGATGTCGTGTACGGTGAGGAAGTAATGCGCGTATTTCAGCTCGGCGATCAGCGCGAGCTCCTTCTTCAGCGTGGCGCGCAGCTTTGTGTCAATATTATCGATACCGCCGAAATATTTGTCGACACCCGCCCAGGTCAGATCCTCCAGATGCCCCTGCGCGGTCTTGCCCGGCGGCACCGGCTCATCCGGATATTGGTATTTGAGCTGATCGAGCGAGAAGTCGATCCTGTCCGCAAAGCGCATGGTCTCGGCAATCGCATCAGGGAAATCGCGAAACAGCCGCGCCATCTCGCGCGGCGTTTTCAAGAACCGTTCGGCATTGGCTTCGAGCTTCCGCCCCACAGCCTCGATCGTGGTCTTTTCCCGGATACAGGTCAGCACGTCCTGAAGCGGACGGCGGCCGGGATCGTGATAGAGCACCTCGTTGGTCGCAAGCAGCGGCACCTTTGCTTTTGCGGCGAGATCATCGAGCCGTGCCAGGCGGCGCCGGTCGTCGCCGCGATAGACCAGGCTCGCCGCCAGCCAGACGCCCTCGGCGCGGCTGTCTTTCAGCTTGGCAAGGACATCCAGCACCTGCGCCGGCTCGAAACGATGCGGCAGCGTCAGGATCAGGAGCTGGCCTTCGGAAAACTCCAGGAGATCGGCAAACCTGAGATGACACTCGCCCTTCTCGATCCGCGTGATGTCGTCGCCGCGCTTGCCCCGGGTCAGGAGCTGGCACAGCCGGCCATAGGCCGCGCGGTCGCGCGGATAAACGAGAATGTCGGGCGTGCCGTCGATGAAGACGATGCGCGCGCCGATCAGGAGCTTCGGCTTGTGCACCACCTTGTCGTTGTCGAGCTCATTCCAGGCCCGCACCACGCCGGCGAGCGTGTTGTGATCGGCAATGCCGATCGCGGCGATGCCGAGCTTGCTCGCCTGATGCACATAGGCGCGCGGATCCGAGCCGCCGCGCAGGAAGGAGAAGTTGGTGGTGATGCCGATCTCGGCATAGCCAGGCGTATTCATGCGAAGAGACCGTGCACATACCAGTTGGGCGGCGCGGGCTTGCCGTCGGCGTCGAACACCTCGCCCTCGTAGAGACCGTCGCGAAAGATCCAGAAGCGCAGGCCCTCGGCATCCTCAATGCGGAAATAGTCCCGCGTCAGCTGCTTGCCGTCCTGCCGCCACCATTCCATGGCGATGCGCTCGGGTCCTTCCACCCGCACCACCGCATGTTTTGCGCGCCGCCAGGTGAATTGATGCGGCGGGCCGTCAGGCACGGTCGCAAACGGCACGGTGACCGGCTCCGGCTTGTCGAAGAGTCTTAAAGGGCGCAACGGCGGCTCGCTCTCGGTGCGAACAGGCCATTCGGCCTGCATGGCTGCCGCAAGATGCTGCTGCGCGGGCGCGGCCAGCACCGCCTGCTCGGGGATATGGGTATCCTCAGGCAGATGCACGATCACGCGCTTGCCGCCGATGCGCGCGGCGATGCGGTCGATCAGCGCGGCGAGCTCGTCATTGTCGTGGACATGGGCATCGAGATCGCGCTGCTCCTGCACCACGATCTCGGTGCGGCTCGCCGACAGGCGCACCATGTCGAAGCCGAAGCCGGGATCGAGCGGATCGGCGAGCGCATCGAGTCGCTCGCGGAACAGGCGGTCGACCACCGCGCTGCGCGTCACGGGACGACCGGTCTCGACCATGATCGCGCGCACCACGCCGTCGGTGCGGAAGAAGGCGGCTTCGAGCCGCCGCGCGCCCTTGCCCTGCTTCTCCATCGAG
>RXJC01000624.1 GCA_003963435.1 Bradyrhizobiaceae bacterium | reverse complement strand
GTGCCAGCCCGGACGCCCCTCGGCCTTGATGCCGGCCGGCGACGGCCATGACGGCTCGCCGGGCTTGGACGGCTTCCACAGCACGAAGTCGGTGTTGCCCTTCTTGTAGGGCGCGACATCGACGCGGGCGCCGGCGACCATTTCGTCGAGCGAGCGGTTGGACAGCGCGCCGTAGCGCGGCAGCCCGGAATCGGCCGCGTTCATCGCCTGCGGCGAGAACAGCACGTGATCCTCGGCGGCATAGGCAAAGCCACCCTTGACCAGCCGCTCGATGATCTCGCGCATCTCGCCGATATGCTCGGTCGCGCGCGGCTCGACGCTCGGCCGTAACGCGCCAAGCGCATCGACGTCGGCGTGAAACTGCTTGCCGGTCTGCTCGGTGACCTTGCGAATGGCCTCGTTCAGCGGCAGGCCGGGGAAATCGCGCGCGGCGCGGTCGTTGATCTTGTCATCGACGTCGGTGATGTTGCGGACGTATTTGACATGCGCCTCGCCATAGAGACGGCGCAGCAGCCGAAACAGCACGTCGAACACGATCACCGGCCGCGCGTTGCCGATATGGGCGAAGTCGTAGACGGTCGGTCCGCAGACATACATGCGGACGTTGCTGGCATCGAGCGGCACAAAGGCGCGCTTTTCCCGGCTCAGCGTATCGTAGAGGCGCAATTCCATGACAACCCATCCCTTGCGGCCGGGCGTCCAGGGATCTCAATGTTTTGAGAAAAGACGGCTCCAGCCAGCGAATCGCTAGCTCGTAATCTCGCGGCAAATGGCGCAAATGGCGAGGAGACCGTTCATGCGGAACATATGGGCTATCCGGTGCCCCGGCGTCAAGAGAGCGGCGAAAACGCCGGTTTTACCCCCGGCATGGCGCGACGCCGCCATGCCGGTTCATAATCCCCTAACCATTTGAGCCCATTTTGGAACCGGCGGTTCCCCTTTTTGCCCCGGTGTATTTCATGCGATCCTTGCCCGCGCTCATTTCCAGCGCCTTCGTCTTTGCGGCCTCCAGCGCCTTCGCCGAGAGCCGTGTCTTCATTATCGCCAACCAGGCAGACGGCTACGGCATCGACCATTGCCTGGCCAAAGGCGACAAATGCGGCGCCTCCGCCGCGCGGACCTACTGCCAGTCACGCGATTTTGCCCAGGCATCAAGCTATCGGCGGGTCGATCCCGACGAAATTACCGGCTCTGTCCCCAAAACCGGCACAAATTGCTCTCATGGCCATTGCGACGAATATGTCGCAATCACCTGCCAGCGCTGAATTTGCTCGGAGCTGGCGCAGCTTAGGCAGGTCCACGGGCCCCGAAACGACGTGACGATGCCGCCGGAAGCGGCTATGGGAGGGCGCGCTTCGGCCCTCCCAAGTCACGTGGAAAGTCACATTGGGCCGTGACCTCGCTAGAATGGCGGATATGCCTGAATTTCTGTCTCTCTCCCGTGCCCGCTTCGTCCTTGCCTGCACCGCGCTCTTGAGCACGGCCGTGCTCGCCACCGGCGCTTTCGCTCAGGCCGGTCCGCCCGGCCCGCCGCCTCAAGCGGGCCAGAACGGCCTCGGCCCCAATCCGATGTGCGTGCGACTGGAGAGCCAGCTCGCGGTACTGGATCGCGGCGGCGGTGGTGACGCCGCGCGCGAAGAGCAGATCCGCCGCTACCAGGATTCCCAGACCAGGCAGCAGGCCGAGCTCGACCGCGTCACCATGCAGGCCAAGCGCATGGGCTGCGATTCCACCGGCTTCTTCTCGCTGTTCAACGGCCAGTCGGCGCAATGCGGCCCGGTCAACACCCAGATCCAGCAGATGCGCGCCAATCTGGACCAGATCACCGGCAATCTCGAGCGCCTGCGCGGCGGCGGCCCGGGCGGCTTCAATCCGGAGCGCGACAACCAGCGCCGCTCGGTGCTGGCGGCGCTGGCGCAGAACAATTGCGGCCCGCAATATGCGGCTGCGGCGCAGCAGCAAGGCGGCGGCAACTTCCTGAGCAATCTGTTCGGCGGCAACAACCCGAACAATCCGCAAGCGATGCCGCCCTCCGATCTCGGGCCGCAATCCGGCACCTACCGCACCGTGTGCGTGCGCACCTGCGACGGCGCCTATTTCCCGATCTCGTTTGCAACAGTGCCGGCGCGCTTCCCCGACGACGAGAAGACCTGCAAGGCGCTCTGCCCGGCGGCGGAAGCCGTGCTCTACACCCATCGCAATCCCGGCGAAGACATGAACTCCGCGGTCTCGATCAGCGGCCAGCCCTACACGGCGCTGCCGACCGCCTTCAAATTCCGCAGCGAGTTCAACCCGTCCTGCTCCTGCAAGGCCGCAGGCCAGACCTGGGCGGACGCGCTGAAATCGGCCGACGACAAGGCGGCAGCCGAGCAGCAGGGCGACATCATCGTCACCGAGGAAAGCGCCAAGAAGATGCAGCAGCAGCGGCTCAACAAGGGCACGCCTGCCAATGCCAGGAAGGGCGCAGCACCCGCGCCGACGACGGCGACCGCACCGGCCGCAACGCCGCCGGCGGATACAGGCGCGGCGGCCAGCTCCGAAAACAAGCCGATCCGCTCGGTCGGGCCCACGTTCCTGCCGCAGCAGCAGAAATAGTGCATCACGCGAAGGCTACTGTAGGGTAGGCAAAAGCGCGAAGCGCTGTGCCCACCATTAGGAAGTGGTGGGCACGCTTCGCTTTGCCCACCCTACCCCAATCGACTTACCCCTCGAACGCGTCGATCGAGGCCTTGCTCCCGCGCGACACCAGCGTCCCGTCGGGCGCGGGCAGCGTCTCACCCTTGTCGCGAAAACGGTTGGTGATGGGATAGCGGCGGTCGCGGCCGAAATTCCGTCGCGTCACCTTCACGCCGGGCGCGGCCTGGCGGCGCTTGTATTCGGCGACGTTGAGCAGATGGTCGATGCGGGTGACGGTCTCGCGATCGAAGCCGGCGGCAATGATCTGATCCAGCGGCATTTCCTGCTCGACAAGGTGCTGCAGGATGGCATCGAGCACCTCGTAAGGCGGCAGCGAGTCCTCATCACGCTGGTTCTCGCGCAGCTCTGCACTCGGCGGCCGCGTGATGATGTCGGGCGGGATCACCTCGCCGGCGGGCCCCAGCGCGCCGTCGGGCTTCCAGCCGTTGCGCAAGCCTGCCAGCCGGAACACCTGCGTCTTGTAGACGTCCTTGATCGGGTTGAAGCCGCCGTTCATGTCGCCATAGAGCGTGGCGTAGCCGACCGACATCTCGGACTTGTTGCCCGTCGTCAGCACCATCAGGCCGGTCTTGTTGGAGATCGCCATCAAGAGCGTGCCGCGGGTGCGGGCCTGGAGGTTTTCCTCGGTGACATCGGGCGGCAGATTCTTGAACAGCCCTGAGAGGATGGTCTCGAAACCGGTCACGGCCTCCGCGATCGGCAGCACCTCGTAGCGGATGCCGAGATGACCGGCGAGCTCGCCGGCATCGGCGATCGAGTGGGCCGCCGTATAGCGATATGGCAGCATTACGCCGTGCACCTGGTCGGCGCCGAGCGCATCGACCGCGATCGCCGCGCACAATGCGGAATCGATGCCGCCGGAGATGCCGAGCAGCACGCCGGGAAAGCCGTTCTTGCCGAC
>RXJC01000077.1 GCA_003963435.1 Bradyrhizobiaceae bacterium | reverse complement strand
TAGAGCGTCAGCCAAATTCGAAATCAAGCGCCGAGGTCGCGACGCGAGGAAATGGAACCTGCCTTGCTCAGCCCGACGTCAATAACCGCAATCCGCTGAATTGGTTCCAGGAGGTTCCAAAAGAAAAAGGGGCGGCCTCGGGTGGCGGCAGCCTTCAGACATCCTTCGGAACGGAGCACGGAGCCTCGCGGCAAGCACAGATGACGTCGGTCGCGCTCGGCGGACGGTCGAGAGGCTTTCGGTCGCCGGCGCTGTCGGCAAGCGCTGCGGTGCTGATGAACGCCAGGATGATCGCGACGATGACTCGCATCGGCGAACAATTGCCGAGGTCGAACCAGGTTCCCCGAGACATTACGATCCGGTAAAACGGGTTGCGAGGCGGGAGTTCCGTCCCCACGTTTTCCTGATGAAACAGTCTGACATCTTCAGGGACAACGCCGACAATTGTCTTCAGCTCGCCGAGCGCGCCGAAGGACAGCCCGCGCACAAGCGCTATTCGCGCATGGCGGACGCCTGGACTGCGCTCGCTCATGAGCAGGATTGGCTGGATGGCGAGATCCCGCCCGTTGCGGCTCGTCCCCCTCAACAGCGGAGCGCGTGAGTGCGCGCCTTTTCGTGAGTCTGCGTGTGAGACCGCTCACGGAATGCCAGCGACCAATTCAGGATGATAGGGCCATAGTCGATCGCGTCGGTTTTCATTCCAGAAGGAGGTTTTGCGATGGCTCCACGTCTGGCTCTCCTTTCACTCATTCTCGCCTTTGGCGTCTCGGTGGCGTTTGCGACGGTGACGACGGTGCGTCAGGTGCATCTGGAGAAGGCATCGGCCACGGTCCACGCGGTGCACAGCTAACGCCACACCGGAACATTCGGCGCTGCCGTGCGTAACCGCTCCGATACAGCAGGAGAGGCGAACGCATATCATGGCCCATTCCGACCACGGCATCGTCAAGGATAACCGCGCGGAGGATCAGCCGCGCGACAAGCAGCGCGCGCAGTCCGTGCACAAGACGGATCCGCAGAAAGGCTCGCCGTCGCGTGAAGCGACGCGCGACCCCAAGCTGAACGACAACAGCAAGACGCCGGGCTCCGGCGCGATGCCCGACGGTTCAAGCGACGCGACAGGTTAGGGTCGGGAACGAATCCTCGCGCGACGAGTCGAATGATTGCTTTCGGCTGTCATGCCCCCGGTGCGCCGGAAGCAACCTCCAAGAACGGCCCCGGCACCCACCGTGCCGGGGCCGTTTGCTCGTGGACGACTGGCCTAGGAGAGCTGGATGGGGTGTCAGTCCTCGCTACCGCCCTCGGGATCTGCCTGAGTATGTCCCTCAGGTCCGCGACCGAACACGCCGAAGCTGCTCGACTTCACGCCGGGACTTGCATCGACGTCTGCTGCGGCCAGTCCGAACTTGAGGAGCTCTCGGACCGCCGCCGCCCGCGTCGGCATCCGATGTTTGAACCGGAAATCGTCAACAGCGGCCAATTCTTCCGGCGAGAGCATGACCTGGAGGCGCTCGGCTCGATGGTCGTTCATGTTCGGCCACGTAAGTACAATGAGTAGATTGAGCAGCTTGCTCAACGAACCAGTTTGGCCCGAGTTCCACAACAGGTGCAAAAGTCTCCAAATGAGTAGAAGAATATTAGCAAAATCAATAAGTTGTCTGTGAAACAACCTTCGCGCTGGCGCATTCTCTTCGAAAGGGAGAGAAGCCATGACCGACGAGGACAGGTTGCCCCGCAAGCTTTCCGAAGAGCCCGAAGCCCCTAAGCCGGTGCGTCCAAGCCACCAGAAGGTCATTGAGCAGGTCGAGCGCTGGGCCAATAGCCCGGGCCTGCAACCGCCGAGGAGGGAAGATGCGAAGACGACGATCTGAGCCACATACGTTCGAACAACGTCTCGAGGCGCAGAAGCTGCGGCTCGAGCGCGAACTGTCGGGTCTGCCGGAGGGACGCCAGCGCGACATGGTTCTCGCGCGCATCGATCAGCTTCAGACCGCCGCCGAGATGTACGGCTTTCTGAGGCTACGGGACGAGGCCGCGGCCCCTCGCTGATTGGCCGATGCGCTCGACCTGCACGGCGTGAGAGGTTATGCGAAGCTTTCGCCTCAGCCACCACGCCGATACCGACACGGCCGCCCATGCCAGGATGGCGGCGACGAATGCGCCGATCGCGCTTGTCGAAACCACGACGCAGAACACCGCAGCGAACGCTGCCAGACCGATGCTTCCGAGGCTGGCGCCCGCAGCATCGAGCGCGGCAGCCTGCTGCCCGCGTCTTTTTCCGCTGAGGCCGGCCTTCTCCTTGGCGCGGCGCTCATGGCTTTCGATCAGCGTTGCGCTGGCGCAGAAGATCGCGGGGAGCGCCAGGAAGAGCCCGCCGACGGAGACGCCGAAACGGCTGCCGATGAGCCCCGCCACGACCGTCGCAACGCCGCCAAGCACGAAGCGCACCGCGTATTCGTACCAATGCGTCTGCTTGAGCGCGGAGGAAGACAGCTTTACCGGCATCAGGCGGCGCCTCCGAAACCGGCCAGCAAGCCGAAAGCGACCACGATCCAGACCGCAAATGCGAGGATCGTCGCCGGCAGCGCCCCAAGACGAAACCGCATCAGCAGATGGCAGACGGCGAGGCTGTAGCAACCTAGGGCGATGGCGCCGTAGATCATCGTCCAGCTTTCCGCGGCGGCGTATTGCGGGCCGTGCTGGACGATTGCGATGCTGAGGGTCGCCAGCGCAACCGAGGGTGCCGCGCCGAGCAGCCCGGCAAAGCTCTTCGGCCGCAGCATGTCGCCGACGATCGCGAAGGCGGAGACGATCAGGCCGCCGGCGATGAAGCGCACGAGATATTCCATCATGGCTGGCCCCGCGAAGAAGGCCGCTGCCGTGATCTTACCAGCGTGAGCGGCCTGACCAGGCGCTCGACCATGACGCCAAGCGCAAAGCCCGCGACCACGTCGCTGGCCTAGTGCGCGAGCAGTGCCATGCGCGTCAACGAAAGCGCCACGGCGAGGCCGCGGACCGCCCGGCGCCGGGCCGGCGGCAACAGGCCGGCGGCCGAGGCAAGGGCGCCCATATGCACGGCATGGCCGGAGGGAAACGCGTCTCTCGACCGCCCGGATAAGGGGACACCATGCCGATGGCCGGTGACAGTCAACCGGTCCGGTCTGGTCTGGCCGAATACGGACTTGAGAATGTGCGGCAGCACGGCAGTCGCCAGCGAAACGACCAAGACGTGATCCGCGATGGGACGCCGCTGTGGTTGCCGAATGCACGTGTAGAGCCATCCGGCTGCCGCGAGCGCGACGAGCACGTGCTCGTCGGCGCCCCAGGTCAACGCTCCCGCGACATCCTCGAGGCCTGAGTTGGTATTGTCCGCGATCTCGCTTGCGATCGCCGTATCGATCCGGGTCGGTTTGACTGTTACGAACGCCATCGGTCAGCCGGCGATATTTTCTCCATGACAGTTTTGTAAAAGCTGACAGACCTGGATCGTTCCTGTTCAGGGTCCGGTGTCCCGCCTCAGGGCTGGCCGGATCCGCCCGCTGCGCCGTACACCTGGCCGGTCGCGTAGCTGGCGTCGGCGGCGGCAAGCTGCACGTAGATCGAGGCGAGCTCGGCCGGCTGGCCGGGACGCCCGAGCGGCGTCATGCCGCCGAATTTTTCGAGCTTCTCCATCGTCGCCCCGCCTGAAACCTGGAGCGGGGTCCAGATCGGTCCCGGTGCGACGCCGTTGACGCGGATGCCCTTGGAGGCGAGTTGCTTGGCCAGCGACTTCACATAGTTCATCGTCGCCGCCTTGGTCTGCGCGTAATCGTAGAGGTCCGGCGAGGGATCGTAGGCCTGCTCCGAGGTGGTGCCGATGATGCAGGAGCCGGGCTTGAGATGCGGCAGGGCCGCCTTGATGATCCAGAACGGCGCGTAGATATTGGTCTTCATGGTGTCGTCGAAATCCTCCGACGACAGGTCGAGGATGGAGGCGCGGGTCTGCTGCCGCGCCGCGTTGTTGACGACGATGTCGAGGCCGCCGAGGCCTTGCACGGCCTGATCGACCAGCTTGACGCAGAAGGCCTCGTCCTTGAGGTCGCCGGGGATCGCAAGTCCGGTGCGTCCTTCCTTCTTGATTAGCGCGATCACCTCCTGGGCGTCGGGTTCTTCCGCCGGCAAATAGTTGATGGCGACGTCGGCGCCTTCGCGCGCATAGGCAATCGCGGCAGCGCGGCCCATGCCGGAATCGCCGCCGGTGATCAGGGCTTTGCGACCGGCGAGTCGACCAGCGCCCCTGTAGCTGGTCTCGCCATGATCAGGCCGCGGGTCCATCTGGCCGGCAAGGCCCGGCCAGGGTTGCGACTGTTTCTTGAAGGGCGGCTTCGGATAGCGGCTGACGGGATCGATCAAGGCATGCTCGGCCACGGACGTATCTCCTTTCGCTGTGGACGCCAGCGAAGCCGCTGCGAGCGTTGCGCTCGCGGCGTGCACGACGTGGCGGCGGGACAGTGAGGTCTTGCTGGGGTTCGACATGATGCTCTCCGCGGTGGCTAGGGCTCAATGCGCGGAGACGATCGACGTTGCTAAGCGAAGGACGCCGGGCACGCCGGCGTCCTTCAGGAGTGCGTTACTTGTTGGACTGGCCGACGCTCGGCGCCTTCCCGAGCTCCTTGGCCATGTCGAGATGGTGCTTGAGCGCCGGCAGCGTCTTGCCGGCCCAGTCCTTCAGCGCCGAATTGTCGCCGCCCTTGGCGTAGCGCTCGAACAGCGACACGGCATCCTCATGGGCGCTTACTTGATAGGAATTGTAATCGGAGCTGAAATCCTTGCCCGAGGCGTTTTTGAGCTTGTCGAGCTTGCTCTGATGCGAGCTGTCGAGCGCCGTCGGCAGGGTCGCCTGAACCTTCTTATCGCCGACCAGGCCCTTGAGCTCGGCGCTGGTCTTGGTGTGATCGGTGATCATCTGCTGCGCGAAGCTCTTCTCCTGGGCGTTGCCCTTCTGCTCGGCAAGCTTGCTCGATTCGATCTCGAACATGTCGCTGATGGCGACTTCCTTGACAAAGTCGGCGGTAGCAGGTGCGACACCGAGCGCCGAGTTGACGCCGGTCTTCTCTCCCAGCGATTGGGCGAGCGCAGGGCCTGCGAACAGCACGCAAGCAAGGGCGATGACGGTCCGTTTCATGTCTGGTCCTCCAATTGGACGCGCGGCCGTTGCCGCGCCATGTTGCGCCGATCAACACACCGCAGGGGCCGTGGTTCCTAATGGCTAATCTGTGGGATTCCGCCCGGAACGCGGATTGATGGGATCGGTCGCTTGGCGCCGCAGCCGCTCGGGTAGGAATGGCTCCGCCGGCGTTGCGGTCGCATCGGCGCGCACGTCGGCATGGCGCTGCGCGCTCTCATGTGGCGTCTTGTTGTCGTTGATCTGGCGCTTCACGTCGAGGCCGTCGACGGGGTCGTTGACGCCATGCTGGATGTCGCGAAAATCGCTCATGGTTCACTCCTTTCCGGGCAGGATGGTCTCGAGCACCTGCCGTGCAGCGCCTCTGATGACGCTGGTTTCGTTCGGATCGCCCTTCAGCAGCGCGAGCGAGAAGTTCTTGGCCTGCTGAAGCGTGATGTGCGGTGGCAGCGGCGGCACCTCGGGATCGGTCTTCACCTCCAGCACGACGGGCATCTCGCATCCAAGCGCCTGCTCCCAGGCCGAGCCGAGCAGCTCCGGGCTGTCGACGAAGATGCCGCGCAGGCTGATGAGCTCGGCAAAGCGGGAATAGGAGACGTTGGGAACGCGCTGCGAGGCCTCGAATTTGGGATCGCCGTTGATGATGCGCTGCTCCCACGTGACCTGGTTGAGGTCCTCGTTGTTGAAGACGCAGACGATGAAGCGCGGATCCTTCCAGGTGCGCCAGTATTTCGCGGCGGTGATCAGCTCGGCCATGTTGTTCATCTGCATGGCGCCGTCGCCGACGAGGGCGATCACCGGCCGATCGGGATGGGCGTATTTCGCGGCGAGCGCATAGGGCACCGCGGCGCCCATCGAAGCGAGGCCGCCGGAGAGCGAAGCGATCATGCCGCGCCGCATCTTTAGATCGCGCGCGAACCAGTTGGCGCAGGAGCCGGAATCGCTGGTGATGATAGCGCGCTCGGGCAGGCGCGGGGACAATTCCCAGGCGACGAGCTGCGGATTGACCGGCGACGCGGGTTGATGTGCGCGGTCATCCAGTGTCTTCCACCATGTCGCGACGTCCTCCTGGATACCCTGGCGCCAGGCGCCGTCGCTCTTGGCTTTCAGTCGCGGCAGCAATGCGCGCAAGGTCTCGGCGGCATCGCCGACGAGGCCGACTTCCATGGGAAAGCGGATTGACATCATGCTGGCGTCGATGTCGATCTGAACCCCGCGTGCGGCGCCTTCCTTGGGCAGAAATTCGGCGTAAGGAAAGGCGGAGCCAACCATCAGCAGCGTGTCGCACTCCATCATCATGTTGTAGCTGGGCTCGGTGCCGAGCAGCCCGATCGAGCCGGTGACCCATGGCAGCTCGTCGGGCAGTGCGGCCTTGCCGAGCAGCGCCTTGGCGCAGCCCGCCGACAGGCGGTCGGCGACCGCGATCACCTCGTCGGTGGCGCCAAGCGCGCCGGCGCCGATGAGCATCGCAACCTTCTTGCCGGCATTGAGGACCTCCGCTGCGCGATCGAGATCGGCCTCGCGCGGCATGATGCTGGGGGCGCTGTAGCCGATGCCGGAATGCAGGGTGCCGTGGGCCCGGGGCGGGCTTTCGTAAGGCTCCTCCTGCAAGTCGTTGGGCAGGATGATCACGGTCGGGGTCCGCCGCGCCAGCGCGATCCGCACCGCGCGGTCGATCAGGTGCCTCACTTGCGCAGGCGAGGAGGCCTGCATGACGTAAGCGCCGGCGACGTCCTTGAACATCGAGAGAAGGTCGAGTTCCTGCTGATAATGCCCGCCGAGGGCATTGCGGGCCTGCTGGCCGACGATCGCCAGCACCGGCTGGTGATCGAGCAGCGCATCGTAGAGCCCGGTGATGAGATGCGAGGCGCCAGGGCCGGAGGTCGCAATGCAGACGCCGAGCTGGCCGGAGAATTTCGCGTAGGCGCTCGCCATGAACGCCGCCATCTCTTCATGCCGCGCCTGGATAAAGCCGATCTTGTCGTCCTTTCCTTGGGCACGGTTCATCGCGCCGAACACGCCATTGATGCCGTCGCCGGGATACCCAAAGATGTGGCGCACGCCCCATTGATGCAGACGCTGAACGATGAAGTCGGAGACGGTCTGGGACATCGCGCGGCCTTTGTGTGGTTGAAGCCCAGAGAACGGCTCCTTCCGCTTGATGTTCCTGGTTCGCTCCGGGGAACAGGCCGGAACGATCGCGGCCCCCTCGCGGTTGAATCACAAATGGCTGAGTGGAGAATGACGATGCTTAATCAAGGCGAACTCGATCGCGACGAAATGGGTCGGCTGATCGGAAGCGACAAGGTCGAGGGAACATCGGTGTTCGGCGCCGATCGAAACAAGATCGGCTCGATCGAGCGGGTGATGATCGACAAGGTCAGCGGCAAGGTGTCCTACGCGGTGCTTGGTTTCGGCGGATTCCTTGGTCTTGGCAATGATCATTATCCGTTGCCTTGGCAGTCGCTGAAATACGACACCGAGCTTGGCGGCTACATCACCGCGATCACAGCCAAAGATCTGGAGGCCGCCCCGAAATACGGCGAGGCGAGCCAATGGAACTGGGGTGATGAAGCGGCCGTCCGCGGCATCAATGCCTATTACGGCGTCCCGTTTGCATAACCGAAGGACAACTCCATGAGCAAGGAACGGCCCACTGACGATCCCCGGGATCAGAGCGATTGGGGATCGCACAGACAGACCAACAAGCCCTGGAAGGGAAACCCGGAGAAGGAACAGGGATCGGACGAGGTGAAGCCCGATCTGGAGAAATGGCATGAGACCAAGACGCACTGACAATGCGTAGATGTCCGTCAAGGAACGAAGCGCGGCCAGTCAGTGCCGCGCTTCCTTTTTGAGCGTCGCATTCACGAATGACGGCGGCACGTTGTTTTGGCGGAACCATGTTGCGGCGCCGTGGTTAGGCCCGCGGCGCAAAGATCGGCACTCAAACGGCCTGGCGCCAGCTCAATGCCGAGAGAGGTTCGTTGGCCGTGGATGCTCAGACACGGGAGCGTGGGCCGTCCGCGGAGCAGCCGCAACGCGCAAAGGAAGCTCCAAGACCCCAGCCTGCCTCAACCGCCGAGGCCAGCGCCGAGCCGACCAAGGCGCCGTCGCTGCGTGACCGCCTTCGCCAGCACTGGCTGCTCGCAACCCTGGGCGCCGTCGTTCTGACTGCCGCGCTCGTTGGCGGCCTGCTGTACTGGCTCGAGGTCCGTCACTATGAATCGACCGACGACGCGTTCGTCGCAGCGCGAAGCTTTTCGGTCGCTTCAAAGGTCGGCGGCTACGTGACCGACGTTCCGGTCACGGACAACCAGCATGTCAATGCCGGCGATCTTCTCGCCAAAATCGACGAGCGCGACTATCGGATCGCCATCGATCAGGCCAATGCGCAGGTCGCCAGCGCGAAGGCGAACATCGCCAATGTCGAGGCGCAGATCGATTCCCAACGGGAGCAGATCAAGCAGGCGCAAGCGCAGCTCGAGCAGGCGCAAGCCCAGCTTCAGTTCGCGCAGGAAGAGTTCAAGCGCGCGGAAGAGCTGGTCGAGAAGGGCGCCGGCACCGTGCAGCGTCAGCAGCAGACCCGTTCCGATCTGCAGGCCCAGCAAGCCAATACCGAGCGCGCCAAGACGGCCGTGACGTCGGCGCAACTCGGCATCAGGACGCTGCAGGCCCAGCTCGAAGGCGCCAAGGCGCAGCTCGAACAGTCGCAGGCGCAGCTCGATCAGGCCAAGCTGAACCTGCAATACACCAACGTCGTCGCGGCGCAGTCCGGTCGCGTCGTCAAGCTCTCCGGCGCCAAGGGCACCTTCGTCACGGCGGGACAGAGCCTGATGATGTTCGTGCCCGACGAGGTCTGGATCGTCGCGAACTACAAGGAGACCCAGCTCGCCGACATGCGCCCGGGCCAGCCGGTCGAGATCCGCATCGATGCCTATCCCGGCCGCAAGCTCACCGGCCATGTCGATTCCGTGCAGCCAGGCTCCGGCACCGCGTTCAGCCTGCTGCCGGCGGAGAACGCCACCGGCAACTACGTTAAGGTGGTGCAGCGCGTGCCGGTGAAGATCGTGGTCGACAATTGGCCGGCCGATCTGCCCGTCGGTCCCGGCATGTCGGTCGTCCCCTGGGCCAGGGTGCGATGACGGACGCCGTGCAGGGCAGCGCGGGCGGCTGGTCGCCGGAGCGCTCGGCGGCCGGCGGGCACAATCCCTATCTCATCGCCTTCGTGGTCTCGATCGCGACATTCATGGAGGTGCTCGACACCACCATTGCCAATGTCGCGCTGCGACACATTGCAGGCAGCCTCGCGGTCGGCATCGACGAGAGCACCTACGTCATCACCAGCTATCTCGTCGCCAACGCCATCGTGCTGTCGATCTCGGGCTGGCTCGCGACCGTGATCGGCCGCAAGCGCTTCTACATGATGTGCGTCGCGACCTTCACTTTTGCCTCGCTGCTGTGCGGTTTTGCCTGGAATCTGCAGTCGCTGGTGCTGTTTCGCATTCTGCAGGGCCTCGGCGGCGGCGGCATGGCCACCAGCGAGCAGGCGATCCTTGCCGACTCCTTCCCGCCGCACAAGCGCGGCCAGGCCTTCGCGATCTATGGCGTCGCCGTCGTGGTCGCGCCGGTGATCGGACCGACACTCGGCGGCTGGATCACCGATACCTATACCTGGCACTGGGTCTTCCTGATCAACGTGCCGATGGGCCTGCTGTCGCTGTTCCTGGTCGGCACGCTGGTGAGGGAGCCCTCGGGGGCGGAGGAGGAGAGGGAGAGGCTGCTGAGCAAGGGGCTGCGTGTCGATTACATCGGCTTCCTGCTGGTCGCGATCGGGCTCGGCTCGCTCGAATTCGTGCTCGACGAAGGCCAGCGCAACGACTGGTTCGGATCGAACATGATTATCGTCTTCGCGCTGCTGGCCGCGGCCGCGCTGCTCGCGCTGATCCCGTGGGAGCTGACGCGGGAGGAGCCGATCGTCGATCTTCGCCTGCTCGGCCGCCGCCAGTTCGCCGCCTGTTTCCTGGTCATGCTCGCCACCGGCGCGGTGCTGATCTCGACCACGCAGCTGCTGCCGCAATTGCTCCAGACTGAGCTGAACTATACGGCGATGCTGGCCGGCCTTGCGCTGTCACCGGGCGGCATCGCCACCCTGGTGCTGATGCCCGTGGTCGGCCGGCTCGTCAGCACGGTGCAGCCAAAATATCTCATCATGCTCGGCGCAGCCATCGTCGCGTTCTCGATGTGGCATCTCACCGGGCTCACCGCCGACATCACCTACGGATACGCCGCGCTGTCGCGCATCTTCCTCGCGCTCGGTCTGCCCTTCCTGTTCCTGCCGGTGACGACCGCCTCCTATGACGGCGTGCCGCCCGACAAGACCAACCAGGCCTCGGCCCTGATCAACGTCGCCCGCAACATTGGTGGCTCCATGGGTGTCGCGCTGGCGCAAACCGTGCTGGCGCAGCGTCAGCAATTCCACCAGAGCCGCCTGATCGAGCACGCCGCGCCGTCAGACCTCGGCTACCAGCAGACCATCGAGGCGATGACACGCTACTTCCAGGCGCAAGGCTCCAATGCGAGCGATGCGGCCTCGCAGGCGGTCGCCTGGGTCGGGCGCACCTTGCAGCAGCAGGTCGACTTCCTCGCCTATATCGACGTGTTCTGGACGCTTGCGATCATCGCGGTGCTGATGATCCCCACGGCGGCGGTGCTACGCCCGGTCAAGCTGGGTGCGCCGGCGCGGGGGCATTGACGGGCCTTGCCTCCAATCGCAGAGAAAGGGTGACCGCGGCGCAAAAGTCCGGCTAGACTGCACCCAACCCAAAGCAGGATTCCGGGAGGTAATTAAGTGAAGACCGCGATCACCGAACTGTTCGGCATCGAGCATCCCATCATCCAGGGCGGCATGCATTTCGTCGGCTTCGCCGAGCTTGCCGCTGCCGTCTCCAATGCGGGCGGGCTCGGCATCATCACCGGCCTCACGCAAAAGACGCCGGAACTGCTCGCCAAGGAGATCGCGCGCTGCCGCGACATGACCGACAAGCCGTTCGGCGTGAACCTCACCTTCCTGCCGACCTTCTCGGCGCCGCCTTATCCGGAATACATCGCAGCCATCGTCGAGGGCGGCATCAAGGCGGTGGAGACCGCGGGCCGCAGTCCGGAAGCCTACATGCCGGCGCTGAAGGCGGCCGGCATCAAGGTCATCCATAAGTGCACCTCGGTCCGCCACTCGCTGAAGGCCGAGCGCATCGGCTGCGACGCCGTCAGCGTCGACGGCTTCGAGTGCGGCGGTCATCCCGGCGAGGACGACATTCCCAACATGATCCTGCTGCCGCGGGCAGCGGAGGAGTTGAAGATCCCGTTCGTCGCCTCCGGCGGCATGGCCGACGGGCGCAGCCTCGTCGCGGCGTTGTCGCTCGGCGCCGCCGGCATGAACATGGGCACGCGCTTCATCGCCACCAAGGA
>RXJC01000059.1 GCA_003963435.1 Bradyrhizobiaceae bacterium | reverse complement strand
GGCTTCGCGCTTGGCGAGGTCAAGAGCCACCACCATAAAGTCAAGATCGAGAGTCCGGACAACATGACACGCGTCGTCACGCTCGCCGATGGTGCCGTCCCCGCCGACCGCGACTTTGAGCTGACCTGGAAGCCCGCCGCCGAGAAGGCGCCGTCGATCGGCCTGTTCCGCGAACATGTCGGCGATTCCGACTATCTGCTCGCCTTCGTCACGCCGCCGAGCGCCGAGCAGGCGACGCAGAAGCCGCTACCCCGTGAGGTCGTGTTCGTGATCGACAATTCGGGGTCGATGGGCGGCACCTCGATCGTTCAGGCCAAGGCGAGCCTCACTTACGCGCTCTCCCGCCTCCAGCCGGCCGACCGCTTCAACGTCATCCGTTTCGACGATACCATGGACGTGTTGTCTCCCGCCTCCGTGCCGGCAGACGCCGCACATGTCGGCGAGGCGACCTCGTTCGTGAGCGCCTTGCAGGCACGCGGCGGCACCGAGATGGTGCCGGCCATGCGGGCCGCGCTGGCCGACAAGCTCGGCGACACCGGCATGGTTCGCCAGGTCATCTTCCTGACCGACGGCGCCATCGGCAACGAGCAGCAATTGTTCGAAACGATCACGGCGATGCGCGGCCGCTCGCGCATCTTCATGGTCGGCATAGGCTCGGCGCCCAACACCTATCTGATGACCCGCGCCGCCGAGCTCGGCCGCGGCGCCTTCACCCATATCGGCTCCGTCGAGCAGGTCGAGGAGCGCATGCGCGGCCTGTTCGCCAAGCTCGAAAACCCCGCCGTGACCGGCCTCTCCGCGAAATTTTCCGAGGCCAAGGCCGACGTGACGCCTGCGATCATCCCCGACGTCTATCGCGACGAGCCGCTGGTGCTGGCGGCAAAGCTCGCCAGGCTTGCAGGCTCGCTCGAGATCAAGGGACGCGTCGGCGATCGTCCCTGGTCGGTGACGCTGCCGCTGCAAAATGCCGCAGAAGGCAAGGGCCTGTCGAAACTCTGGGCCAAGCGCAAGATCGGCGACGCCGAAGTCGCGCGCGCCATGCGCGAGCTCGCGCCCGAGGAGGCCGACAAGGCGATCCTGGCGCTGGCGCTCGACCATCAGATCGTCACCCGCCTGACCAGCCTTGTCGCCGTCGACAAGACGCCGAGCCGCCCCGAAGGCGCGCCGCTCAAGCTCAGCGAATTGCCGATCAACCTGCCGGCCGGCTGGGATTTCGAGAAAGTGTTCGGCGAACGGCCGCAGCTCCCGTCGCAGTTGCGTGAACGCCATGCCGATGCAGCCAACTCACCGGCGGCGCGGCGCCCGGCACCTGCAACGCCCGATGCGATCCGTCTGCCCAAGACGGCAACCTCGGCCGAGCTGAAGATGATCGCGGGTCTGATCCTGATCGTGCTCGCCCTGATCCTGTTCGTGGTCAACCGGCGTCGGCCCTTGCTCACCGACGCCGCTTGAGAGAGGAGCCCCCCGACTCCTCTGTTAGCGCGCGCGGCTGCCCGTCCCGTCAACGGCCGCGCGCGTCTTTTTTCTAATAGGCTGCCGAAATCGAATTCGTCATTGCGAGCGAAGCGAAGCAATCCAGGAATCTATCCACTGAGACAGTCTGGATTGCTTTGTCGCTTCGCTCCTCGCAATGACGGGAATTTGCAGGATGCCCCGCTTCATCCCTCCGCTGGTTCTGGCCCTGATCGGTCTCGTCCTGTTCGGTGACGGCGCCTACATCCACGCCAAGGCCTGGCTTGCCCAGGTGCTGCTGGAGCGCGCCTTCGACAGGAGCGTTGCGACGGGCGAGGCGGTCAAGCCGTGGTCGTGGGCCGACACCTGGCCGGTGGCGCGGATCGAGGTAAAGCGGATCGGCGCCAGCGCGATCGTGCTGGAAGGCGTCAGCGGCCAGGCACTCGCCTTCGGTCCGGGCCATATCCCCCAAACGGTGGACGCCGGCGAGCGCGGGGTTGCCGTATATGCGGCACATCGTGACACGCATTTTCGCTTCTTGCGGAACGTTGCCGTCGGAGACGTCATCGAGATCACCCGCCGCGACGGCAGGCATTTCCGCTACCGGGCGGACTACTCGGCCGTGGTCCGTGCCGACGCGCCCGGCATCGATCCCTTGGCGCAGGGCGTGGAGCTCGTGCTTACGACGTGCTGGCCGTTCGACGCCGTCACGCCCGGCCCGGAGCGCTACGTCCTGCATGCCACCTCGATCGAGACAGGTGAACAGCCGTTCGCAATCGGCCCGTCCGGACCATCGAAACGCTCCTAAATCGCGCCGGACAGTCGCGTTGACGGGACCATGAACTGGCGCGGCAGGCCGGAGACCTGTAAGAATAACCCATTGATTTTGTACGTACTGATTTGCGAAAGAGCGATAGATGGACGACGAGTTCAGGCAGCGCCTCGAACAGCGATTGGAGCAGCTCGAAAATCGCGTCGCGCTCCTGGAAAGGAACCTGGACCTCATCGCCGCCGGGCAAAGACGTTCCTCGCTGCGCAGCCTCTGGCGCCGCCCGCCGATGTGGACGTTCGAGCAATATCCGCCGCGCCTGCTCAACCTGACGGCTTTCCCGCCGGCACCCGCGATCGGCACGAATGCACCGCGGATCGCGATGGTCACGCCGAGCTACAACCACGGGCAGTATCTGGGCGCCACGATCGAGAGCATCGTCGGTCAAAACTATCCGAACCTGTATTATCACGTGCAGGACGGCGCCTCGATCGACGGTACGACAGATCTCCTGAAGAGCCACGGCAACAGCATCAGCTGGAAGAGCGAACCCGACAACGGTCAGTCCAATGCCATCAATCTCGGCTTTTCCGGCGTCGATAGCGAGATCATGGCCTATCTCAACAGCGACGACATGTTATTGCCGGGGACGCTGGCCTATGTCGCCAACTACTTCATGGCGCATCCACATGTCGACATCGTCTATGGACATCGCGTCTTCATCGATCGCGAAGGCCTCGAGGTCGGCCGCGCCGTGCTGCCGCCCCACGACGGACGCGCGCTGCGATATGCCGACTATATCCCACAGGAAACGATGTTCTGGCGCAGACGCGTGTGGGACAGGATCGGCCCAATCGACGAAAGCTTCCATTACGCGATGGATTGGGACTTCATCCTGCGAGCGCAGGAAGCGGGCTTCAAATTCGTGCGTCTGCCCCGATTTCTCGCCTGTTTCCGAATCCACGACGCCCAGAAGACGGCGTCGACCTACGCGGTCGGCGTCAGAGAGATGGGCATCTTGCGGCGCCGAACTCTCGGCTTCGATCCGACGCAGATGCAGATCCGCCGCGCCATCGCTCCCTACCTGGCAAAGCAGGTCGTCTTTCACTACGCCCACAAGCTGAGCTTGCTGCAGTACTGAGCAGACGGCAGTCAGCGGCCTCGTGACGCACGGACGTCGTCATCGAGCCAGATCCGCTCGAGGCCGATGCCGAGGGGGCGGGCGTCGGAACTCAATCCAAGATCAGCGGGCGAGCGCGGATCGGAGAGCGACAGGCTGATGGTCAGAGTTCCGTCGGCGGCAATCGTGGCGGGATCGAGCGTCAACCTGCGCTGGCCCGCGAACGCGCCTTGCGTGAACGTCAATTGTTGCTGTGGCCCGTCGCCGACACGGCAAACCGCCTGCAGCCGTGGATTTCCATCCGAAACGAACGCCCGGCACATCAGCACGAGCGCGGTCGGTCGTGACGGAATGGGATCAACCACGAAGCGAAGCACACAATGCCTGGCGACCGACCAGGTGCCCCATTGCTCGGGCTCGCTCCATCCCTCGACCAACGCCGCAACGCCCGCCCCGCCACGGCTGAAATCGAGCTTCTCCCGGCCGAGAACCGGTGTGGACACCGCGGCAGCTTCCAAAGCGGTCGGATCGAACGGCGCCTGGTCCGGAACGAACTGCGCGATCACGCGCACCGCATCCGCGATCGAGTTGAGCCCGAGCGCAGAACCGTCCAGCTCGTAGAGCACGCGGTTCTGGCCGACGAGGGAAACACCCTTTCCGGGTGGCGGCCGATCCGCAAGGCGAGCGGGAATGATGATGTCGGCGACGTCGAATCCGTGCATGCGGGCGAGCTCGCCGACGGTCTGCACGGTCCGGTCATACAAAGGCGGGCGGTTGTTGATGTCGGTCGCGATGGCTTGTGCCAGCGCCTTGAAA
>RXJC01000005.1 GCA_003963435.1 Bradyrhizobiaceae bacterium | reverse complement strand
CTTCACAACGAGACGGCCACGGCGCAATTGATGGCCGATCTCGCCCTGCTGGTCGGTCCCGGCGACGTCATCACCCTCACCGGCGATCTCGGCGCCGGCAAGACCGCCGCGGCACGCAGCCTGATCCGCTATCTCGCCGGCGACGAGGAGCTGGAAGTGCCGAGCCCGACCTTCACGCTGGTGCAGGGCTACGAGCTGCCGCCGTTTCCAGTGCTGCACGCCGATCTCTATCGCGTGGAGGACGAGAGCGAGCTCGAGGAGATCGGGCTGTCGCCGCTGCCCGATGCCACGCTGGTCCTGATCGAATGGCCGGAGCGCGCGCCGTCGGCGATGCCCGCCGATCGCATCGACATTGCGCTGACGCACCGGCCGGCACTGGGCTCGAATGCGCGCGCCGCCGACATCACCGGTTACGGCAAGGGCGCGGCCGTCGTCGCGCGGCTGAAGGCACTGCGCGAATTCCTCGACGCGTCCGGTTACATCGGCGCAACGCGCAGGCGCATGGCCGGCGATGCATCGACGCGCTCCTATGCGCGGCTGCTGCGCGACGACGAGATTGTCATCCTCATGAACTTCCCGCAGCGGCCCGACGGCGCGGCCCTCTACAACGGAAAGTCCTACAGCGCCGCGGTGCATCTTGCCGAGAATGTAAAGCCCTTCGTCGCCATCGACGAAGGTTTGCGCGCGCAGGGCCTCTCGGCACCTGTGATCCACCATTTCGATCTCGACCACGGTTTTCTGATCTCGGAGGATTTCGGCAGCGAAGGCGTGATCGAAGGCGATCCGCCGCGCCCGATCGTCGAGCGTTACGAGGCCGCGACCGACGCGCTTGCGTTCCTGCACGGCAAGACGCTGCCGGAGACGCTGCCGCTCGACGGGCAGACCTACGCCATTCCCGTCTTCGACGTCGAGGCGATGCTGATCGAAATCGGCCTGATGCCGGAATGGTATCTGCCCGACCGCAACGCGCCGCTGAGCGACGAGAAGCGCGCGGAATTTTTTGCGATGTGGCGCGAGCTCTTGAAGAAGCCGCTGGCGGCGCCGAGGACGTGGATCATTCGCGACTATCATTCGCCAAACCTGATCTGGCTCGGCAACCGCACCGGCATCGAACGCGTCGGCGTGATCGACTTTCAGGACACCGTGCTCGGTCCGCACTCCTATGACGTGGTGTCGCTGCTGCAGGACGCGCGCATCGACGTGCCCGAAAACATCGAGCTGACGCTGCTGTCGCGCTACATCAAGGCGCGCCGCGCGAGCGATGCGAGCTTCGACGCCGCCGGCTTCGCCGAGCTCTACGCCATCATGTCGGCGCAGCGGAACACGCGGCTGCTCGGCACCTTCGCTCGCCTCAACCGCCGCGACGGCAAGCCACACTATCTGCGTCACCAGCCACGGATCTGGACCTACCTCCAGCGCTCGCTGGCCCATCCCGCGCTGAGCTTCCTGCGCGATTGGTATCTCGCCAACGTCCCCCCACCCCAAAGTCCGCCACAGGCCTGATTCGAGGCCCGATTTACCGGCTGTTAGCCAAGACGTCGGTATTCTCGCGGCGAGGCAGCCGGGAAAATACGGCCTGGAGCGGGCAGATGGCGGTAAAGACGGACCAGCGTAGCAACAGCCGGGTCGTTTTCGAGCGTGGGATTCCGGCCCAGATGATGGGTATCGACGGGACCTGGCGGCGCGAATGCACCATGGAGGACGTCTCCGATAGCGGCGCCAAGCTGACCATCGACGGCTCGGTCGAAGGCCTGCATCTGAAAGAGTTCTTCCTGCTGCTGTCGTCCACCGGGCTGGCCTACCGGCGCTGCGAGCTGGCCTGGGTCAATGGCGACCAGATCGGCGTCAATTTCCTGAAAGTCGGCGACAAGAAGAAAAAGGCGCGTTCCACAGCCGTCGGGGCATGACGGCAACACTCGTCGTACAACCGTCACGGCGGCTGGTTAAGGCGGGTTGAGATGCGGTGCGGCTGATCCAGCCTCGTGTTAGGATTGCTGCGAAGGCGATAGGTCTGAGAAAGCGAAGGATGTCCGTCAAACCGACCAAAGCCATGGTGCTCGCCGCAGGGTTCGGCCTGCGCATGCGTCCGCTGACGGACAAGATGCCGAAGCCGATGGTGCCGGTCGCCGGGCAGCCGCTGCTCGATCACGTGCTCGACAAGCTCGGCCAGGCCGGCGTGACCGACGCCGTGGTCAACGTGCATTACCTGCCGGACCAGATCATCGATCACGTCGCATCGCGCCAGCACCCGCGCGTGACCATCTCGGACGAACGCGACCAGGTGCTCGGCACCGGCGGCGGCGTGGTCAAGGCGCTGCCGCTGCTCGGCGATGCGCCGTTCTATCATGTCAATTCCGACACGCTGTGGATCGACGGCGTGCGCCCGAACCTGACGCGCCTTGCGGAAAATTTCGACCCTGATCGAATGGACATCCTGCTGCTGATGGCGCCGACCGCGACCAGCATCGGCTATAGCGGCCGCGGCGATTACGGCATGCTGCCCGACGGCGCCTTGCGCAAGCGCAAGGAGAAGGAAGTCGTTCCGTTCGTCTATGCAGGCGCGGCGATCCTGTCCCCCGCGATCTTCGAAGGCGCGCCGAAGGGCGAGTTCTCGCTGACCAGGATGTTCGACCGCGCCAACGAGCAGGAGCGGCTGTTTGGCCTGCGCCTCGACGGCGTCTGGATGCATGTCGGCACGCCCGACGCCGTCCACGCCGCGGAAGAGGCGTTTCTGGAGAGCGTGGCTTAGGGCCGCTCCAGACACAGTGCCGTAGGGTGGGCAAAGCGAAGCGTGCCCACGCATTTTTTGTGATCGAGAGAGATCGTGGGCACGGCGCAAGTGCGCCTTTGCCCACCCTACGAGACCTGTACCGGTCCCGCGAACAGCGGGGACTACTCACCCGCACCCATGACCATTCGACTCCGCCTCCCTATATTGCCTGTTCCTCCGAATCAGGCAGCCCATGCGCGTTTTCAGCGTCCCCATCTCAGTTCCGTTCCTGCGCACGGTCGTCACGGCCCTGCTCGAGGGACGGCTGGTCGATGGCTTCGAGGCGCGCAAGGAACCGGCGCGGCTGGCGGATGCGACGCTCTACCTGCCGACCCGGCGCGCGATGCGCGTCGTGCGCGAGATCTTCCTCGACGAGATGAGGGCAGATGCCGTCGTGCTGCCGCGCATCGTCGCGCTCGGCGACATCGACGAGGACGAGCTCGCCTTCGCCGATGAAGGCGAGCAGTTCTCCGGTGCCGTGCCGCTCGAGATTCCGCCGCGGCTTGGCGAGCTCGAACGGCGATTGACGCTGGCGCAGCTCGTCGCCGCCTGGGCCAAGGGCCCGGTGCTGGCGCCACTGGTGGTCGGCGGGCCCGCCTCGACGCTGGCGCTCGCCGGCGACCTCGCGCGCCTGATCGACGACATGGTCACGCGCGGCGTCGACTGGAACGCGCTCGATGGCCTCGTGCCTGACAACCTCGACCGCTACTGGCAGCACTCGCTCGAATTTTTGCGCATCGCGCGGATCGCCTGGCCCAGTCATCTCGCCGAGATCAACCGGATCGAGCCGGCGGCACGGCGCGATCTCCTGATCGCGGCGGAAGCGAGACGGCTGACCGCACATCCGAACGGGCCTGTCATCGCGGCGGGCTCGACCGGCTCGATGCCCGCAACCGCAAAATTCCTGCACGCAGTCGCATCGCTGCCGCATGGCGCGGTGGTGCTGCCGGGCCTCGACACCGACCTCGACGACGACGCCTGGCGGACCATCGGCGGCGTGCGCGATGCCCTCGGCAAATTCGCGGAGCACCCAGCCTCGAACCATCCGCAATATGCCATGCACGCAATGCTGCAACGCTTCGGCATCAAGCGCAGCGACGTCGAGATCCTCCAGCCGCCGGCCGCAGGCGGCCGCGATCTGCTCGCATCGGAATCGATGCGGCCGTCGGCCAAGACGGAAGTCTGGCACCACCGGCTGAAGCAGCCGGATGTCGCCGCGGCAATCGCAGGCGGCATGACTGATCTCGCGGTGGTCGAAGCCCCCAATCCGGAAATGGAAGCGCTCGCGATTGCGATTGCGATGCGCGAAGCACGGCATCTCGACAAGACCGCCGCGCTGGTGACGCCCGACCGCGCGCTGGCGCGACGGGTGATGGCCGCGCTCACCCGATGGGGTCTCAGTTTCGATGATTCCGGCGGCGACGTCCTGATGGAAACCTCCGCCGGCGTTTTCGCGCGGCTCGTGGCGGAGGCAGCGACAAAGGGACTGGAGCCACCGACGCTGCTGGCGATGCTGAAGCATCCGCTGTGCCGGCTCGGCCGCGTACCGGGTGCATGGAAAGCTGCGATCGAAGACCTCGAGCTCGCGGTCTTGCGCGGCACGCGTCCGCCTTCCGGCACGGCCGGCCTGTTACGCGAGTTCAACCGCTTTCGCGAGGAGCTGGCCAAGCTCTGGCGCAGCGAGGTCTCTGCGCTGCACCGCGCCGAACCCCGCGCGCGTCTCAAGGCCGAGGATCTCGATCGCGTCCAGGCGCTGATCGACGCCTTGCAGCATACGCTCGCACCGATCGAGAGCCTGCCAGCGTCGAAGCCATACGACTTCGCCGAGCTCGCGCACCGGCATCGCGAGATCATGATCGCGCTGTCGCGCGACGAGCAGGACATTTCGCTCGCCTTCGAGGACCGCGAGGGCCTCGCACTCGCCGGCGCCTTCGACGATCTCCTGCGCGGCGGCACCACCAGCGGATTGATGGTGACGCTGCCCGACTACGCGGACGTTTTCCAGACCGCCTTCAGCGACCGCGCTGTGCGGCGGCCGGACAGACCGGGCGCACGGCTGCAAATCTATGGCCCGCTGGAATCGCGCCTGATGCAGGCCGACCGCGTCATCGTCGGCGGCTTGATCGAAGGCGTCTGGCCGCCGGCGCCGCGTATCGACCCATGGCTGAGCCGGCCGATGCGGCACGAGCTCGGCCTCGATCTGCCGGAGCGCCGCATCGGCCTCTCCGCGCATGACTTCGCGCAACTGCTCGGCGGCGACGAGGTGATCCTCACCCATTCCGCCAAGGCCGGCGGCGCGCCGGCGGTGGCCTCGCGCTTCCTGCATCGGCTCGAGGCGGTCGCGGGCGACGAGCTCTGGAAGGCGGCGATTCGCGCCGGCAAAAAATACGTGCAGTTCGCAGGCGCGCTGGACCAGCCCGACAAGGTCGAGCCGATCAAGCAACCCGAGCCGCGGCCGCCGCGCGCCGCCCGGCCGCTGACGATGTCGGTGACCGAGATCGAAGACTGGTTGCGCGACCCCTACACGATCTACGCCAAACGAATCCTCAAACTCGCGGCGCTCGATCCCGTCGACATGCCATTGTCCGCCGCCGACCGCGGCTCGGCGATCCACAATGCGATCGGCGAATTCACGGAACGCTACGCGGCACATCTGCCCGCCGACCCGGCGCGCGTGCTGCGCGCGATCGGCGAGAAGCACTTTGCGCCACTGATGGAGCGGCCCGAGGCGCGCGCGTTATGGTGGCCGCGTTTCCAGCGCATCGCCCGCTGGTTCGGGGAATGGGAGACGGCGCGGCGCGACGTGCTCGAGACAATCACGGCCGAGACGCGGGGCGAGATTTCGATCCCGCTGGACGGCACGCGCAGCTTCAAGCTTTCCGCGCGCGCCGACCGCATCGAGCGGCGCCAGGGCGGCGGCTACGCCATCCTCGACTACAAGACCGGGCAGCCGCCGACCGGCAAGCAGGTCCGCATGGGCCTGTCGCCGCAGCTCACGCTGGAGGCGGCGATCCTGCGCGAAGGCGGTTTTTCCGATATCGACGCCGGCGCCTCGGTGAGCCAGCTCGTCTATGTCCGCCTCAGCGGCAACAACCCGCCGGGCGAGGAGCGCGTTCTCGAGCTCAAATACAAGCAAGGCGACGAGCCGCGGCCGCCCGACACGGCGGCAGCCGAAGCGCGGGCCAAGCTGGAAGCGCTGATCCGTGCCTTCGACGACGAGAACCAGCCTTACACCTCGCTGAACCTGCCGATGTGGACGAACCGCTACGGCGCCTATGACGACCTCGCCCGGATCAAGGAATGGTCGGCGGCCGGCGGATTGGGGATCGAGGAATGGTGAAGGCACCGCGCCCCATCCCCGACGAGGTGCGCGCGCGGCAGGCGCGCGCGTCGGACCCGACCGCGTCCGCCTTCGTGTCGGCCAATGCCGGCTCGGGCAAGACCCACGTGCTGGTGCAGCGCGTGATCCGCCTCTTGCTGTCAGGCGTGCCGCCGGAAAAGATCCTCTGCATCACCTTCACCAAGGCCGCCGCCGCCAACATGGCCGAGCGCGTGTTCACCACGCTTGGTCATTGGGTCACCCTCGACGACACCGCGCTCGACGCGGCGATCAAGGCGGTCGGCATTCCGTATCCTGATCGAACATTGCGACGCAACGCGCGAAAACTGTTCGCCTGTGCGCTGGAGACGCCGGGCGGGCTGAAGGTGCAGACCATCCACGCGCTGTGCACGCGGCTGCTGCAGCAATTCCCGTTCGAGGCCAACGTGCCCGCGCGCTTTTCCGTCATCGACGAGCGCGACCAGAACGACATGATGGAGCGTGCCAATCTGAAAGTGCTGCTGGAGGCCGCGCGCGACCCGGAGAGCGTCACTGGCCGCGCCTTGCTGACCGCGATGGCGAGCGCCGCCGACGTCACCTTCAAGGAGGTCGTGCGCGAAGCGTGTCTGAGCCGGGATCATTTCATGGCCTGGACGGATCAGGCTGGCAACGCGGAAGCTGCGGCTGCGCAGATGGCGGCGGCGCTGGGTGTTGATGCCAGCGACCGCATCGAGGACGTCGAGACCGAGATCCTCGATGGACCCTATTTGCCGCGCTCGCGCTGGGACGACATCGCCTTTGCGCTGGAGGACGGCAGCAAGTCCGACAACGACCAGGCCGGGCGGCTGCGCGAGGCCAAGGTGTTTTCCGGCAGCGCGCAGGTCGATGCGTATCTGTCCGTCTTCCTCACCGATGAAAAGCTGCCGCGCAAGGCCGTGCTGACCAAGAAGTTTGGCGAGCACAACCCGTCGGTCGCCCGCCTGTTCGAGAACGAGGCGCCGCGCATCAGCGGATTGGTCGAGAAGCGCCGCGCGATGACCATGCGCGACCGCACCGCGGCCCTGCTGCACATCGCAACGGCCGCCGCCGCGAACTACCGCCGCGAAAAGCAGGAGCGCGGCCTGCTCGACTATGACGATTTGATCGACAAGACGCTGGCGATGCTCGATCGCATCTCCTCGGGCTGGGTGCACTACAAGCTCGACCGCGGCGTCGATCACGTCCTGATCGACGAGGCCCAGGATACCAGCCCGCGGCAATGGGACATCGTCGCGCACATCATCTCCGAATTCACCGCAGGCGAAGGCGCACGCGAGGGGCTGAATCGCACCATCTTCGCCGTCGGCGACGAGAAGCAGTCGATCTTCTCGTTCCAGGGCGCCGCTCCCCACGAGTTCGACGCGCGCCGGCGCGAGCTGCACCGCAAGTTCACCGCGGCCGGGCTGAAATTCGACCCCGTCGCCTTCACCTATTCGTTCCGCTCGGGCGCCACGATCCTGCACTCGGTCGACCACGTCTTCCGCGATCCCGCGATCTACAAGAGCATCCATTCGATCGAGATCGGTCACCCCCTGCACAACGCGCTCGCGGATGCAGGCCCCAGCGTGATCGAGCTGTGGGATCTGGCGGAAGCCGACGACCGGCAGGACATCGAGGGCTGGCGCGCCCCGTTCGACGGCGTCGCTGCCACCAGCCCCGAGGTCAAGCTCGCGCGCCGCATCCAGGCCGAGATCAAGCGGCTGGTCGAAAGCGGCACGCTGACGGGACACGAAGGCGAGCGCCGGCCGCTGCGTTACGGCGACATGCTGATCCTGGTGCGCCGGCGCGGCAATGCGTTCGACGCCGTGATCCAGGCGCTGAAGCACGCCTGTGTTCCGGTCGCTGGCGCCGACCGGCTCAAGCTCACCGAGCATATTGCCATCATCGATTTGATGAACCTCGCGGACGCGCTGCTGTTGCCGCAGGATGATCTCGCGCTGGCGGTGGCGCTGAAGAGCCCGCTGTTCGGGCTCAACGACGACGACCTCTTTCAACTCGCCCACGACCGCAAGGGATCGCTGCGCCGCGCGCTCGGCGAGCACGCGGCCGGAAGCGAAAAGTTCGCCACTGCGCTGCGACGGCTGGAAGCCTGCGAGGCCCGCGCGCGCGAGGAGACGCCGTTTGCCTTCTATGCCTGGCTGCTCGGGGGCGACGGCGGCCGCGCCCGCATCCTGCGCCGGCTCGGTCACGAGGCCAACGACGCGCTCGACGAATTCCTGGAGCTGGCGCTGAACTACGAACGCAAGGCGCCGGCCTCGCTGCAGGGTTTCATGGCCTGGTTGCGCTCGGCCGACACCGAGGTGAAGCGCGACATGGAGATTTCGCGCGACGAGGTCCGGGTGATGACCGTGCACGGCGCCAAGGGCCTCGAGGCCTCGGTCGTGTTCATGGTCGACACCACCTCGTCGCCCGCGGATTCGCAGCGGGTGCGGCTGATCCACGTGCCGCGCGGCAATGGCGGCGAGGTCGTGGTCTGGGCCGGACGCAAGGCGGATGATCCCAAGCTGGTCGCAGACGCACGCAAGGCCATGCTCGAGGAGACCGAGGACGAATATCGCCGCCTGCTCTATGTCGCGATGACGCGCGCGGCCGACCGCCTGATCGTCGGCGGCTGCATGCCGGGCAACATGAGGACAGTCCGCAAGCTGAGCTGGTACGATCTGATCGACACCGGGCTCAAAGGCTCGGGCCTCGACAAGCAGGTGATCGAGACGCCGCTCGGCAAGGTCACCCGATTCGCCCGCCCGGAGGATGCGGCTGCGCTGGGGACGCCGGCGGCGTCCGTAGACCAGACCATCGCGTTGCCGGATTGGCTGCGGACGCCGGCATCACGCGAGAGCATCGACGATGATCCGGTCCGCCCGTCCGGTCAGCCGGCCGAGGAAGGCCGCAGCGTACGATCCGGCGAATCGGTGCAATCCCGCGCGCTGGCATTGCAACGCGGCACGCTGGTCCACCGGCTGCTGCAATCCCTCCCCGACATCGCCACCGAGCGCCGGCGCGAGGTCGCGCTCGGCTTCATGGCGCGCAATGCAGCGGACTGGGCGGACGCCGATCGCACGGCGCTCGTCGACAAGGTGCTCGCCCTGATCACCGAGCCGCGATTCGCCCCCGTGTTTGCCGCCGGCAGCCGGGCGGAGGTCGCCATTGCCGGCAGGCTGGAGCGGCCGGGTCGCCCGCCGGCGCTGGTGTCCGGGCAGATCGACCGGCTGGTCGTCCGTTCGGACGAGGTTTTGATCGTCGATTTCAAGACCAACCAGGCGGCGCCCAGGAGTGCGGCCGAGGCCCCTGCCGCCTATGTCCGGCAGCTTGCGCTGTACCGGGCGGTGCTGGCGCGGCTTTATCCCCAAAAGCCGATCCGAGCCGTCCTGCTTTGGACCGAGGCCCTTGAATACATGGAGATTTCAGCCCCCGCGCTGGACGCGGCGCTGGCATCCCTTCATCTCGGCGTGAGCGTCCTTGACCCGGCAAGGGGCCGTTCATAGGTTGGCACCATGATCCCGGGCGCGATTCCGTATCGCGCCGATTCGTTTAACCGAGTGAGGTACTCAAATGGCCGTTGGCAAGGTTTCCGACACCGATTTCGAAGCCGAAGTGCTCAAGGCGAACGGCCCCGTGGTCGTCGATTTCTGGGCCGAGTGGTGCGGCCCCTGCCGCATGATCGCACCCGCCCTCGACGAGATCGCCGGCGCGATGGGCGACAAGGTCAAGATCGTGAAGCTCAACGTCGACGAGAGCCCGAAGACCGCCTCGAAATACGGCGTGATGTCGATCCCGACCCTGATGATCTTCAAGGGCGGCGAGATGGCCTCCCGCCAGGTCGGCGCGGCGCCGAAGGCGAAGCTGCAGCAGTGGATCACCTCCGCGGTCTGATCTGTCTGTCATAAGATTATTTTCGACAGCGGCCGGCGTTTCGCCGGCCGTTTGCGTTGGTGGGACGTGTATTCAGCGTATGACGAGTCCCACCCTTGCCAACCCTTCCCCGAAAGCGCGCCCGAAGATCGAGCTCTCTCGCCGCGATGGAGGCGCGTTCGGTCGACGAGATTCCGCGCGGCAGGGAATGGCAGTACGAGCCGAAATGGGATGGCTTCCGCTGCCTGCTGTCGCGGACCGGCGGTGATGTCGATCTCCGCTCGAAGTCGGGCGAGGATCTCGCGCGCTATTTTCCGGAAGTGGTTTCGGCCGCGCTGAAGCTGAAGGCGGATCGCTTCACGCTCGATGGCGAGCTCGTCGTGCCGCACGCCAAGGGCTTTTCGTTCGACGCGCTGCTGCAGCGGATTCATCCCGCCGCCAGCCGTGTGAAAAAGCTCTCGCAGGAAACGCCGGCGCTCTATCTCGTTTTCGATCTGCTCGCGACCGCCAGAGACAAGCAGCTTGCCGAAAAGCCGTTAAGCGAACGACGGCCGGTGCTGGAGGCATTTGCGAAGGCCAATCTGAAAGGCGGCGCCTTCCGCCTCTCGCCATCCGCGACAAGCTACGCGACCGCCAAGAAATGGCTGGCACAATCCGGCGGCGGCTCGGACGGCGTCATCGCCAAGCGCGTCGACCTACCCTATCAGGCCGGTAACCGCGACGGCATGCAGAAGATCAAGAAATTCCGCAGCGCCGATTGCGTGATTGGCGGCTTCCGCTACGCCACCAACAAGATCGCGGGTCGCAAGGTGGTGGGATCGCTGCTGCTCGGGCTCTACGACGATGCCGGCCTGCTGCACCATGTCGGCTTCACCTCGGCGATCAAGGCGGACGAGAAGCCCGCGCTGACCGACCGGCTGGAGGCGCTGATTGGCGAGCCCGGCTTCACCGGCAATGCGCCGGGTGGGCCGAGCCGCTGGTCGACCGAGCGCTCGTCAAAATGGTGCCCGCTGAAGCCGAAGCTGGTGATCGAGGTCTGCTACGACCATTTCAGCGGCGAACGCTTTCGCCACGGCACCTCGATCCTGCGCTGGCGCCCCGACAAGGCGCCGCGGCAATGCCGCTTCGAGCAGTTGAAGCAGAAGGCGGCGGATCCGATGAGGTTGTTGCAGTGAGCGCAGCCCGTAGCCCGGGTGCCACGACTACTTGATCCATCCCGTCGCGAGCGCGTTCGCGAGCTCCGGCTGATTGTTGTTGCGGGCCAGCGCCGCCATGGCCTCGTGATCATACGCGACATTTCGGAACGTCACCTGCCAGGCACCGCCTGTCAGTTCCAGGATCGCATAGCGCGCGTGCGGCGTGCCGGCCTCGACGACGTGCGGATAGGGATGCTTGTCGCGAAAGCCGGGGCTGCCGACGCTGCCGGGATTGACGATCAGCCGGCCGTCGCGCAGGCGCACGGCGCGCGCGAGATGGGTGTGGGCGCAGAGGATCAGCGATTGCGCGACAGCGTGCGCGTATTGCTCGATCCGATCCAGCGGCGAGAGAGCCACCGCGCCGTCCGGGTGCACGGTGTCGAGCCAATAGATTTCGTCATTATCGGGCGTCGCATGGCACAGGAAGACGTGGTCGCGGAACACCCGCGTCTTCGGCTGCGCGCGCAGCCAGTCGAGTTGCGCCGCGTCGAGCGCGTCGTATGCAGGACGATCCCACGAGCCCATCTTCTCCGGCGGGCGGTCGAGCAGATAGCGGTCGTGATTGCCGAGCACGTGCACGGCATCGAGCGGGATCAGCATCTCGATGGTGCGGCGCGCGTCGAGCGGGCCGCTCAGCATGTCGCCGAGATTGACGATGTCGGTGATGCCATGCGCGCGGATGTCGCCGAGGACGGCTTCCAGCGCGAGGTAATTTCCGTGAACATCGGCGATGGCGGCAAAACGCATGGGGATTTCCCGTAGCCCGGATGGAGCGAAGCGTAATCCGGGATATTCATTGCTTGTGGCACGAATCCCGGATTGCGCTTCGCTCCATCCGGGCTACGCAACCTCTATGCAGGAGGCGTGCCGTTGATCCCCAGCACGTGGCCGGCCAGATACAGCGAGCCCGTGATCAGGACGCGCGGCGGCACCTCATAGGCGAGCTTCGACAGTGCCCGCAGCGCGGCTTCGATGCCGGGCGCGGTCTCGACGCGCATACCGAGGCTGCGCGCCGCGTCCGCGAGGCGGTCGACCGGCATCGCGTTCTCTGTGTCCGGAATCGGCACCGCGATGATGTGCCGGGTGAGGCCGGCGAAATTGGCGAGAAAACCCTGCGCGTCCTTGTTCGCCATCATGCCTGATATCACGACCAGCGGTCGCGACACGCGCTCCTCGAGGTCGCCGAGCGCGGCGGCTGCGACGCGGCCGCCTTCGGCATTGTGTCCGCCGTCGAGCCAGATCTCGGAGCCCTGCGGCCCCCAGGACAGCAGCTCGCCCGAGGTAATGCGCTGCATCCGTGCCGGCCATTCGGCGCCGACGATGCCGGCCTCGAACGCGGCGTGGCTCACCTTGAAATTCGGGATCGCGCGCAGCGTCGCGATGGCAAGGCCGGCGTTGGCGAACTGGTGGCGGCCGAACAGGCGCGGCGCCGGGAGATCCATCAGGCCGCGGTCATCGGAATAGACCAGACGGCCACGCTCGACATTGACGTGCCAGCTCTCGTTTGCCGCAAACAGGGGTGCACGCATGCGCCTCGCCTGCGCCTCGATCACCGCCATCGCTTCTCCCGCCTGCTCCGCGCAAATCACGGGCACGCCGCGCTTGATGATCGCGGCTTTCTCGCCGGCGATCGATGCCAGGGTGTCGCCGAGAAAGTCCATGTGGTCCATGCTGACGGGCGTGATCACGCAGGCCGCCGGCTCATCGACCACATTGGTCGAATCGAGCCGGCCGCCGAGGCCGACTTCGAGCAGGACGACATCGGCCGGATTCTGCGCGAACAGATGAAATGCCGCGGCGGTCTTCAACTCGAATACTGTCGCGGCCTCGCCGGCGTTGACGCGCTCGACCTCTTCGAGCGCCGCGCGCAGCTCGTCGTCACTGACGAGCACGCCGCCACTGAGGCGGCCGAGCCGGAAACATTCGTTGATGCGGACGAGATAGGGCGAGGTATAGGCGTGGACGCGCAAATCTGCAGCCTCCAGCGTCGCGCGCAGATAGGCGAGCGTCGAGCCCTTGCCGTTGGTGCCGGCGATGTGGATCACCGGCGGCAGCTTGCGTTCGGGATGGCCGAGCCGTTCGAGCAGGCGGTGCATCCGCTCAAGGCCCAGGTCGATGCGCTTCTGATGCAGGGCCGACAGCCGCCCGATCAATTCGCCGAGCGGCGTCTTTGCGCTGTCAGGGAGAGCGTTCACGCGTGCGGCGCAGCCGGCGCCGTCTCAGCGGCCGAGACGATCTGTGCCGGGCTGGTAACGGCCTGCGCCGGCTTCGATGCGCCTTCCTGCGCCGGTGCCTTGGTCAACAGGCGGCAGAGCCGGGCCAGGGTCGGGCGCAACTCGTGGCGATGCACGACCATGTCGACCATGCCGTGCTCCTTGAGGTACTCGGCGCGCTGGAAACCCTCGGGAAGCTTTTCACGAATGGTCTGCTCGATCACGCGCGCGCCGGCAAAGCCGATCAGCGCGCCGGGCTCGGCGATCTGCACGTCGCCCAGCATCGCGTAGGACGCGGTCACGCCGCCGGTGGTCGGATTGGTCAGCACGACGATGTAGGGCAGCTTTGCCTCGCGCAGCATCTGCACCGCGACCGTGGTGCGCGGCATCTGCATCAAGGACAAAATGCCCTCCTGCATGCGCGCACCGCCGGATGCGGCGAACACGATGAACGGCGACTTCTTCTCGACCGCGAGCTCCATTCCACGCACGATTGCCTCGCCCGCGGCCATGCCGAGCGAGCCGCCCATGAAGTCGAAATCCTGCACCGCCACGACGACGGCGGAGCCTTCGAGCTTGCCATAGCCGACCTTGATCGCGTCATTCAGGTTGGTGCGCGCGCGGGCATCCTTGACTCGGTCGACGTATTTCTTCTCGTCGCGGAACTTCAGCGGGTCGGGCGTCACTTCCGGCAGCGCGACGTCGAACCAGGTCTCGTTGTCGAAGATCGACTTCAGGCGCGCCACCGCGCCCATGCGCATGTGGTAGTTCGAGCCGGGGATGACGAACTGGTTGGCCTCGACGTCCTTGTAGAACACGAGCTGTCCGGAATCCGGGCACTTGATCCACAGGTTCTCCGGCGTCTCCCGCCGCAGCATGTTGCGGATTTTCGGCCGGACCACGTTGGTAAGCCAGTTCATGGTTTGCTCCGATGTGCGATGCCGCCTGGCGGATCGCCTGAAGGGATATATGGCGGCCGGGCCCCTGCCCGGCAAGCCGCCGTGTCGCCCGCCTTAGAGCATGATCCGGAAAAGTGTGAAGCGGCTTTCCGACAGGATCATGCACAAACTTAAGAGCTAAAGCGGAATTATGGCCTATTCGGCCGCTTGTTTCGCACCCTTGACGCCCTGGGCGAGGGCCGCCGTCAGCTCGGCGACGGCGTTAACGGTTTTGGCCGTCGCCCGTCCCTCGGCATCCAGGCTGTTCCTGAGCGCATCGACCAGCGCGGTGCCGACCACCGAACCATCGGCCTTCTCCGCAATGGCGCGCGCTGCCTCCGGCGTGCGGATGCCGAAACCAACGCAGATCGGCAGCGTGGTATGCCGCTTGATGCGCGCGACAGCTTCACCGACGACATTCGCGTCCGCCGCCGCTGCACCGGTGATGCCGGCGATCGAGACGTAGTAGACGAAGCCTGACGTGTTCGTGAGCACCGCCGGCAGGCGCTTGTCGTCAGTGGTCGGCGTCGCCAGGCGGATGAAGTTCAGGCCCGCCTTCAGCGCGGGAATGCAGAGCTCGTCGTCCTCCTCCGGCGGCAGATCGACGATGATGAGGCCGTCGACGCCTGCCGTCTTGGCGTCAGCCAAGAACTTGTCGACGCCGTAGACGTAGATCGGATTGTAATAGCCCATCAGCACCAGGGGCGTGACATTGTCGTCCTTGCGGAAGTCGCGCACCAGTCCCAGCGTCTTCTTCAAGGTCATGCCGGCCTTGAGCGCGCGCAGACCTGCAGCCTGGATCGAGGGACCATCCGCCATCGGATCGGTGAAGGGAATGCCGAGTTCGATGACGTCGGAGCCAGCCTTGGGCAGCGCCTTGACGATCTCGAGCGACGTCGTGAGATCGGGGTCGCCGGCCATCACATAGGTGACGAAGGCCGCGCGGCCCTCTTTCTTCAGCTCGGCAAAACGGGTGTCGATACGCGTGGTCACTTCTTCCCCCTCAGGATGTCGCCGACCTGCGGGACGTCCTTGTCGCCGCGGCCGGAGAGGTTGACGACCATCAGGTGGTCTTTCGGCCGCTTCGGCGCGAGCTCCATCACCTTGGCGATGGCATGTGCGGGCTCCAGCGCGGGGATGATACCTTCGAGCTTCGACAGCAGCTGGAACGCGGCGAGCGCCTCGTCGTCGGTCGCGGAGAGATAATTGACGCGGCCGACCTCGTGCAGCCAGG
>RXJC01000040.1:3032-4115 GCA_003963435.1 Bradyrhizobiaceae bacterium | reverse complement strand
ACAGAAGCAAGTGCCCGGCAAGAGACGACGCAAAAAAGGGATTGACTTACCAAGGCCCGTTACAGAAGCCCGGATGGAGCGCAGCGCAATCCGGGACAGGCCTATCCGCGGATGCGCGACGGCCCCGGATTACGCTTTCGCTCCATCCGGGCTACAAGAGCCACACAACCACCGCCTTTCTCCCCGTCATTGCGAGCGAAGCGACTTGTCCGCCGAAGCCTTGGCGAAGGCGGAAGCAATCCAGAGTGCCTCCGCGGATGCATTCCTGGATTGCTTCGTCGCAAGGGCTCCTCGCAATGACGGGTGGGGCAACACCCAGGCCCCTTCCAGAGCCCGCGCAGAGGCTCTAATCTTCCTCCCATGTCCGCACCAGAAATCAGGCCCACGACCGAGGCCGACCTCCCCGCCATCACCGCCATCTACCAGCAGGCCGTCCGCGAGGGCACGGCGACGTTCGAGCTGGACCCGCCTGACCTCGCCGAGATGACGCGGCGCTATCGCGCCCTGATCGACGGCGGCTATCCCTATTTCGTCGCCATCCTCGACGGCCGCGTCGCCGGCTATGCCTATGCCGGTGCCTACCGGCCGCGGCCGGCCTATCGCTTCACGGTCGAGAACTCGATCTATCTCGACCCCTCCTTCCACCGCCGCGGCGTCGGCTCAAAGCTGCTGAGCGGCTGATCGCCGAATGCGAGGCGCGCGGCTTCCGCCAGATGATCGCGGTGATCGGCGATTCCGCCAACGCCGGCTCGATCGGCGTGCATGCCAAGGGCGGTTTCAAGATGATCGGCACGCATCCCAATGTCGGGCTGAAATTCGGCCGCTGGCTGGACACCGTGATGATGCAGCGCGACCTCGGCGAGGGCGCGAGCACGGTGCCGACGAAGTAGGTTCAGCCTTGTAGCCCGGATGGAGCGCAGCGTAATCCGGGACAAGTCCATCCGCCGATATTGCAGCCCCGGATTGCGCTGCGCTCCATCCGGGCTACGGGACTGCCGCTACACCACCGCCAGCTTCCGGTCGATCACCAGCAGCACGCGCTCGAGCTCGTGGCCGCGGCGCAGGATCAGCCCCGTCGCCGAG
>RXJC01000040.1:2004-2982 GCA_003963435.1 Bradyrhizobiaceae bacterium | reverse complement strand
CCGAGATCACGCTGTACATGCCCTGCTTGCGCGCCAGGCGCGGGTCCTTCTCGATGCGGTAGATCGGCACTTCGGAGGCGCGGCGGTAGACCGAGAACACGGCGCGGTCTTTCAGGAAGTCGATGGCGTAGTCGCGCCACTCGCCGTCGGCGACCATGCGGCCGTAGAGATTGAGAATACGGTGCAGCTCGAGCCGGTTGAACGTCACCCTGCTCTGTTGCGCATTCGCAGCGGCGGGGCGCGCCGCCGCGCGCTGCTCGCTCGGATCGGCATCCTCCGACATCAGACTCATGGAGAGCCTCCTCATCGCACGTCATCGCATCGCATGACCCCGGTCCGCGAACCGTCCCCGGACCCCGGGGATCATGACAATGGTATGATTGCGCCAACCGTTCCTCACCGCAAGGCTCTTGATGGAACTCAGCTGCCCGGGCTCAACTCGCCGAATCAGGTGGAGCCGCGAGCACACGCAAAGGTGGAACTCTGTCGCGGCAAACCGTCACGGGATCGTTAGCAGGAATCACAGGATCGCCGCTTTTCCGCCAATCGCCCGCCGCCCTGCGTTGCGAAAAGACTCACGTGCGTTGACCCGGTCCTTTCGGTTCCGGATTCCTCAGCCCCCAGCCCCCCGGGGTCGAACAGGATCGGGTCTGTACGCGCGACAAGGAGGGCCAACGCAAGTTGGTCCTTTTTTGTTTGTGTCGGGAGGTTTCCGGCGCGACGCCCCTCTTTCCGAACCTCCCCGGCGAACACGCTCTTCCCTCATCCCGAGGGCCGCGCTCTTCGCGCGGCGTCTCGAAGGATGAAAGGCCGATCTGTTGGAGCGGCGCCGGCATGGTTCGAGACGGCGCTGACGCGCCTCCTCACCATGAGGGTTGAGCGTGTGCTCGAGTCAGAAAATTCGAGGCGCGCGCTTCAGTGCAGCGACGTGTACGCCGCGCCGAGCATCGGGCCCGGCCGCTCGCGACTGCCGTCCTG
>RXJC01000040.1:0-1954 GCA_003963435.1 Bradyrhizobiaceae bacterium | reverse complement strand
TCCTGGACATAGACCACCGCGCCGTCGACGCCCTCGCGCGTCAGGTTCTCGATCGGCACGGTCCAGCTTTCCGGACGGCCGGTCCAGTCGCCGACCTTGAGCAGGTTGCGCACGACGTTGTGATAGGTGACCTGCTGCCCGCGATTCTCGCCGCGGGTGATTGCGATCGGGACCGACTTGGCGATCGAGCAGATCCAGACCTCGCCGTGCGAGACCGTCGGCTCCTTGCTCGCGGCCACCGACACGTTGATCTGCTTGCCCGCGAGCGACATCGTCACCGGCACGCTCATCACGCCCTTGCCCGCATCGGTCTTGCCGATCGCGTTCTCGATGCCGGCACGATCACTGCCGATGACATGGGTGGAGCCGTTGACCACGACTTGCGGCGTGTAGACCTCGCGGTCGCCGCGCATGCGCGAATAAGCGCGCTGCCGGGCGGAGAAGCGCGAATCCGCCAGCGTGTCCTTCCAGCCGAGATAATCCCAATAGTCGATCGGCATGCTCAGAGCGATAACCGAGGGATCCTTGGAGAGATCGCCGATGATCTTGTCGGCGGGCGGGCAGGACGAGCAGCCTTGCGAGGTAAACAATTCGACAACGGCGCGGGGATCGGCGGAGGCGGGAACGACGGCGGCGACGATGGCACAGATCCCGAGAGCTCCGGACCAGAGCGCACCGGACCAACGCGAAACCAGATGAGAGGCCGTCATTGCTGTCATGTCGAACGTCACACACCGTCACTCGTGGGGAAGATCTTATCGCCTGATGGTCACCGTAGTCTTACGGGCACGACACATTCATCCGTAGAGGCATCTGCCAAAGGACCTTTTCGCCGCGCGGGCCCATCCGAACGTGCCGTAAACGCGCGAAGGCGGCCTTGTGATAGGCCGCCTTCGTTCAGGCTTCTACTCACTTCGCAGTGAGCCATCGTTCACAAATCCGCGCTTACGCCGCGAGCTTGCGCAGCACGTAGTGCAGGATACCGCCGTTGCGGTAGTAGTCGAGCTCGTCCAGCGTATCGATGCGGCAGAGCAGCGAAACGCGCTGCAGCGAACCGTCGCCGGAGACGATCTCCGCGGTCAGCTTCTGGCGCGGCTTGAGGTCGCCCTGCAGGCCACGCAGCGTGACCTTCTCGTCGCCCTTCAGGCCGAGCGACGACCAGGAGGTACCTTCCTCGAACGTCAGCGGCAGCACGCCCATGCCGACGAGGTTGGAGCGGTGGATGCGCTCGAAGCTCTGGCAGATCACGGCGCGCACGCCGAGCAGACGGGTGCCCTTGGCAGCCCAGTCGCGCGAGGAGCCGTTGCCGTATTCGGCGCCGGCGAACACCACCAGCGGCACCTGCTCCTGCTGGTACTTCATCGCGGCGTCGTAGATCGACATCTGCTCGCCGTCGGGCCAGTGCTTGGTGAGACCGCCTTCCGGAATGTTGCCGTCGGCGCCCTTCAGCATGAAGTTCTTGATGCGGATGTTGGCGAAGGTGCCGCGCATCATCACTTCGTGGTTGCCGCGACGCGTGCCGTACTGGTTGAAGTCGGCGGGACGCACCTGGTGCTCGCTGAGATACTTGCCCGCGGGCGAGGTGAGCTTGATCGAACCGGCCGGCGAGATGTGGTCGGTGGTGATCTTGTCGCCGAACATGGCGAGGATGCGCGCCTCGACGATGTCGGTGACCGGCTCCGGCTCCTTCTTCATGCCTTCAAAATAGGGCGGGTTCTGCACGTAGGTCGAGGACATGTTCCAGCGATAGGTCTCGCTCTCGACCGTCTTGATCTTGCGCCAGTTGGCGTCGCCCTTGAACACGTCGGCATACTTCTTCTTGAAGATCGCCGAGGTCACGAACTTCTTCATGAAGGCGTTGATCTCCTTCGTCGTCGGCCAGATGTCCTTCAGGTACACCGGCTTGCCGTCCTTGCCTTCGCCGATCGGCTCGACGGCGAGGTTCTTGGTGACG
>RXJC01000713.1:3239-3864 GCA_003963435.1 Bradyrhizobiaceae bacterium | reverse complement strand
CGCGCGGCCTTGATGGTGCCGTTGGCGGTGGAGACGGTGGCGTTGTACTCGCTGCGCGAGGGACGCAGGCCAAAGCGGGCGGCCGAGGTCTCATTGAGCGCGACCACGGAGGCGCCGGTGTCGACCATGAAGCCGATACGCTGGCCATCGATCCGGCCCTCGGTCTGGAAATGACCGCGACCATCGCGGGAAATGGCGAGGCTGCGGCCGCCGGCCGGCGCGGTCGCCGCAACGGCAACCGTCGTGCGCGGCGCCGAGGTTGCGGAAGCCGAGCTCATCCTGTCCGCCATCTGCGCCATGAAGGTGCCGAGGCCGATCATGACGGCTGCGACGATCATTATGTTACGCATCACACCACTTCCGAGCCGAAAGCCCGATTTCACCACGCGGCACGCCGGACCGCGAGCGAAGCTGCGGCCGGAGCGCTGTCATTTTGGCGAAAAGGATGAGCGGACGGTTAATGCGGCCCGGAAATCTCACGTCCCGCGAGGCTTTGCCCGCCGGGTCGGCAGCGCGTTGGCCGGATCGTCGGGCCAGGGATGGCGCGGATAGCGGCCGCGCAGGTCGGAGCGCACGGCGGCGTAGCTGCCGCGCCAGAAGCCGGGAAGGTCGCGCGTCACCTGCA
>RXJC01000713.1:1328-3189 GCA_003963435.1 Bradyrhizobiaceae bacterium | reverse complement strand
CAGCGGCACCTTGCCCGCGGCGATCGAGGGGTGGGTGTTGAGGCCGAACAATTCCTGCAGCCGCACCGCAATGGTCGGACCCTGCTCGGCCTCGTAGTCGATCGCGAGCACGCTTCCCGTGGGCGCCTCGAAATGCGTCGGCGCCTCGCGATCGAGCCGCGCGCGCATCTCCCACGGCAATAGCGCCATCAGCGCGTCCGAGAGACCGCCCGGCGAGATGTCCTTCAGCGCGATCTTGCCGTAGAGCGCCGGCACCAGCCAGTCGTCGCGCCGCGCGATCAATCCGTCATCCGACAGGTCAGGCCAGCTGTCGCCTTCGGCCTTGCGCAGGAACATCACGCGGTCGCGCCATTGCTTGGCCGCCTTCGACCAGGGCAGCCGGTCGAGGCCGGCCGCGATCAATCCATCGGCGAAGATGCGCGCGGTGTCCTCCGAAGGCGACACCGCGAGCGTGGCTTCCGACAGCGTGATCGCATGCAGCACGCGCTTGCGCCGCGCGCGCAGCGCCATCGCGCCGCGGTCGAACGAAATCTCGTCGGCGCTCTCGATGTGCTCGGCAAAGTGCCGCTCGATCTCCTCCTCGCTGATTTGCGCGGCGAGCAGGATGCGGCCGCTCGCGGCCGTGCCCGTCATCTCGCCGATCGCAATGTAGGGCGCGCGGGCGAGCGAGGAGGTCTGCTCGACGGCGGCGCCGCGGCCATTGGCAAGCACGAAGCTGCCATTGCCGCGGTTGCGCGCGACGCGGTCCGGGAAGGCATAAGCGAGCATCAATCCGGTCGAGAGGTCCTCCTGCGGCCCCGCCTTCTCCGAGGCCGCGACCTGCGAGGCCCAGCGCCGCGCCAGATCGCGCGCACTCGATGCGCGCGGCGAGCGGTCGCGGCGGAACTGGTCGCGGCGGTGCTCGAGATCGACGCTATCGCCGCCGAGGCCGCGCTCGGTGATGATGGCCGCGATCTCGGCGGCGGCTTCGCCCTCACCGGCACGATGCGAGTCCACGATCATGCGCGCCAGCCGCGGCGGCAGCGCCAGCGCGCGCAGGCTCTTGCCCTCGGCGGTGATGCGGCCATCGCCATCGAGTGCGTTGAGCTCTTCGAGCAGGCTCTTTGCCTCTTTCCACGCCGGCCCCGGAGGCGGGTCGAGGAACGACAGCGCTGAGGGATCGCAGACGCCCCATTGCGCGAGATCGAGCACCAGCGAGGACAGATCCGCGCTCAGAATTTCCGGCTGGGTGTAGGGCGCGAGCGAGGCCGTCTGCGGCTCGTCCCAGAGCCGGTAGCAGACGCCGGGCTCGGTACGACCGGCGCGGCCGCGGCGCTGGTCCACCGCCGCCCGCGAGGCGCGCACGGTCTCGAGCCGGGTCAGGCCGATGTCGGGCTCGTAACGCGGCACGCGGGCAAGACCGGAATCGACCACGATGCGCACGCCTTCGATCGTCAGCGAGGTCTCCGCGATCGAGGTCGCCAGCACCACCTTGCGCGTGCCCTTGGGCGCCGGCGCGATGGCGCGGTCCTGCACGGCGGCGTCGAGCGCGCCGAACAGCGGCACGATCTCGATCGAAGCGTCCTGCACGCGCTCACTGAGAAAATTCTGAGTGCGGCGGATTTCGGCGGCGCCCGGCAGGAAGGCGAGCACCGAGCCGCTGTCGGCGCGGAGCGCGGACGCAATCGCATCCGCCATCTGCCGCTCGACCGGCGCATCCGCCTTGCGGCCGAGATAGCGCGTCTCGACCGGAAAGGCGCGGCCCTCGCTTTCGACGACTGGCGCCTCGCCGAGCAGTTTGGCCACCCGCGCGCCGTCGAGCGTCGCCGACATCACGAGGATGCGCAGGTCCTCGCGCAGACCGGTTTGCGCGTCGCGGGCC
>RXJC01000713.1:0-1278 GCA_003963435.1 Bradyrhizobiaceae bacterium | reverse complement strand
CATGTCGGCGTCGAGCGAGCGCTCGTGGAATTCGTCGAACAGGATGGCGGCAACGCCCGAGAGTTCGGGATCGTCGAGGATCTGGCGGGTGAAGATGCCCTCGGTCACCACCTCGATGCGTGTGGCGCGCGAGATCTTCGAGCCGAACCGGACGCGGTAACCGACGGTCTCACCAGCGCGTTCGCCGAGCGACTTGGCCATGCGGTCAGCGCTGGCGCGCGCCGCGATACGGCGCGGCTCCAGCACGATGATCTTCTTACCCCTGGCCCAGGGCGCGTCCAGCAACGCCAGCGGCACGCGCGTGGTCTTGCCGGCGCCGGGAGGCGCCACCAGCACGGCCGCGTTGTGCGCCTCCAGCGTGCGCGAGAGGTCGTCGAGCACGGCGTCGATCGGCAGGGGCGTGTCGAAAGTGCGGGGCAAGTGTCTGTCCACTCGTCATGCCCGGCCTTCTGCGGGCATTCACGTCCTACCTCAGGCTCCGTCATTCCGGGATGGTCCGAAGGACCAGACCCGGATCTCGAGATTCCGGGTTCGCGCTATGCGCGCCCCGGAATGACAGGGCCACAAGGGCCATCGCGAATAACCAGTCTGCCCTCAGCCCTGCACTGGAGGGCGACCGACGCTGTCATAGACGAAGCCGGCGGCTTCCATATCCTCGGGGCGGTAGATGTTGCGGAGGTCGACGACGACGGGCTGCGCCATGACGCTCTTCAGCCGGTCGAGGTCGAGCGCGCGGAACTGCACCCATTCGGTGACGATGACGAGCGCATCGGCGCCTTGCGCACAGGAATAGGCATCCTCGCAATAAGTGATATTGGGCAGCTCGCCTTTCGCCTGCTCCATGCCGACGGGGTCGAACGCCTTGACCTTGGCGCCCATGTCGATCAGGCCCGTCACCAGCGGAATCGACGGCGCATCGCGCATGTCGTCGGTGTCGGGCTTGAAGGTGAGGCCGAGCACCGCGACGGTCTTGCCGCGCAGATTGCCGCCGAGCGCCTGGCTGACCTTGCGCGCCATCGCGCGCTTGCGGTTCTCGTTCACGGCCAGCACGGATTCGACGATGCGCAGGGAGACATCGTGGTCCTGCGCGATCTTGATCAGCGCCTTGGTGTCCTTAGGGAAGCAGGAGCCGCCGAAGCCGGGACCGGCATGCAGGAACTTGGTGCCGATGCGGTTGTCGAGCCCGATGCCGCGCGCGACCTCCTGCACGTTGGCGCCGGCCTTTTCGGACAGGTCCGCGATCTCGTTGATGAAGGTGATCTTGGTCGCCAGGAACGC
>RXJC01000421.1 GCA_003963435.1 Bradyrhizobiaceae bacterium | reverse complement strand
TCTTGCCGTCCTGGGCCATGGAGCCGGTGTTGTCGAGCACCAGGGCCACGCGCATGCGGACGTTGCCCCAGGCGCTGGTGGACGTGGCGCCGATGCCGAGCGTGGGGAAGCCGGCGATCTTCATGAAGCTGGTCGTATAGGCGCCGGTTCCGGTGAGCTGGATCGTCGAGCCCATGCTGGTGCTCGCGGTGTAGGTGGCGGCGACGCTGACCGACGGCAGGGTGGCGGTGCCGGTGAACAATCCGTTGAAATAGGCCTGCGCCTTGGTGCTGATCTGTGACGTGGTGATGGTACCGGACGACAGATCCTTGGAGAGCATCAGAGCGGCGGAGTCGAGGGCCGCCTGCATGGACGTGCGGGCCTGTGCGGCACGGCTATAGTCCACCGCCGCGCCGATGAAGCTCAGCACCGGTACCAATGCGATAGCGAAGATCACGGCGATATTGCCTTGCTCGGCCGCCGCGAAGCGGGCGAACCATCGGCCGATCAGGCTGGCAGGCGGCGAGCGAAACATGACGATCCCCCGAGATCCGTGGTTTTGCCCGATTTCGCGCCATGCTGTTAAACACTCGGTAAATTGCACCGTAGAAGTCCGGGGTATCCCGGGCGAAACGTCGCAATCGTGTTAAATCACCAAGTTCCTGGTCAACATGTTCTAAGCGGGACGCGCATAAATTTTTGTCAAATCGGTCCGGATTGATTAACCTTGGCAGGATCGCCCGGACCGGGAATCGGGATCGCCCTGTGGCCGCATCAGGCGGATTTTTGCGCGCTTGCGGCGAGCCGGGGGCAGGCCCATATTGCTGGCGAACAATCCGGTTCAAGCCGGATTTGTCGGGAGCGGCGATCCAACAAGGCGGCGCGCCTGCGCCAGGCTCCGAAGGGCGGGGTCGCGCGGCGACCGCCATTCGCTTCCGTGGGGAATTTGAACGCCTGAGCCATGCCGCAATTGACTTCCAGACTCGACCTGTCCGCGCCAGCCGCTACCGACGCTCCTCGCATGAGCAATGACGAGAACCGTTCGGGCAATCCCTCGGGTCCGAACACGTCGGTCATCACCAAGGTCAAGCCCAAGACCAAACGGCCGAACCTCTACCGCGTGCTGATCCTGAACGACGACTACACGCCGATGGAGTTCGTCGTCCACGTGCTGGAGAAGTTCTTCAACAAGGACATCGAGGCCGCGACCAAGATCATGCTGCACGTCCATCATCACGGCATCGGCGAGTGCGGCGTGTTCACCTACGAGATCGCCGAGACGAAGGTGACGCAGGTGATGGATTTCGCCCGCAAGCACCAGCATCCGCTGCAATGCGTGATGGAAAAGAAGTAATCGCGTTCGCGTTCTCTGGAGTGGTTGTGTTGGTGTCTGTGTGATGGCAGCACATCCTGCTGCATGGTCCCAAGAACAATCCCAAGCATATCGACTGCAGTGTCAACCCTGCCCAAATGGGTAGCTCTGCCCAAATCGGAACGGGTTTTGCATCCGAAAATACCGGAGGCGTGTCGCCGCCGAGTCGCGGAACCGGTCTTTCGCCGCGGTCTTGTATAACTATATGTGAAAAAGGTTGTTGTTGCCTGACCGGGCGATCACGACCATGATGGTGGGGGCCATAGAGGACGCGAATGCCGACTTTTTCTCAAAGCCTTGAACAATCCCTGCATCGTGCGCTGGCGATCGCAAACGAGCGTCATCACCAATACGCGACGCTCGAGCATCTCTTGCTCTCCCTGATCGACGACTCCGATGCAGCCGCCGTCATGCGCGCCTGTAGCGTCGATCTCGACAAGCTCCGCACGAGCCTCGTCAATTACCTCGAAACCGAATTCGAGAACCTGGTGACGGATGGCGCCGACGACGCCAAGCCGACCGCTGGATTCCAGCGCGTGATCCAGCGCGCGGTGATCCATGTGCAGTCGTCCGGTCGCGAAGAGGTGACCGGTGCCAACGTGCTGATCGCGATCTTCGCCGAACGCGAGAGCCACGCCGCGTATTTCCTGCAGGAGCAGGACATGACGCGCTACGACGCCGTCAACTACATCAGCCACGGCATCGCCAAGCGGCCCGGCGTCTCCGAGGCGCGCCCCGTTCGCGGTGTCGACGAGGAGACCGAGGCCAAGGGCAACGAGGACGCCAAGAAGAAGGGCGAGGCGCTCGAGACCTATTGCGTCAACCTCAACAAGAAGGCGCGTGACGGCAAGATCGACCCGGTGATCGGCCGCAATTCCGAGATCAACCGCGCGATCCAGGTACTGTGCCGGCGGCAGAAGAACAACCCGTTGTTCGTCGGCGAAGCCGGCGTCGGCAAGACCGCCATCGCGGAGGGCCTCGCCAAGCGTATCGTGGACAGCGAGGTGCCGGAGGTGCTGGCGGCCGCGACGGTGTTCTCGCTCGACATGGGCACGCTGCTCGCGGGCACGCGTTACCGCGGCGACTTCGAAGAGCGCCTGAAGCAGGTGCTGAAGGAGCTCGAGGCGCATCCCAACGCCATCCTGTTCATCGACGAAATCCACACCGTGATCGGTGCGGGCGCGACGTCGGGCGGGGCGATGGATGCCTCGAACCTGCTGAAGCCCGCGCTCGCCTCGGGCACGATCCGCTGCATGGGCTCGACCACGTACAAGGAATATCGCCAGCACTTCGAGAAGGACCGCGCGCTGGTGCGGCGCTTCCAGAAGATCGACATCAACGAGCCGACCGTTGAGGACGCCATCGCGATCCTCAAGGGCCTCAAGCCTTACTTCGAGGACTACCACCGGCTGAAATACACCAACGAGGCGATCGAGGCCGCGGTGCAGCTCTCGTCGCGCTACATCCACGACCGCAAGTTGCCCGACAAGGCGATCGACGTGATCGACGAGTCCGGTGCGGCGCAGATGCTGGTGGCCGAGAACAAGCGCAAGAAGACCATCGGCATCAAGGAGATCGAGACCACGATCGCCTCGATGGCGCGGATTCCGCCGAAGAGCGTGTCGAAGGACGATGCCGAGGTGCTCAAGCATCTCGAGCAGACCCTGAAGCGCACCGTGTTCGGCCAGGACAAGGCGATCGAATCGCTCGCCGCCTCGATCAAGCTGGCGCGTGCCGGCCTGCGCGAGCCGGAGAAGCCGATCGGCTGCTACCTGTTCTCCGGTCCGACCGGCGTCGGCAAGACCGAGGTCGCAAAGCAGCTCGCGGCAAGCCTCGGCGTCGAGCTGCTGCGCTTCGACATGTCCGAATACATGGAGCGGCACACCGTGTCGCGCCTGATCGGCGCGCCTCCCGGCTATGTCGGCTTCGACCAGGGCGGCCTGCTTACCGACGGCGTCGACCAGCATCCGCATTGCGTGGTGCTGCTCGACGAAATCGAGAAGGCGCATCCCGATCTCTACAACGTGCTGCTTCAGATCATGGATCACGGCCGGCTCACCGACCACAACGGCAAGCAGGTCAATTTCCGCAACGTGATCCTGATCATGACCACGAACGCGGGTGCGTCCGATCTCGCCAAGCAGGCGTTCGGCTTCACGCGCTCGAAGCGGGAAGGCGACGACCACGAGGCGATCAACCGGCAGTTCGCGCCGGAATTCCGCAACCGCCTCGATGCTATCGTCTCATTCGGCCATCTCAGCGTCGAGGTGATCGGCACGGTCGTGGAGAAGTTCGTGCTGCAGCTCGAAGCGCAGCTCGGCGACCGTGACGTCACCATCGAGCTGTCGGAGCCGGCGAAGGCCTGGCTGGTGCAGCATGGTTACGACGAGCAGATGGGCGCACGTCCCATGGCCCGCGTGATCCAGGAGCACATCAAGAAGCCGCTGGCGGACGAGGTGCTGTTCGGCAAGCTCAAGGGCGGCGGCCACGTCCGCGTCGTTCTGGTCAAGGACGAGGCCGACGAGACCAAGGAGAAGATTGGCTTCGAATTCGTCGAGGGGCCGGTCACGCCGAAGCAGGAGAAGCTGCCCGGCGCCCGCAAGCGCCCGCCCGGCAAGTCCAAGCCGGGTGGCCCCGGCGGTTCCAAGGGGCCGACGTCGAAGGGCCCGCTGGTCAAGGCTTGATCGGGTGTGATGAAATCGAAAAGGCCGGCTGAAAAGCCGGCCTTTTTGTTTCCGAGGCTGTGGGCAACTCTTACGTTCCGGCTTCGGGCGCGGCCGCCGGCGGACGCGGCTTGCGCGGGGCGGCCGGCCGCGCGCTGCGGGCGGGGGCGGTCGGCTGCATCGTCACGATGACCGGATTGGGCTTGTGATCGGTGGCTGCCCCGGTCGCGGCATCGACCCCCATGCCAATGAGACCGCCGGCGAGGAGATTGCCGGCGAAGCCGGCGGCACCCGTGCCCGACACCTCCTTGGTAAGTTGCACCGTCTGGGATTGATAGCCTTCCTTTTCGAAGGTGATCGTGATGTCGGCGCTACGCTTGGCGACGACGGCGCAAGGTGTGGTGCAGGTTGTCGGCACCTCGAGCCCGGTTACGGCGGCTTCCACGCCTGAAGGTGTCGATGAGATGCTGATATTCTCGGTCGTGCCGCGCGTGACCGACGCGCAGCCGCCCAGTACGACGCTGAGCGCCGCAATTCCCACTAAACGCATGAAGTGCCCCATGTTCCCCGCGCCAATGAACCGCAACCGGAGCGCGAGGGCAAGAGGTCATTGGTCCGAATAGTTAAGCCACGCTGGGGTTGTGCACGGGAGCGATGAGCAGCCGGAAGGCGGGACGCCTTCAGTCGCCGCGCAGGCGCTGGTCATCCTGTACGCGGACGTGCTCGGCGCCGCGGGCGCCGGCCGGGGACAGCCGCAGCATGCTCAGGACGGCGCCGCAGAGCGCAAAGCCGACGCCGGCAAGCAGCGCCAGCCGGGTGCCCTCGACCGGATAGCGGCCGAGCAACAGCGCCACTAGCGCCGCGCCGGTGGTCTGGCCGAGCAGACGCGCCGTGCCCAGCATGCCGCTGGCGCCACCGGCGCGCTCGCGCGGGGCGGCTGCGATCATGGTGCGATTGTTGGGGGTCTGGAACAGGCCGAAGCCGGCGCCCGCCAGCGCCATGCGCCAGATCACGTCGAACGATGTCGGGGCTGCGGGCAGCAGGGCGAGCGCGGCAAGGCCGCAGGCGAACAGGGTGAGCCCGATGCCGCCAAGCAGGCCGGCCGGATAACGCTCGACCAGGCGGCCGGCGAGGGGCGCCGCGAACGCCACCGCGATCGGCCATGGCGTGATCAGGAGGCCCATATGCACCGCCGAATAGCCGAAGCGGCTCTGGAGGTAGAAGGGGATCGCGACGAAAGCGAGCATCTGCCCGCAGAACGAGGCGATCGAGGTCGCGATCGACAGCGCGAACACCGGGATGCGCAAAAGGTCGACCGGCAGCAGCGGCGAGGTCATGTGGGTCTCGCGCCAGATCAGCAGCGCACCGGCGACGAGCGCGACGGCGAACTGGATCAGGCAGGTGATCGCGGCCTCGCCATGGCCGACGCTGTCGACCGCGGCGATGCCGACACCGAAGGTGATCGCGGACAGCCCCGCGCTCTGCCAGTCGAACGAATGGCCGGCCGGTTTGGTGTGCGGCAGGCTGCGTACGCCGATCAGCAGCGTCACCGCGCCGAGCGGCACGTTGATGGCGAACAACCAGGGCCAGCTTCCGACCGCGAGGATGCCTGCGGCGAGCGTCGGCCCCACCGCGGCGGAGAAAGCGACGACGAGCGCGTTGAGCCCGATGCCGCGGCCGAGCAGATGGCGCGGATAGGTGAAGCGCACCAGCGCCGAATTGACGCTCATGATGCCGGCGGCGCCAAAGCCCTGGATGATGCGCGCGGCCGTCAGCAGCGGCAGCGTATGCGCCAGCGCGCAGAAGGCGGACGCCAGCGTGAACAGCACGAGCCCGACCAGATAGACGCGGCGATAGCCGACGATCTCGCCGAGCGAGGCCAGTGGCAGCAGCGAGATGGTGATCGCGAGCTGGTAGCCGTTGACGATCCAGATCGAGAAGGCCGGGCTCGCGTCGAGGTCGGCCGCGATCGTCGGCAGCGCGACATTGGCGATGGCGCTGTCGACCACCGCCATGATGATGCCGAGCGCGATGGTCAGCACAGCCTGGTTGCGCTGCGGCTGCGGCAGGCCGTCGGCATGCTCGATGGGGGCGGGCGACATGATGGAGGCGCGGTTGATTCGAGCCGTGATTCCTCTCCGCATAGGAAATTGCCGGATCGACAGCAACCCGTCAGGATACCGGCAGTTCCCGCAATCGAAGCAGTTGTCCCGGCGCGGCAGACATGGATCTTGATGGCCTCCGCGGCCTCACCAACGTGCTGTCGACTTTCCGAAGAAGTAGAGCGCGACGAGCCCGATGGTCACCGTCGTCGAAAAAATCAGGATGCGGCGATCCCAATCGACACGCGTCCGTTCGGCGCGGTTCAGACTGAGGGCCGTGAACAGGGCCTTCATGGCAAATCGGCGCATCGGGGGCCTCACGAGGCGGCACGATGCCACGGCCCCAATGCGCCGGCTTGATGCAGCTCAAAGGCAGGTACGCCCTAAACCGCCGGCGGGTTCCGGTCGATGAAGGTCGTGCGCTGATGCCAGTAGGGATAGGGCAGCGTCACCTTGCTTGCCGCGTCGAGCTTGGCGACCTGGTCCTTGGTCAGCGACCAGCCGACAGCGCCGAGATTTTCGCGCAGCTGCGTCTCGTTGCGCGCGCCGATGATCAGCGTCGACACCGTCGGGCGCTGCAGCAGCCAGTTCAGCGCGATCTGCGACACGCTCTTGCCGGTCTCCTTGGCGACCCCGTCGATCGCATCGACGACACGATAGACGTGCTCGTCCGGCACCGGCGGGCCGAACTCGGCGGTCTGGGGCAGGCGGCTCACCTCGGGCTTCGGCTGCCCCCTGCGGATCTTGCCGGTGAGGCGTCCCCATCCGAGCGGCGACCACACCACCGCACCCAGCCCCTGGTCGAGGCCGAGCGGCATCAGCTCCCATTCGTAGTCGCGCCCGATCAGCGAGTAATAGGTCTGGTTGGCGACGTAGCGTGGGAAACCGTGCTTGTCGGCGACAGAGAGCGACTTCATCAGGTGCCAGCCCGAGAAATTGGAGACGCCGACGTAGCGGATCTTGCCGGCGCGCACGAGCACGTCGAGCGTTGAGAGCACCTCTTCGGGCGGGGTGAAGGCGTCGAAGCCATGGAGCTGGAACAGGTCGATGTAGTCGGTGCCGAGCCGGCGCAGCGAACCGTCGACGGCGGCGAGCAGATGCTGCCGCGACGAGCCGATGTCGTTGGGGCCGTCGCCGAAGCGGAAGGTGGCCTTGGTCGAGACCAGAACCTTGTCGCGGCGGCCCTTGATCGCTTCGCCAAGCACGCGCTCGGACTCGCCGAGCGAATAGACGTCCGCGGTGTCGAACATCGACACGCCGGCCTCGAGGCAGATGTCCAAGAGGCGCCGCGCTTCGGTCGCGTCCGTCGTGCCCCACGCCGCGAGGCGGCCGACGCCGCCGAACGTGCCGGTCCCGAGACTCAGAGCGGGCACCATGAGGCCGGACCGGCCCAAGCGTCGGTGTTCCATCGATATGCTCCTCGGCTGAGCGCCGGTTGCTGCGCGCGCTTCTGTTCCTTAATGGTAGCGCAGGGATTCAGCCTGGACCATCGCACGCTTACATGGCGGCCCTGCGTACCGTCGATGCGTCACGTTATTCTGATCCGCAGGCAGGCGGTCGTGATCGTCGCGCGCGGCCAGGTCTCAGCGAGCAAGGTCGTCGAGGAGCCTGAGCACGTCCGCGGAAGCCTCTTCGACGAGTGAGATTTCCCTGAGTGCACCGGCGAGGTCGCCATCCGCGAAGAGCTTCGCTGCGTGCTTGCCATGGTCATGAACGAGGGCGTGCGGCCTTTCGAGCGGCCCGAACGACCGGTGATTGCGCATCGTGAGTGACCCGTCGCCGTAGTACCACTTGCCCAATCGGCAGGAATGGTGATCTGCGAGCTCGTCGGCCTTGAGGGTCACGCGGCCGATCGCCATGTCCGCGAGCCGCTTCTTCCAGATGACGTGGTCCGCCTTGGCGAGACGCGGAATCTTGTTGTCGAACGACAGGCCGGCGATATCCTGAAGCTGCCTTCCAGCGATCCCCTGGGCGACGTCGAGCTGAGAGGAAATGTTCTTGATTTGATCGACGTTCGCCAGCGTCATCCGCGCGATCGCGGCGATGCCTTCTGCCACTTCGCGAGAGGCCCCGGTCTGCTGGTTGAGGATGTTCGCGATCTCGTCCATGCCGCCGGTCAGGGTGACCGTCCGCGCTTCGAAGCTGGACATCTCCTCGCCCAATTGCGTGACGACGCCCTTGCTCTCGACCGCCGCTGACTTGCAGCCGGACATGGCGGTCACGATCAGTTCGACCTCGTCTCTCAGGCGCTGGATCCGCTCGCGGATGTCCTCGGTCGCCTTGCCGGTCTGTTGCGACAGTCCCTTGACCTCGGAGGCGACCACGGCAAAACCTCGCCCTGCTTCGCCGGCGCGTGCGGCTTCGATCGTCGCATTCAGCGCCAGAAGGTTGGTCTGCCTGGCGATTGCATCGATCGAACCGACGATGGCGCCGATTTCCTCTGACGCCGCACTGAGGGCCACGATCTTGTCCGACGCGTCATTCGCAGTTGCCTCGACGCGCTCCATCGCCCTGGATGCAAGCCGGACCGTGGACATTCCCTGTTCGGCGCTGGCCCTCATCTCTGCGGCGCTTGCAGCCGCATCCTCGGCATTGGATCGGATCTGGCCTACCGAAGCGACCATCTCCTCGCTGGCAGCGGCGAGGGCTTGCGTGCGTTGGTCGACTTCGCGGCAGGCGGTGAGCATTCGGGCTGCGGAAATCGCGGTTTCATTGCTCTGGACGTTGAGATCCACGATGGCATCCAGCTTGCTCGACGCATCGCTGGCCAATCTTGTCGCGAGCTTCGAGACGGCCTTGGACAAGCGATCGTCTCCGCCGCAGCCAGGCGCGAGGAAATTGCCTTCTGCCAAAGCCTCGATGTATGTCGCCAAAGCCTCGTCGCGAGCTTGCAAAGCCGTCAACTGGTCTGGCGCTGCACGAGATCCTTCCGGATCAACGGACGAGCGCTTACGGTTGGCGCTGGCGAAGATGGACATGCGGGTTTTCCCGGCGAGGCTGATGGAGGGACCGATTCCATTCTAGGAATGCAAGCTGAACAGCCGGTAAGTATTCATATCGGAATTCCGCAAACGGCTTGATGCCGGGTGCTGTTGATGTCCCCGGCGCGAGGAGTGCGGTACCTCCGACAGCATTGGCCTTCATCCAAGATCGGGTCGCCATGAGCGATCCCTGGCGGTGCCTTAGTGCCGCAACTGGCTCTGCCGGAAGTCGCGCGGCGACATGCCGAAATGTTCGCGGAAGACGCGGCCGAAATGCGAGAGGTCGTTGAAGCCCCAGGCGAAGGCGATCTCGCTGATATGGCGGTGGGTGAGCAGGGGCGAGGCGAGGTCGCGCCGGCATTGGCCGAGGCGCTCGGCGAGGACGAACCGCTGGAACGAGGTCTCCTCGTCGGCGAGCAGGTCGTTGACGTAGCGCGAGGAGATGCCGAGCGCGGCGGCGCTCTCCGCCAGCGAGAGGTCGGGATCGGCGAGATGCGCGCGGACGTGCGCCTTCAGCCGGTAGAGCAGGGCGGAGCGGTGGGTCGAGGACGGCAGCGAAGCCTTGCCGAGCCGCTCGCTCAGCGCCATCGCGAGCAGATCGACCGCCTGCTCCGACAGGGCCGCAGCGTGGTCGGGTGCGAGCCGGTCGGCGCTCTGGCAAAGCCGGAAGATGAAATCATAGGCGAGCCGCTCGAGCGGCGCGTCGGTGCCGAACGACATCGCGGTGAGCGTCTCGGTGGCACCTAACCGGCGCTGCAGCATCTCGCGCGGCACCTTGAAGATGGTCTGCGTGAAGGGATCGTTGAACTTCAGCTCATAGGGGCGCGTGGTGTCGTAAAGCGCGAACTCGCCGGGATGGATCACGGTCTCGCGGCCGTCCTGCACCACGCCGCCGTCGCCACGATGGCCGAGCGCGACCAGCACGAAGTCCTGATCCGAACGCGCGATGCGGGAAGGCGTGCGGAAGACATGCTGGCGATCGGAGCAGACCTCGGAGCATACGGCCTTGCCGAGCGAGGCCTGCGTCACCGAACCGCGAAAGGCGCTGCCGAGATCGGACTTGCAGTCGAGTCCCACGAACACATCGCAGACGATGTCCTGCCAGAGCGCGAGGCGCCGATAGCCGGGGCTGCCGTCCGTCGTGAACTGGATTGGCATCTGGCGAGCCTCCCTTTTCGCATCCAGCAAAATCGCCTGTGGGCGGATCCAGCCTGACCGGAGGCAAATCCCGTACCCGGCAGGAATTCCGTCCGGTCGAGTTTTTGTTCCACCGCGGTCGAGCGCCCGGCCGTCCGCTTGGGCCCAATAGACTGCATCGGAGATGGCTTCCGATCAACCGGCAATGGAGGCGGCAATGGGCATCGAACATCCGAAATACAAGGTGGCAGTGGTGCAGGCGGCGCCCGCCTGGCTCGATCTCGACGCCTCCATAGACAAGTCGATCGCGCTGATCCGGGAGGCGGCCGAGAAGGGCGCCAAGCTGATCGCTTTCCCGGAGGCCTTCATCCCCGGTTACCCCTGGCATATCTGGATGGACTCGCCGGCCTGGGCGATCGGGCGCGGCTTCGTGCAGCGCTATTTCGACAATTCGCTGTCCTATGACAGCCCGCAGGCCGAACGGCTGCGTGATGCCGTGCGCAAGGCGAAGCTGACGGCGGTGCTCGGCCTGTCCGAGCGCGACGGCGGCAGCCTTTATCTGGCGCAATGGCTGATCGGCCCCGACGGCGAGACCATCGCCAAGCGCCGCAAGCTGCGGCCGACCCATGCCGAGCGCACCGTCTATGGCGAGGGCGACGGCAGCGATCTCGCCGTGCATGCGCGGGCCGACATCGGCCGTCTCGGCGCGCTGTGCTGCTGGGAGCATCTTCAGCCGTTGTCGAAATACGCGATGTACGCCCAGAACGAGCAGGTGCATGTCGCGGCCTGGCCGAGCTTCTCGCTCTACGATCCGTTTGCGCCGGCGCTGGGCGCCGAGGTCAACAACGCCGCCTCGCGCGTCTATGCGGTGGAAGGTTCGTGCTTCGTGCTGGCGCCTTGCGCGACGGTGTCGCAAGCCATGATCGACGAACTCTGCGACCGGCCGGACAAGCACGCGCTGCTGCATGCCGGCGGCGGCTTCGCTGCGATCTATGGGCCCGACGGCAGCCAGATCGGCGACAAGCTCGCGCCGGACCAGGAGGGTCTGCTGATCGCAGAGATCGATCTCGGCGCCATCGGCGTCGCCAAGAACGCCGCCGATCCGGCCGGACATTATTCGCGCCCCGACGTGACGCGGCTGCTGCTCAACAAGAAGCGATACCAGCGCGTCGAGCAGTTCGCGTTGCCGGTGGACACGGTCGAGCCGGCGGACATTGCCGCGGCGGCGAGCTGATCACGGCCATCGAGGGGAGGGCATGATCATGGAATCCGCAATTCCTGCGCATCTCGAAACCACGCGCACGCGCCACAAGCGGGTGCCGGACGACTACCAGCCGCCATATCCGTCCTTCGTGGCGCGCTATAAGCCGGCCGTGAGCCGCGTCGTGATGGCTTATTTCGGCGTGCAGTATCGCGGCACGGCGCCGGTAGAGGCGACGGAGGCGCTTGCCGGCATCGCGCGCTTTTTCGCGGCGCCGGGCGGGCCGTGGCACTGGGACCGCGCCCACCATGTCGATCAGGCCGGGTACGAGACCATCGTCTCGGTGGGCTATTGGGACGACATCGCGCGGTTCGATGAGTGGTTCGAGGCGGCGCGCGAGGTTTGGACCGGACGGCAGCACGAGGGCATCGGCACCTTTATCGAGGTGCTGCGCCCCACCGTGGCGCGGCATGAGACGCTGTTCTCATCGCCAGATCGGACCGAGGGTGTTGCGGCTATCGCCGAGGGCATGAGCGGCGAAGTTCAGGAGCACGCCTATTGGGGCGGCATGCGCGATCGCATTGCGCTGTCGCAGATCGATCCGATGTCGCCGGGCGGCAATCCCGAGCTGATCCGCGACGGTGGCCGGCTGCGCGTGAAGGCGCACGACAACCTCTGCCTGATCCGTTCCGGGCAGGATTGGAGCGATACCGAGGCATCGGAGCGAAAGCTCTACCTCGACGACGTCGAGCCGGTGCTGCGGGAGGGCATGGATTTCCTGCGCGACGACGGTCTTGCGATCGGCTGCTATGCCAACCGCTACATGCAGGTGCTGACGGCCGATGGCAGCGCGAGCGAAAAGTCCTACGGCCAGAGCTGGTGGAAAAGCCTGGCGGCGCTGGAGCGCTGGGCGGAGTCGCATCCAACCCATGTCCGGATCTTTGGCGCGGCGATGAAGTATCTGTCCACGCTCGGGCCGTCAGCCAAGCTGCGGCTCTATCACGAGGTCACGGTGGCGGCGGCGGACGAGCAGTTCTTCGAATATCAGAACTGCCACGCCAGAACCGGCATGCTGGCATCCGTGGAGGCCGTTAGCGCCTAGGCAATGCAATGTCCGAGCAATTCGGGATGCGCGGCGCAGATGTGATGCGCGCCGGCGTCCCGCAGCTCGGCCTCGCTGCCATAGCCATAGAGCACGCCGATCGCGGTCATGCCGTTGGTGCGGGCGCCGAGCACGTCGTGGCTGCGGTCGCCGATCATGACCGCGGCGCTCGCATCGACTTTGGTCTCGTCCAGCGCGTAGCGCAGCAGGTCGCGCTTGTCGACGCGCGTGCCGTCGAGCTCGGAGCCGAACACGCGCTCGAAATACGGCTTCAGGCCGAAATGATCGACGATGCGGGTGGCGTAGACCGCGGGCTTGCTGGTGGCGACGAACATGCGCTGGTCGGTCGCGGCGATCGTCGTCAGCGTGTCCACGATGCCGGCATAGGCCTCGTTTTCGAACAGGCCGATCTCGGAAAAGCGCTCGCGATAGAGCAGCAATGCGCGGTCGGCGAGCTCCTCGGTTCCGGTGAGCTTCTTCAGGCTGGCATGCAGCGGCGGCCCGATGCACCAGGTCAGCTCGTCCTCGCTCGGCACCGCGACGTCCAGCCGCTCCAGCGCGTACTGGATCGAGCGCGTGATCCCCGGCTTCGGGTTCGTCAGAGTGCCGTCGAGGTCAAAGAAGATCGTCGCCATGCCGCCGGGCCCACGGTTGATACCGCCCGTTGCTAGTTCGATCGGCCTTCAAGTCAAGAGCGGATGCGTCATTGCCGCCGGGCCCATTCGACGATCGCGGCGGCGTCCGCGCCGGCCTGCGCCTCCCAGGCGCTGACCGTGGCCGTTGCCGCCTTCCGGAGCTCGGCAAGCAGGGACGGCGGCGCCGGCTCGGCGATGGTGACGCCGTTGTCGCGCATGCGCGCATAGTTCTCGGAGGTGCGATGGGCCAGGAGCGCGAGCTGGCTCTGCTCGGTCTCGGCCGCGGCGGCCATCACCTCGCGTTGCATGGGCTCGGACAGCTCCGCAAAGGCCTCGCTGCGCATGAAGGCGATCGAGACCGGCATCGCGTAGTTGATGGCGGTGAAGTGCGGCAGGAAGTCCCAGAGCTTGCGTCCCGCACCGCCGTCGCCGGAGGTGAGGAACGCGTTCAGGCGATGCTCCTTCAGCCCTGCGAGCGCCGCGTCCATCGGCAGGAACTGCGCATTGGCGCCCGCCGCGCGCATGACGGCGCTGGAATTGGCGTCATAGGTCCGCAAATTCAGCTTGGGCAGGTCGTCGGCGCCTTGGAGCGCATGCTCCGACCACAGGCCCGTGGCCGGCCAGATCGTCAGGTAAAGCAGCTTGAGGCCGCGCGCCGCCAGCGCCTTCTCGTAGAGCGGCCGCGCCCGCAGGTTGGTGGCGCGGGCGAGCTCGACCGACTGCACCAGGAAGGGCAGGGTGGACAATCCGAGCACCGGGTCGAGGCCGGAGAGCGCGCCTGCGAACGCATCGCCGCCTGCGATCCGGCCGTCGAGCGCGGCATGCGGCATCTCGCCCGAATTGATCTTGAGCTTGTTGTCGAAGGCGTTGGTCACGGTCACGAAGCCGTGGGTGCGGTCGGACACGCGGCTGGCAAAGGTCGCAAGCCCGATCCCGGAGATGTTATTCTCAGGGTATTCCGTGGTCATTTGCCAGGTGACCTTAGCGGTGACCTCGGTGGTGGCCTCAGCGGTGACTTGGGCGGCCACCTCGGCGACGGCCGGTGCGACGTTCAGGACCAGCGCGACGCAGGCGGCGAAGGCGAGAATGGACCGGATCCGTTTGGCGGGGCAGCGCATTGGAAGAGGCAGGTCAGGCAGCATCAATTGGCATCTCGTCGAACCATGGCATCATGCCGCAGCATAGCAGGTTATCTTGTCGCACGCCGCGCCCGCGGGCGCCACCGCAATGCCTGCACGCAATGGATGCAGATTGCGTCTAGCATCGTCACCATGCTGCTCGTCGCCGCATCACCGATTGCGGCGTCGGACGATCCGCCTGCCAAGGCTGATGTCGCCGCTCCTGCGGCCCAGGAGCCTGAGAAACCGCCCGCGAAGCCGCCGCAGAAGCTCGATGCGCGCGAGAGCGATACCCGGGAGTCGATCTGCCTGATCGTGGAGGCGGCGGCGCGCGATGCCAATCTCCCGCTGGAATTCTTTGCCCGGGTGATCTGGCAGGAAAGCCGCTTCCAGGCCGATGCGGTCGGGCCCATGACGCGCAGCGGCGAGCATGCACAGGGGATCGCGCAGTTCATGCCGGGCACCGCGAGCGAGCGCGGGCTGCTCAATCCGTTCAATCCGGTGCAGGCGCTGCCGAAGTCGGCGGAGTTCTTGAGCGAGCTGCGCAGTCAGTTCGGCAACCTCGGCCTTGCCGCGGCGGCCTACAATGCCGGCCCAAGGCGCGTGCAGGAATGGCTCTCCGGCACCGGGCCGATGCCGGAGCAGACCCGCAACTACGTCTACGCCATCACCGGCACCAGCGTCGATGCCTGGGCCAAGGCGGGGGCGACCGGCAAGGGGCCGCCGAGCTCGCCGCCGACCAGCTGCCGTGACCTGATGGCTCTGCTCGAGCGAGCGCCGAATGCCTTCGTCGCTGAGCTCGAGCAGCATGTCGAGCTTGCGGCTGCAAAAGCCTGGGGCGTCCAGCTTGCCGCCGGCTTCGACCGCAACAAGGCTCTGGCGATGTACTCCCGCGCCGTCACGCGCCTCAGTTCGGTGATCGGCGACCGCGATCCGAGCCTGCTGTCGTCGGTGATGCGCAGCCGCGGCACGCGCGCGTTCTACCAGGTGCGCATCGGTGCGGATACGCGCAGCGAGGCGGATGATCTGTGCAATCGCATCCGCAAAGCCGGCGGGGCGTGCTTCGTGCTGAGGAACAAGGGTGTGAGCGGGTAACTCCGCTCGTCATTCCGGGGCGCGCCCTTTCTGGCGCGAGCCCGGAATGACGGCGGTGGGTATGTCGGCGCATGCCAGCCCCGCCGCCGGCTTTCTTGACGCGAGCCGTCGCTTTGCCCGTTATGCTGGCACCCTTCACCTCCTTAGCCAAAGCACCCGTGGCGCTTCCTCCGCTCGATTCATCGCAATGGAATAGCCCCTGGCTGGCCTTCGGCTGGGGTCTGCGCTCAATCACGCAGACGATCCTCACCATCGTGCTGTTCGTGACCTATCTCGGCATCGGCGCGCTGGCCCACGACACCCATTTCAGCCTGCTCTGGGCCCTGTGCTCAACCCTGTTCGTCTGGGCGGGGCCGGCGCAGATCATCCTGATCACGACCCTCGGCTCCGGCGCCACCATCATCCAGTCGGCGATCGCGGTCACCGTCAGCGCCATCCGGCTGTTTCCGATGGTGGTCTCAGTGCTGCCGCTGATGCGCACGCCGACCACCAAGCGGCGCGAGCTGTTTTTCGCGGCGCATCTCACCGCCGTGACGCTGTGGGTGGAATGCCACCGTTTCCTGCCGCTGGTGCCGCGCGAGCGGCGCATCGCATTCGTCCACGGGCTCGGGTTCGGTCTGGTCTCGGTTTGCCTGACGGCCAACATGGTCGGCTATTTCCTTGCGGCGAACCTGACGCAGACGCTCGGCGCCGCGATCCTGTTGCTGACTCCCTTGTCGTTCCTGTTCTCGACAGCCCGCAACAGCCGTGAGGTCGCCGACGTCGTGGCGCTGGTTCTCGGCGTATTGCTCTATCCGCTGGCCGCGAAGATGAATTCCGGCGTCGACATCCTGGTCAGCGGAGTGGCGGCCGGCACGATCGCGTATGGCGTGCATTGGTGGCGGGAGGTGCGCGCATGAATTACGCGCAGCCCATCGGCGACTGGCATGCGCTGGCGGTGCTGTTCGTCGCCGGCGTCGTTCCCAACCAGATCTGGCGCATGCTGGGCCTGTGGTTCGGCGGCGGCATCGACGAAGGCTCGGAGCTGCTGGTCTGGGTGAGGGCGGTCGCCACCGCCATCCTCGCCGGCGTTATCGCGCAGATCGTGGTCGAGCCGCCGGGCGCGCTCGCCAGCGTGCCCGATGTCCTGCGCTACGGCGCGGTGGCTGCCGGCCTGGCCGTGTTCCTGCTGACCCGCCGCTCGATCTTCGCAGGGGTCGTGGCCGGCGAAGTCTTCATGCTGGCCGGCAAGTATTGGTTGGGCTAAAACCCCCGGCGAACAGCCAAGGAACAGGAAAAATGGTTCGCGAACAGGAGCTCCGCGAGGGCGAGGTCGCCATCGAGCTGCCGCCGACGCAGGATGCCGGCCTCGTCTTCATCGGCCGTATCCGCACGCCCTGGACGTCGCGGCTGGAGACGCCGCGGCAGGGACGTCAGGACGGCCCGATCTGCCGCCTCGAGATCTTCGAGCCGTTCGTGCCGGCGATCAAGGGCGTCGATTTCTACAGCAATCTCGAAGTGCTCTACTGGCTCGACCAGTCGCGCCGCGACATCATTCTGCAGAGCCCGAAGAACAACGAGAAGACCCGCGGCACGTTTTCGCTGCGCTCGCCGGTGCGGCCCAATCCGATCGGCACGTCGATCGTGAAGCTGGTCGGGATCGAAGGCAATGCGATCCTGGTGCGCGGCCTCGACTGCATCGACAACACGCCGCTGATCGACATCAAGCCCGACCGCTGCGAGTTCACGCCGCTGGCGGCGCCGCAGAAGGG
>RXJC01000716.1:2705-4516 GCA_003963435.1 Bradyrhizobiaceae bacterium | reverse complement strand
AAAATCGGAAGAGAACCGCTCGCTACCTAGCATTGCCGTAGCAGCGCGACCACCCGGCTTTTGCGCGCAGGGCCTTGCGGGATCTCCGCGGGCGCCGAGGACCTCACGTCCTGTTTTGCCCGACGAGACAAGACATTTTCGTCAAATCGCAACCAGCTCTTCTCCAGGCGGTTTCGGCGGCGAAGCGATTTCAAGCACTTGGCTACTGTGCATGGGGTTGTTTTCGCGCTTTTTGCTTGGCCGGTCCCGAGCGGCCTTGCTCACCGGTCAATGCCGCTTGAAATACTGCACCTCGCGCTCATGCTTCTCGGCCGCCGCACGGCTCTTGAAGGTGCCGAGATTGCGACGCTTGCCGGTCTTGGGGTTCACCTTGCGCGAATAGAGGCGGTATTCGCCCGACGCCAGTTTGCGGATCATGGTCGCGTCTCCGTCTTGTCCGGACGTCAACGGCCTCCGCGCGACGGAGGTTCCGTCGCGTCCGCGGTCAGAAGCACAGCGTGGTGACGAGCCTGCCCTGCTTGTCCTTGATCGCGTAGGGGCAGCGCAGCCGCTCCAGCGCCTTCTTGGCGTCGGCGTCGCCGAGCGCGGCGGCGCGCTCGTAATAGGCTTTCGCGGCGTCCTTGTCCTTCGGCCCGCCACGGCCTTCCTGCGCGAAGGCGCCCATCCGCTCCAGCGCGCCGGGATGGTTTTGCGCGGCCGCCTTCTCGAACAGCGCACGCGCCGCGACGTCGTCCTTTGCGCCGCCCGTACCTTCGGAGAGCATCAGGCCGAGCTGGTACTGCGCTTCCGCGTTGGTCTCGGCAGCCTTGCCGAGCAGCGCGCGGGCTTGCGCGGGATCGGCCGGCGCGGCGCCGCCGGCGCCGCCGAGCGCAGCGAGATTGCTGACGCCGCGGGGATTGCCGGATTGCGCCGCCTTCTCGAACAGTTTTCGCGCCTGGGCTTCGTCCTTGGTCACGCCCGAGCCGGTCCCGTAGGCAACGCCGAGCTCGACCATGGCCGCGCTCGATCCCTTGTCGGCCGCCTTGCGCCAGGCGGCGATCGCCTCCGCGGTCTGCCGATTGGCTGCATAGGCGCGGCCGAGCGCGAACATCGCGCGGCGCGAGGACGGCGCGGCCTGCTTGCAGAACTTGATCGCGGTCGCGATGTCGGACGCTGCGATCTCGGCGACGCCCCTCACGTCGGCCGGCTTGTCGGGATCGCTGGGATCGGCCGCCACGCGATCGCACAGCACGAGGTCGGCCGACTGCGCATGCGCAGTCAGGGGCGCGGCGAGCGCGAGCAGGATGGCAAGGAGACAAGTCCGCATGGACATGACGTTGCGTCCCGGCTCCGGCAAATTCAAGGCTCGAGTCCTGATTGGCGCAACACGGGCACGACCTCCGGCGAGGCCAGATAGCGCAGCAGGCGGTCGGCGGCGTCGGCATGTCCGGCGTTCGCGATACGGCCGGCGGAGAACACCGCCGGCGTCTGCAATGTGTGCGGGATCGGTCCCACCACCTCGATGCCTCCGACCTGCTTCAGCTCGCTGATCTGCTGCACGGCGAGATCGGCCTCGCCGGTCACGAGCCGCTCGGCGGTAAAGCCCTGCTCGACGATGGTGGCCTTGGTATTGATCTCGGCTGCGATCCCCATCCGTCCAATCAGCTGGGCGAAGTAGACGCCGCTGGCGCCGAGCCGCGAATAGGCGACGGACCGCGCCGCGAGCAGCGACGTGCGCAGCGCCGCTTCGCTGCCGATGTCGGGATGCGCCCGCCCTGCCCGCACCGCAATGCCGACATAGGAGCGCGCCAGATCCTTGGCACTGGCCGCGA
>RXJC01000716.1:844-2655 GCA_003963435.1 Bradyrhizobiaceae bacterium | reverse complement strand
GTGAGGATCACGAGATCGGCGGCCTCGCCGTCGCGCAAGCGCTTCAGCAGCGCCAGGGTCGGCGCGAAGTCGGCTTCGACATGAATTCCTGTTTCGGCCTCGAAGGCCGAGGCCAGGCTGCGCATCGCGCCCATCAGGCCGAGCGTCGAAAGCATGCGAATTGTTTCCATGAGCTTTTCCCGTCGCGATCAGGCGCGATGCATCAGCTTGAGCGCGGCGGTCAGGCGCAAGGAGCGCTTGCCGGCGAGCGCGGTCGCCTCCAGCACCGCCTCCTCCGCATCGTAGCGGCCTGAGAAGCCGATGCCGACCTCGTGGCCGCCGAAGATCGGATCGTCCTTGGCCGGCGTGTGCTCCTGGTTGAGGATCTGGCCTTTCCAGCGGCCGTTCGCGGCGGCGTAGCTGCCGAGATAGTAGAACGAGGCATCGCCGCCGAGGATGCGGCCCCGGTTGAGCAGCATCACGCCGGTGAGGCCGCCGTCGAGACCGTCGAGCATCCGCAGATGGATGGAATAAAGGCCGTCGGCGATGGCCCCTTCGCCGGTGCCGCCGGCGATCGGCACCTCGTCGTTCGTGATCGGCGTCATCACCGACTGGAACGGAATGCCCGGCAGCTCCTTCAATTCGCCCTTGAAGCGATAGAGATCGCCGTCGGGCCAGCCCTTGGCGAGCAAGGTGGCATCATCGGTGCCCGCCATGGCGCGGTAGTTCGGATCGGGGTTGTGGCGGACGGTTTTGATCACGACGTCGACGCCCTCGCCCGTCTTCGCATAGGTGCCGATATGCGCGAAGGCCGAATTGCCGCCGAGCATCTTGTCATTGCCGGCATGCATCACGCTTCGGCCGACGGCGTCGCCGAGCTGAAATCTCACCTTGTAGAAGCCCTCAAACACCAGCCGTGTCCCGGCTCTCGCGCGCATCCGGCCCGACTTTACCCCTCTTTGCGGTGGGATGGAGAAGTTTCGCGCGAGTGAAGTCGACGGCTCACAGAAACGAGCGTCATCCAAACAAAAATCCGCCGGAGCCATGCAGCTCCGGCGGATCATGAGCCAACCCGGGCCAGCCCCCCAGCCCGGGCCGGGAGGATCTTAGGCCGCGGCCTTCTTGTCGGTCGGCACGGAGGCGATCGTCTTCAGGATCTGCGAAGCGATCTGGTATGGGTCGCCCTGCGAGTTCGGACGGCGGTCTTCCAGATAGCCCTTGTAGCCGTTGTTGACGAAGGAGTGCGGAACGCGGATCGAGGCGCCGCGGTCGGCAACACCGTAGCTGAACTTGTTCCACGGCGCGGTCTCGTGCTTGCCGGTCAGACGCTTGTCGTTGTCCGGGCCGTAGACGGCGATGTGGTCCATCAGGTTCTTGTCGAAGGCGGCCATCAGCGCCTCGAAGTACTCCTTGCCGCCGACCGTGCGCATGTACTCGGTCGAGAAGTTGGCGTGCATGCCGGAGCCGTTCCAGTCGGTGTCGCCGAGCGGCTTGCAGTGGAATTCGATGTCGATGCCGTACTTCTCGGTGAGGCGCAGCATCAGGTAGCGGGCCATCCACATTTCGTCAGCGGCCTTCTTGGAGCCCTTGCCGAAGATCTGGAATTCCCACTGGCCCTTCGCGACTTCCGCGTTGATGCCTTCATGGTTGATGCCGGCAGCCAAGCAGAGGTCGAGATGCTCTTCGACGATCTTGCGGGCGACGTCGCCGACGAACTTGTAGCCAACGCCGGTGTAGTACGGGCCCTGCGGAGCGGGATAGCCGTATTCCGGGAAGCCGAGCGGACGGCCGTCCTTGTAGAAGAAGTATTCCTGCTCGAAGCCGAACCAGGC
>RXJC01000716.1:0-794 GCA_003963435.1 Bradyrhizobiaceae bacterium | reverse complement strand
CGCACATCACCAGCACGCCGTTGGTGCGCGCTCCGTCCGGGAACACGGCGACCGGCTTCAGCACGCAATCGGAGCTGTGGCCTTCGGCCTGCTGGGTGGAGGAGCCGTCGAAGCCCCAGAGCGGAAGCTGCTCGAGCGTCGGGAACGACGCGAATTCCTTGATCTGGGTTTTGCCGCGCAAGTTCGGAGTCGGCGTATATCCGTCGAGCCAGATGTACTCGAGCTTATACTTGGTCATTGAGCCTCTCTGTAGATGATGCGAAAGGTGGGGTTGAGAGCCCCGCACGTTTGTACCCGGCCATCATCGGCCGGCCCCTTACAAGCATTTTACGTGCCAAAAGGCCGCAGGACGGGCGGTTTTCCACCGCGGCCGAAGCGCTTCAGTTGCGAGCTGACCACGGCCGGCAGTCTGCGTCATAGCCGCGCACCTTCGCGTGAAGCTGCAGCGCAAAAACCCGCGAAATTCGCCCGTTTCTCAAGCAGGCGGCGCAGCGCCGGAAGTTGCCGATGAAACGCGCATCAACCGCCGGCAATTTTCGCAAAGTCACCAGCCCCTACGCAGCAACCTTTGGAATGGCCCAGGCGTTGGTCACTATCGGGGTGCCTTGGGGGATGCAGACCCTCGGATGCCTACAAATTGGGCGGCAACTGATTTCCTTTTCAGCACTTTCCAATCCGCAGGACCCGGCCGATATGGGGAGTCCGGTAACCACAATCGAACGAGTCGGGCGCACCATGGAGGCCAAGGCGCTTCGACCAAGGAGAATCGTAATGATGAACAATGGTCTGAGTCA
>RXJC01000558.1 GCA_003963435.1 Bradyrhizobiaceae bacterium | reverse complement strand
TTGTTGTTGGCCTTGCCTTCGGGGTCGGTCAGGTAAGGCGGGCCGAAGGCGCGCGCGTCGTCGCCGGTGCCCGGCCGCTCGATCTTGATCACCTCGGCGCCGAGATCGCCGAGCATCTGGGCCGACAACGGCCCGGCCAGCACGCGGGTGAGGTCAAGGATCTTGATGCCTGAAAGCGGCAGGGCCGACATGTCGATTTCCTCCGGGGAACTGGATCTTTAGAGCAGATCTTGGCGCGGCGGCTCAAAGCAGCCGTATCCCTTGCGGATACACCATTTTCGCGCGCTGAGCACTGCACTGGCGGCATACGGCTATCCCCTGCCGGCGACGAAAGCAAAGCCGTCCGCAACTTTCCGCGTCGCGAATATTGCCTGAATGGCTCAGGTCGCAGCCGCCATCCCCTGCGGCCTTCGCCGCCCAAGCAGGATCAGGATCAGCACCGTCGCGCAGGAGAACACCAGCGTGAGGCCGAGAGCACCGCGGCTGCCGAACTCGGTCAGCAGGCCGACGAGCAGCGGCGGCGAGATTGCGGAGGCGAGATTGAGCGGCAACGCGATCATCGACATCGCCTTGGCGAACTCGGCCTGGTCGTAGAACACGAGCGGGATGGTCGCCCGTGCCACCGCCATCGCGCCGCTGCCGGCGCCGTAGAGCAGGATGAAGGCCGCAACGGCCCAGGTCGCGCCCTCGCTCAACATCAAGAGCAGCATGGCCAAGGGCAGCGCGGTGCCCGCGACCAGGCCGGTCGTGATCCCGTCCCAGCGGCCGCCACCGAGCAGGTCCAGCCCGCGCGCACTGACCTGGATCACGCCCAGCATCGAGCCGAAGAGAAGTGCCTGCGCCGGCGCCAGCCCCTCGGCACGCAACAGCTCGATCATGATGGCGCTGATGCCGAAATTGACGAAGGCGTTGAGCGTGATCGCGGCGACGACGAGGCCGAACGTGCTCCTTGGAATCGCGGGCGGCGGCGGCGACTTGACCGGCTCGCCGGCATCATGCGCCGCGATCTTCCGGCGCGGTGCGAGCGCGTAGAGCGGCAGGCTGACGACGAGCATCATCGCGGCATAGACGAGACAGGTCCCCCGCCAGCCGAGGTGACCGCTCAGGAACGAGGTCGTCGGCCAGAAGATGCTGCTGGAGAGGCCCGTCACCAGCATCAAGGCACCGATCGCGTTCTTGGCCTGCCGCCCGGCGATCTCGTTCAGCATGATATAGGCGCCGGTCGACAGCGTCGCGCTGCCGGCGATGCCGAGCACGATCCAGGCGGTGAAATACAGCACCGGCTCGCGCGCGAGCGACAGCAGCAGAAAGCCCGGCGCGGTGACGACCGTGCCTGACATCATGACGGTCCGGGCGCCGTGCCGCGTGAATGATTTGGCGAGCCAGGGCGCACACAGGCCCATCGAGACATAGAGAACGGATGTCCCGGCGAACACCGCCGGCAGGCTCATGCCGAGATCGGCGGCGAGATCGCGACCGACGATGGCAGGAAGCCCGATCGTGCCCCATCCGACCAGCTGCGTGATGGCGAGCACCAGCAGAACGCCGATCAGCCTGCCGTCAGATTTCAAGAACCGCATTCCAAACGTTCGCCTGCCTGCAAGGCGCAGATCGCGCCGGCGCGACCAGTCTTAGCTGGAGACTCGCGTCACGGGCATGTCCGTTCCGAATGGCATGGCAGCGCTGGCCGCAGGGCAAGGCCGCATCACGCGGTGTGGCCGGGATCGACGTGCTTCGGCGTCTTCTTCTCGCGCTGCGGGGTCATCCTGGCCGGATCGGGCGCACCGGGCACGCCGCGAGGACCCAGCTGCTCGCGCTGGATGTCGTCCTCGGATCGCCGCGGCTCGACGCCGTTGGGCTCACGGGGCTTGGTCATCGGGCTTCCTTTCAGATGCCGAGCGCATTGTCGCCGGCTTCGCGGCCGGGCACGCTGACCTGGACTTCATGTCCCTCACGCAGCGCGAGGGATGCGGCGGCGACCGCCGACTCGAAGGCGGCTTCCTTGGTGGCGTACGTGTTCTTGACATCGCCGTCATGCAGCACGCCCCATTCGTCCTGCACCGGCACGATGGCGTATTGAGCAAGGCCCATTGTCCCACTCCTGGCTTCGCGTTTCAGAAAAACCTCTGCCCGATAACGCGCCCGCGCGCCTAACGTTGCGTCAGCTGCGGATGCGCGGCGGTGACGCGCCACACCGTGTTGCCGCTGTCGTCGGCGACCAGCAAGGCGCCGGTCTTGTCGATGGCGACGCCGACGGGCCGGCCGCGCGCCTGGTTGTCGCTGTTGAGGAAGCCCGTCACGACGTCCTGCGCCGGTCCGCTCGGCTTGCCGTCCGTGAACGGCACGAACACGACCTTGTAGCCGTTGAGCACCTGCCTGTTCCAGCTGCCGTGCTCGCCGACGAAGGCGCCGCCGCGATACGCCGCCGGCAGGCTGGTGCCGGTGTTGAAGGCCATTCCCAGCGGAGCGACATGCGAGCTCAGGGCATAATCCGGCACGATCGCCTTGGCGACGAGATCCGGCCGCTGCGGCTTGACGCGGGGATCGACGTGCTGGCCGTAATAGCTGTAGGGCCAGCCGTAGAAGCCGCCGTCCTTCACCGAGGTCATGTAGTCAGGCACGAGATCGGGGCCGAGCTCGTCGCGCTCGTTCACCACCGTCCACAACGCCCCGGTCTGCGGCTCGAAGCTGAGCCCGTTGGGATTGCGCAGGCCGCTTGCGAACACGCGCCAGCGGCCGCTGGCGCGGTCGACCTCGAGGATCGCGGCGCGGTTGTGCTCGGCCTCCATGCCGTTCTCGGTGATGTTGCTGTTGGAGCCGACGCCGGCATAGAGCTTCGAGCC
>RXJC01000510.1 GCA_003963435.1 Bradyrhizobiaceae bacterium | reverse complement strand
TCAGGTCGTGCGTGAAGTTGGTCGTGCCGTAGGCGAACGCGATCATGCGGCGGCCGAGCTCGGCGCCGAAGTCCGCCTCGATCTGATCAGGATCGTGCTTCAACCCGGGATTGGTGTGGCCGCCATTGTTGCCGGAGGCACCCCAGCCCGGCTCCTGCGCCTCCAGCACCAGCGCCTCGACGCCCTGCTCCGCCAGATGCAGCGCCGTGGAGAGGCCGGTATAGCCGCCGCCGACGATCGCGACCGAGACATTTTTATCGACATCGAGCGGCGGCGTGGCGACCGGCGCGACGGCAGTGTCGGCATAGAGCGAGGGCGGCAGCGGCAGGCGCGTCATGGCGAAAACCGGTCAGAGCGGATGCAGCACGCGGCGCAGAAAGTCCTGCGTGCGCGGATGCTGGGGTTGGTTGAGCAGCGCCTTGGCCGGCCCCTGCTCGACGATGACGCCGCCGTCGATGAACAGCACGCGGTCGGCGACGTCGCGGGCAAAGCCCATCTCGTGGGTGACGACGACCATGGTCATGCCGTCGTCGGCGAGCTTGCGCATCACGCCGAGCACGTCGCCGACCAGTTCAGGGTCGAGCGCCGAGGTCGGCTCGTCGAACAGGATTGCCTTGGGCTGCATGGCGAGCGCCCGCGCGATTGCGACGCGCTGCTGCTGGCCGCCGGAGAGCTGCGGCGGATGCGCGTCCGCCTTCTCGGCGAGGCCAACCTGGGCGAGCAGCGCCCGGCCCCGCTCCAGCGCCTGCGCCCGCGGCTCCTTCTTTACGAAGAGCGGCCCCTCGATCACGTTCTCCAGCGCCGTGCGATGCGGGAACAGATTGAAACGCTGGAACACCATCGAGACCTGGGTGCGGACCTTCACGATCGACGGCGCATCGCGGTCGACCTTGAGGCCCTCGACGCTGATCTCGCCGCGGTCGTAGCTTTCGAGCCCGTTGATACAGCGCAGGATGGTGGATTTGCCGGAGCCGGAGGGACCGACGATGCAGACCACCTCGCCCTTCTCGACCGAGGCCGTAATGCCCTTGAGCACCTCGACCTTGCCAAAGCTCTTGTGGATGTCCTTCAGCTCGATCATCGCTTGCCGGCCCGTTTCTCGAAGTGACGGACCAGCAGGATCAGCGGAATGCTCATGGTGAGATACATCAGCGCAACCAGCGTGAACACGCTGGTGTTCTTGAAGGTCGAGGACGCGATCAGCTTGCCCTGCAGCGCGAGCTCGGCCACCGTGATGGTCGAGGCCTGCGAAGAGTCCTTCAGCATCATGATCATGACGTTGCCGTAAGGAGGCAGCACGATGCGCACGGCTTGCGGCAGCACCACGCGCCGCATGGTCAGCCACCAGCCCATGCCGATCGACTGCGCCGCCTCGATCTGGCCCTTGTCGATCGCCTCGATGCCGGCGCGGAAATTTTCCGCCTGGTAGGCCGAATAGGCGATGCCGAGCCCGAGGATCGCCGCCTGCAGAGCCGACAATGTGACGCCGAGATCAGGCATCACGAAGTAGAGATAGAACAGCAGCACGATGATCGGGATGCCGCGGATCACGTTGATCAGGCTGGCGCTGAGCATCGACAGCGCCTTGATACCGGAGACCCGCATCATCGCCCAGATCAGGCCGAGCACCGTCGAGAGCAGCAGCGAGCCGATGGTGACGACGATCGTCAGCGCGACGCCGCTCATCAGGATCGGGAAGAACTCGGCGGCGTCGTGCCAGAAGCCTTTCATCGGCGAGCCTTCATCGAAAAATCTTCTTCGATCCGCTTCTATCGATCAACCCTGAGCCTTCAGGCCCCATTTACCGAGAATCTTGTCGATGGTGCCGTTGGCCTTCAGCTTCGCCAGCGAGGCGTTGATCTTGCCGAGCAGCGCGGTCTCGCCCTTGCGCACGCCGATGCCGACCGAGCCGACGGTGACGGGCTTGTAGCCGTCGACGAGGCGCACCTCGGGGAAACCGCCCTGCTTCAGATTGTAGGCAAGGATCGGATAGTCGGCGTAGCCGGCCTTGAGGCGGCCGGTGTTCACATCGCGCAGGATGTCGGGGATGGTGTCGTAGGCTTTCACCTCGGCGAACAGGCCGGTCTTCTTCAGCGCGTCGACGAAGGCGGTGCCTACCTGGGCGCCGACGGTCTCGCCCTTGAGGTCGTCCTGCGTCGCATAAGCCTTGGTGTCCCCCTTCGGCACCACGAGGCCTTCGCCGTAGGTGTAGATCGGGTCGGAGAAGTCGACGACCTCCTTGCGCGGCGGCGTGATGAACATCGCCGCAGCGATGATGTCGATCTTGCTCGAGGTCAGCGAGGGGATCAGCGCCGAGAACTGCATCGGCTCGATCTGCACGTTGAAGCCGGCATCCTTGCCGATTTCGGTGATGAGATCGACCATGATGCCCTGGATGGTGTTGGTCTTGGTGTCGAGGAAGGTGAAGGGAATGCCCGTCGGCGTCGAGCCGACCTTCAGCAGCTGTTGCGCCGAGGCCGGCGTCAATGCTGTCAGTGCGAGTGCCGCGACTGCGGCCTGAACAAAACGCTTCATCACATCCCCCTTTGGGTCTGGCCGATGTCGGCGGTCGCGCATGTCACGATCAGACGTTGTTCTGATCAGGCGTTGCGGACCGCGCCGTTTCGGCCTATTTTCACCAATATGAAAATTTGGTCACACTTTCGCGGACGATGCAAGTGGTTTTCATGCACATGAAGGAAGCGGTTTGACGTGAGCGGTGGCAAAAGAATGCGCAAACCGGCCGCCGCAAAGCCGGCGAAGCGGGCGAAGACCAAAGCCGTCGCCAAACCGGCGGAGCCTGCGATGGACGTCGCGGTCGGCCGCCGCATCCGGGATCTCAGGCGCATCAGGCAATTCTCGCTGGAGGCGGTCGCAGCACGCACCGAGCTGTCGATCGGCTTCCTCAGCCAGATCGAACGCGGCCTGTCATCGCCCTCGCTGCGCGTGCTGGCCACGCTCGCCGACGTGCTCGGCGTCGGTATCGCCGCCTTGTTCGGCGCAAGCCCCAGCGCCGACGGCGCCTCGGATCAAGTGGTGACGCGCGGGCTGCAGCGGCCCGAGCTGAAGCTGTGGCGCACCGGCGTGTCCAAGCAATTGCTGAGCCCGGCGAGCGCCGACAACAAGCTCAATCTGTTCCTGGTGCACCTGGAGCCCGGCGGCTCCACCGGCGACGAGCTCTACACCCATGACGGCGAGGAAGCCGGCCTCGTGCTCGACGGCGAGATGATGCTGACGGTGGACAGCCAGACCTGGTCGCTGAAGACCGGTGACAGCTTTCGCTTCGCCAGCCGCCGGCCGCACCGGTTTTCAAACCCGGCGCAGGATGCGAAGGCCGTGGTGCTATGGGTGAACTGCGTGACGGGGGCGTGAGCTTGCCTCCGTCCCAGCGATAGATGAAGGGTGCACCGGCTCCGCAACGTCATTGCGAGCGCAGCGAAGCAATCCAGACTGCCTCCGCAGAAAGACTCTGGATTGCTTCGCTGCGCTCGCAATGACGAGCTGAGAGAGTCTTACCCGAACCGGTGATTGTACCGGTCCACCGTCAGCGCACTGACATCGATGTCCGGCTTCCTGCCGGACAGCATGTCCGCGAGCACGCGGCCCGAGCCGCAGGACATGGTCCAGCCGAGCGTGCCGTGGCCGGTGTTGAGGTGGAGGTTGGCGTATTG
>RXJC01000723.1:3570-5091 GCA_003963435.1 Bradyrhizobiaceae bacterium | reverse complement strand
ATGGCCGTCGATCTTCTCGGCGGCCCAGCCGGCGGACTTGAAGCGCTTCACCTGGTCGACGGAATCGGCGATCGAGGTCGGGCCGTCGATCGAGATGCCGTTGTCGTCGTAGAGCACGATCAGCTTGTTGAGCTTCCAGTGGCCGGCCATCGCGATCGCTTCCTGCGACACGCCTTCCATCAGGTCGCCGTCGGAGGCGAGCACATAGGTGTGGTGATCGACGATCTTCTTGCCGAACTCGGCGGCGAGCATCTTCTCGGCGAGCGCCATGCCGACCGCGGTCGAGATACCCTGGCCGAGCGGACCGGTCGTGGTCTCGATGCCCTTGGTGTGGAAGTTCTCGGGGTGGCCCGGCGTCAGCGAGCCGAGCTGACGGAAGTTCTTGATCTGGTCCAGCGTCATCTCGGCATTGCCGGTCAGAAACAGCAGCGAATAGAGCAGCATCGAACCGTGGCCGGCCGAGAGCACGAAGCGGTCGCGATCGGGCCAGGCCGGCGCGGCGGCGTCGAATTTCAGGAATTGCGTGAACAGCACCGTGGCGATGTCGGCGGCACCCATCGGCAGGCCGGGATGACCCGATTTCGCCTTCTCGACAGCGTCCATCGAAAGGCCGCGGATCGCGTTGGCCATACGGGTGTGATCGACCTGCGTCATGTCTGAAATCCGTCTGAAATGAGGCGCTTGGAGGCGACGAACGCCCGCGCCGGAGGAGCCTGGCGGCCACTGAAGGTCGGGGCTGGGATAGCACCTCGGTTCCGGGAGTCCAAGGCAATCAAACGCCGATTTGGCCGCAAAAGTTGCCTCTGTGGAGATCGGTTTTCCGCTCCTTGGGAGCTGTCAGCAATGGAGGGGGCGGGCCGGCCTCCTTCCCGATTGATCGGTGCATAGTTTTGCGGCGGCGTTGCGCTAGGCTAGCTTGCCACGTAAATTTCTGCTTCTAACCGCTTGCCGAACCGAGTCTTTTGCCGGGCGGCAAGCCCCAGGAAAAGGCCACTGGGCAAAGGCCGCCAGGTTCCACCGCTGACTACATGAACGATCGCGTGTCCAACAGTGCCGCCATGACGGAGTCCTCCGCGGTCGAGATCGAGATCGCGACCCGCAGGCTTACGGCGGCGCTCGACGCGCTCGAAAGCGCGGTGGAGCGGCGGCGTGACGCCGATCGCGACGAGAACGAGCTCGCGGCGCGAATCCAGGCACTGGGCGCTGACCGTTCGCGGCTTGCCGACGAGCTCGACGGCGCGCTGGTGAAGGCGCGCAAGCTCGAGCGCACCAACCGCGAGATCTCAGACCGGCTGGATTCCGCGATCGTCACGATACGCTCGGTGCTCGATACCGGAGAGGACGGATGAGCCACATCAACGTCACCATCAACGGCCGGCAATATCGCATGGCCTGCGAGGAGGGCCAGGAGGTGCGGCTGCTCAAGCTGGCCGAAACGCTGGAGACACGCATCCAGTCGCTGCGCGGAAAATTCGGCGAGATCGGGGACGCGCGTCTCACCGTGATGGCCGCACTGACCGT
>RXJC01000723.1:2036-3520 GCA_003963435.1 Bradyrhizobiaceae bacterium | reverse complement strand
GCTGACCGAGCTCAGGGATTTCCGCAACGCCGCCGTCGAGCGCGCCAGGATGACGCAGACCGCCGTGGTCAACGCGCTGAACGCCGCCGCCGAGCGCATCGAGAAGTCGACCCAGGTGCTGAACCGCACCGTCGGCAACGGGATCGCGATCGGATAGGGCCACGCGGGTGGTGCGCTGAGTTATTGCCCTCGGTGCAGCGGCAGGCTCAACCTCTCCCGCCTGCGGGAGAGGTCGCGCCGAAGGCGCGGGTGAGGGCTCTGTCCTCTGGGGGATTGTCCCGTCGCGGAGACACCCTCTCCCCAACCCTCCCCCGCAAGCGGGGGAGGGAGCGGACCTCCGTCGTGGCTCGCAGCCTGCTTCATTACGCCGAGGCTCCACACGCTCGCCGGGCTGGCGATTCGTCAGCATCGTTGTTACATTGCGAAGGCGAGGCTGCGACGCGCGTCAGGAGCCATATATCCCCGGGGCCTTATCGATCCTTTAGGGAACTGTCCCTGGCCGGGCCCGTGGGCCCGGACATATGGTGCCCACCTACTTTCGTAGGGAACTCCGGGATCGAGTGCTTCAACGGCGTACGCGGCTTCGCACTGTTTCTTCCTTCCGGTTCGTGCCTGTCGAAATTGCGTCCCGACATGCTTGCGGTTCAATCTCGGTGTCATGCCCCGCCTGGTGCGCAACTGCGCACGGGGGGCGGGGCATCCAGTACGCCGCGGCGTCGAGGTTCTTGCATTGGCGTCTCTGGAATACTGGATCGTCCGCATGCGCGGACGATGACAGTGGAGCAAGGCTCTGCCCTCGGGGGAAAACGCGCATGACCGCCACGAAAGCCGAACTCCGTGCCAAAGCCCTCGCGGCGCGTGACGCGCTGAGCGAGAAGAAGCGCGCCACTGCCGCCGCAAAGCTCGCCAAGCGCGGGCTGCCGTTCGAGCTCTTGCCTGGCAGCATCGTCTCCGGCTACGCGCCGATCCGCAGCGAGATCGATCCGATGCCGCTGATGAGGGCGCTTGCGGAGCAGGGCGCGAAGCTGGCGCTGCCTTGCGTCACCGCGCGCGGCCAGTCGCTGATCTTCCGCCTCTTCCATCCCAACGATCGCCTGATGCTCGGTCCGCTCGGCATTCCCGAGCCGTCGCCGGCGGCCGCCGAAGTCATTCCGGACGTGATGCTGACGCCGCTCGCGGCGTTCGACCGTCTCGGCCATCGCATCGGCTATGGCGCCGGGCATTACGATTTCACCTTCGCGCATTTGCGCAAGGCCAAGCAGATCGTGGGCATCGGCCTTGCTTTCGCAGCGCAGGAGATCAAGGCGGTTCCGGCACTATCGCACGACGTCGCGCTGGATTATGTGCTAACGGAATCGGACGTGTTCGATTTCCGGAGTTCTGAAGTTGCGCATTCTCTTCGTGGGTGATGTCGTCGGCCGCAGCGGCCGCGAGGCCATCGCCGAATATCTGCCCGGCCTGGTCAAGGACTGGTCGCTCGATTT
>RXJC01000723.1:0-1986 GCA_003963435.1 Bradyrhizobiaceae bacterium | reverse complement strand
ATATCTGCCCGGCCTGGTCAAGGACTGGTCGCTCGATTTCGTCGTCGTCAACGGCGAGAATTCCGCCGGCGGCTTCGGCATCACGGAAGCGATCTACCAGGAGTTCATCGAGGCTGGCGCCGACGCGGTGACGCTCGGTAACCATTCCTGGGACCAGCGCGAAGCGCTGGTGTTCATCGAGCGCGCCGACCGTCTGGTGCGCCCCGCGAACTATCCGCGCGGCACGCCCGGTCGCGGCGCCGCTTTGGTCGAGACCAAGAACGGCAAGCATGCGCTCGTCGTCAACGCTTTGGGCCGCGTCTTCATGACCCCGTTCGACGATCCCTTCGCAGCGCTGGAGCGTGAGCTAGGAGCCTGTCCGCTCGGCGTCGCGGCCGATGCCATCGTCGTCGATTTCCATTGCGAGGCTAGCAGCGAGAAGCAGGGCGTCGGCTTCTTCTGCGACGGCCGCGCCAGCCTCGTCGTCGGCACGCACACCCATGTGCCGACCGCAGACCACCAGATCCTCAGCGGCGGCACCGCCTACATGACCGATGCCGGCATGACCGGAGATTACGACTCCATCATCGGCATGCAGAAGGAAGAGCCGCTGCGCCGGTTCACCTCGGGCATTCCGTCAGGCCGCTTCGAGCCGGCCGCGGGCGCGGCGACGCTGAGCGGCGTCGCGGTGGAGACGGACGATGCGACGGGCCTCGCGCTGAAGATCGCGCCGGTGCGCGTCGGCGGAAGGCTGGAGCCGGCGACGCCGAGGTTTTGGTTGAGCTAGCTCGCGCGCGGCGCGGACGGTGCACCCTCGCCCCTTGTGGGAGAGGGTGGCTCGCCGCGTAGCGGCGAGACGGGTGAGGGGTTCTCTCCGCGCGCGAGTCTCTCACGTTTGAATTCACGGATAGAACCCCTCATCCGGCGCTTCGCGCCACCTTCTCCCGCAAGGGGAGAAGGGGCAGCAACGTTCGCGGCGAGACCTACTCCGCCGTCTGCTGCCGCAGGCCCGCGACATCCTTCGCCGTCAGCTTCGAGCCTTTCGCGCCGAACCGCGCCGTGACGTAGTTCGCCACCGCCGCGATTTCGTCGTCCGTGTACGCATTGCCGAACGCCGGCATCGACAGCGCGCCATCCGGCGTGTGGCGTTTCGTGCCCGAGATCACGATCTGCGCGACGTTGGTCGCGGCGGGGTCGTTGACGGCCCAGGTGCCGGTGAGCGTCGCCATCGGCGACACCGGGCTTTCGCCGCTCCAGCCGTGACAGCTCGCGCAGGCGCCGGCGAACACCTGCTTGCCGCGGGCGTCCGCCGTCACGCCCTCCTTGTGCGAAGCAGGCGCGACGGGCGCCGTGGTGGCGGGGAGGTCGGGCGAGGGCACCGGCGGCACGCTGCGCAAGTAAGCAACGATCGAGCGGATGTCCTCGGGCGCGAACTGGCTGAAGCTGTGGTCGACCGCTTCACCCATCGGGCCCGACGCCGAGCCGTGACCGGACGCATGGCCGAGCGACAGATACGAGATCAGATCCGCATCGCTCCAGTTGCCAAGGCCCGTGGCCTTGTCGGAGGAGATGTTGAACGCGCGCCAGCCCGCCGTGATTGCGCCGGCGAACTTCTTGCGGTTGTCCAGCGCGAAGCCGAGATTGCGCGGGGTGTGGCACTCGCCGCAATGGGCCAGCGCTTCCGCAAGATATGCGCCTCTGTTCCATTCCGGACTCTTCGACGTGTCGGGGGCAAAGCGCGTGTCCGGATTGAAAACGGCCGACCAGAACGCCATCGCCCAGCGCTGGTTGAACGGGAACGACAGCGTGTTGTCGGGCGCCTTGGTGTGCACCGCCGGCAGGCTGAACAAGTATGCCTTCACCGCCAGCACGTCCTCGTCCGTCATGAACGTGTAGGACGTGTACGGCATCGCGGGATAGAGCCGGGCGCCGTCGCGGCGCTTGCCGTGCTGGACCGCGTTCAGGAAATCCTGGTCGCTGTAATTGCCGATGCCGGTGTCCTTGTCG
>RXJC01000431.1 GCA_003963435.1 Bradyrhizobiaceae bacterium | reverse complement strand
ATCCTGCCGGCGTCGATGGACGACATCCCGCTCGATTTCGGCACGCTGGAGAAATACGGCTGCTTCATCGGATCGGCCGCGATCGTGATCCTGTCGCAAAAGGACAGCGTGCGCGCGGCGGCGCTCAACCTGATGAAGTTCTTCGAGGACGAGAGCTGCGGCCAGTGCACGCCCTGCCGTGTCGGAACCCAGAAGGCCGCGCTCCTGATGCAGAAGCCGGTCTGGAACCGGGCTTTGCTGGAAGAATTGAGCCAGGCGATGCGCGATGCCTCGATCTGCGGGCTCGGACAGGCGGCATCGAATCCGCTGACCACCGTGATCAAATATTTCCCTGACGAGTTCAAGGAAGCGGCCGAATGACGAAGATTACGTTCGAGCTCGACGGCAAGCAGGTTGAGGCCAAGCCCGGCGAGACCATCTGGCAGGTCGCGAAGCGGCAGGGCCGCGAGATCCCGCATCTGTGCTATTCGCCGGCGCCCGACTATCGCCCCGACGGCAATTGCCGCGCCTGCATGGTCGAGATCGAGGGTGAGCGCGTGCTTGCGGCGTCCTGCAAGCGCACGCCGTCGGTCGGCATGAAGGTGAAGACGGAATCCGCGCGTGCGGTGTCGGCGCAGAAGATGGTGATGGAGCTGCTCGTCGCCGACCAGCCGGCGCGCGAGACCAGCCACGATCCGGAGTCGAAATTCTGGCACTGGGCCGAGACCACGGGAGTCACCGAGAGCCGCTTCCCCGCCGCCGAGCGCTGGGCGACCGATGCCAGCCATCCGGCAATGCGCGTCAACCTCGATGCCTGCATCCAGTGCGGCCTGTGCGTGCGCGCCTGCCGCGAGGTCCAGGTCAACGACGTCATCGGCATGGCTTATCGCAATCACGATTCCAAGATCGTGTTCGACTTCGACGATCCCATGGGTGAGTCGACCTGCGTTGCCTGCGGCGAATGCGTGCAGGCCTGTCCGACCGGCGCGCTGATGCCGGCCGTGATGCTGGATGAGAAGCAGACCCGCGTCACCTATGCCGACAGGAAGGTGGATTCGCTCTGCCCGTTCTGCGGCGTCGGCTGCCAGGTGACCTACGAGGTCAAGGACGAGAAGGTGATCTATGCGGAAGGCCGCGACGGTCCCGCCAATCACAACCGTCTCTGCGTCAAGGGTCGCTTCGGCTTCGACTACATCCACCATCCGCATCGCCTGACCAAGCCGCTGGTGCGGCTGCCGAATGCGAAGAAGGATGCCAACGACCAGGTCGATCCGGCCAACCCCTTCACCCATTTCCGCGAGGCAAGCTGGGAAGAAGCGCTCGACATCGCCGCCAAGGGTCTCGTCAAGATCCGCGACGAGAAGGGCGTGAAGGCGCTGGCCGGCTTCGGCTCGGCCAAGGGCTCGAACGAAGAGGCCTATCTGTTCCAGAAGCTGGTGCGCACCGGCTTCGGCTCCAACAATGTCGACCATTGCACCCGGCTGTGCCACGCCTCGTCGGTGGCGGCGCTGTTCGAAGGCCTGAGCTCCGGCGCGGTGTCGGCGCCGTTCGCTGCCGCGATGGATGCCGAGGTCATCATCGTGATCGGCGCCAATCCGACCGTGAACCATCCGGTCGCCGCGACCTTCATCAAGAACGCGGTCAAGCAGAATGGCGCCAAGTTGTTCGTGATGGATCCGCGCCGCCAGACGCTGTCGCGCCATGCCACCAAGCATCTGCAGTTCAAGCCGGGCTCCGACGTTGCCATGCTGAACGCGATGATCAACACGATCATCACCGAAGGCCTGACCGACGACCAGTACATCGCCGGCTACACCGAAGGGTTCGAGGACCTCAAGGAGAAGATCAAGGAATTCACGCCGGAGAAGATGGAAGCGATCTGCGGCATCCCCGCGCAGACGCTGCGCGAGGTCGCGCGCACCTATGCCCGCGCAAAATCCTCGATCATCTTCTGGGGCATGGGCATCAGCCAGCACGTCCACGGCACCGACAATGCGCGCTGCCTGATCGCGCTGGCGCTGATCACCGGCCAGGTCGGCCGTCCCGGCACCGGCCTGCATCCGCTGCGCGGCCAGAACAACGTGCAGGGCGCCTCCGACGCTGGCCTGATCCCGATGTTCCTGCCGGACTATCAGCCGGTCGGACGCGACGATCTGCGCGGCAGCTTCGAAAAGCTCTGGCAGCAGGATCTCGATCCCGTCCGCGGCCTGACCGTGGTCGAGATCATGAACGCGATCCATGCCGGCGAGATCAAGGGCATGTATATCGAGGGCGAGAACCCCGCGATGTCGGATCCTGATCTGCAGCATGCCCGCGAAGCGCTCGCCATGCTCGATCATCTCGTGGTGCAGGACCTCTTCGTCACCGAGACCGCGTTCCACGCCGACGTCATCCTGCCGGCCTCGGCCTTCGCCGAGAAGGACGGCTCCTTCACCAACACCGATCGCCGCGTGCAGCTCGCGCGCCAGGTGATCAAGCCGCCGGGCGATGCGCGGCAGGATCTCTGGATCATCCAGGAGATCGGCAAGCGCATGGGACTGCCGTGGAACTATGCCGGTCCCGGCGACGTCTTCACCGAGATGGCGGAGCTGATGCCCTCGCTGAAGAACATCACCTGGGAGCGGCTGGTGCGCGAAGGCGCGGTGACCTATCCGGTCGATGCGCCCGACAAGCCCGGCAACGA
>RXJC01000449.1:971-4150 GCA_003963435.1 Bradyrhizobiaceae bacterium | reverse complement strand
GCCGCCGAGCTCGAGCGAGACGCGCTTGAGGTTGCCGGCCGAGGCGCGGATGATCGACTGGCCCGTGACGTGCGAGCCGGTGAAGGCGACCTTGTCGACGTCATGATGCGAGGCGAGCGCCGCGCCGGCAGTCTCGCCATAGCCGGGCACGACGTTGACGACGCCGGGTGGAATACCCGCGTCCATCGCGAGCTCGGCGATGCGCAGCGAGGTCAGCGGCGCCTCTTCGGCGGGCTTGAGCACCACGGTGCAACCGGTCGCGATCGCCGGGCCGATCTTCCAGATCGTCGCGGTCAGCGGCCCGTTCCAGGGAATGATGGCGCCGACGACGCCGATCGGCTCCTTCAAGGTGTAGGAGAAGATTTCGCCCGGCAGCGAGTTCTCGATGGTCTCGCCGTGGATCGCGGTGGTCTGGCCGGCGTAGTAACGCAGCATGCCGACCGCGCGCAGCCGATAGGCGCGGGTGCGGCTGAGCGGCGCGCCCATGTCGAGCGTGTCGAGCTGCGACAATTCGTCGAAATTCTTCTCGACGAGGTCGGCGAGCTTCAGAAGCAGGTTCTGCCGCTCGAACGGCTTGACCTTGCTCCAGGGGCCTTCGAAGGCACGGCGGGCAGCGGCAACCGCGCGATCGATGTCTTCCTTGTCGCCCTCGGCGACGGTTGCAAGCAGCTCGCCCGTTGCGGGATTGCGGGTCTCGAAGCGCTTGCCTGAGGCTGCATCGACCCATTTCCCGTCGATCAGCATCTGCTTGTAGGACCCATTCGCGAACGGATGGCGCGTGATCGGAATAGCCTGCGACACAGCCATGGCTGCACTCCCTGTCAGGTGATTGATTGGGTCGATCTGGGCGGGATCGTTGCGTCGAAGAATACAGCCGCACCGGAAAGGCGTAAAGGCAGCGCGGAACGAAGACCTCCCATGCCGACTTGTGCAGGGTCGCGCAGCCGCCATGTTATAGCTCGCGCGAGCCCCTCTTTGGAGATGCACCATGCCACATTCCGCCATCGTCAAAGACAATGTTGCCGTGATCACTGGTGGCGCATCCGGCATCGGATTTGCGGCGGCCGCCGCCTTTGCGCGCGCCGGAATGAAGGTGTGCATCGCGGATGTCGACGAGGCCCGGTTGATGGAGGCTGCAACAAAACTGTCATCCATCACCGGTGTCGCGAACGTGATGACCTCAACCGTCGATGTCAGCAGGGTCGAGAACGTGACGGAACTGGAGCGCGCGGTACGCGAGCGGTTCGGCGGCACCGACATCCTCATGAACAATGCCGGCATCCAGCCGGGCAGCACGCTGTTTGGCGAGCCGGATCATTGGCAGCGCATCATCGGCGTCAACATGTGGGGCATCATCAACGGCTCGCGCATCTTCGCGCCCAACATGATCGCGCGCGGCAAATCCGGCCTCATCATCAACACCGGCTCGAAGCAAGGCATCACCACGCCGCCGGGCGACCCCGCCTACAATGTCTCCAAGGCCGGGGTGAAGGCATTCACCGAGGCGCTCCAGCACGAGCTGCGCAACACGAGCGACTGTCGCATCACGGCCCACCTCTTGATCCCCGGCTTCGTCTTCACCAACCTGACCGCGAAGGGACGCACCGAGAAACCGCCCGGCGCCTGGACGCCGGAGCAGACGGTCGATTTCATGCTCGCGCGGCTGGAGGCCGGCGATTTCTACATCCTCTGCCCGGACAACGACGTGCCGCGCGCGCTCGACGAGAAGCGCATGCTGTGGGCGGCCGGCGACATCGTCGGGAACCGCCCGCCGCTGTCGCGCTGGCATCCGGATTATGCGGACGCATTCAAGAGGTTTGTGGAGGGGAAGTGACTGCCCTCCTTCTTCCCTTGTGGGAGAAGGTGAGAAGCCTACAGCGTCTCCTGCTTGTGCCCGCAATTCTTGCAGGCAAACTTGACGCGGCTCTGGCCCTTCTCGGCCTGCACCCGGTTCGGTGCACCGCATTTGCCGCAGACGGCCTCGATACGGGTCGTGCCCTGCTTGACGACGATGGCCTTCTTTTCCATGGATTCGCGGATCAGGCGCTCGGCCTCCTCACGCAGCGATTGTTTCGACAAAGCTCGTCTCCGCCTCTGGAAAGCGCGCGAGCCATATCGCACCTGCGTTCGGAGCACAATGCGGGATGCGGACCGCGGGGCACGAAAGCCGCGGGGCGGTGCTCCGCGGCTCGTGCTCGACATCCGGATCGGGCGCTTCTCTCACGCCGCCTTGGACACCTCCATCAGCAGACGCTCGGCCTTGGCATCCTCGATGCGGTTCACCAGCCGGCTGCTCTCGTGATTGTCGCGCACGGTCTTGGTCAGGGTGATGCAGGTCTGAACCAGCATGACGATACCCATGGTGAGATAGCCCTTCATCCAGAAGTCGATCGGCAGGAAGAAGATGCCGATGGCGACGAGGAAGGCGGACGCTGCGAAGGACGCGTATGTGAAGGTCACCCAGGCACTGCTGTGGGGCTGGCCGTTCTGGTTCATGATGGTCTCCTGTTGGCGTGAATGATGATGGGGTCCGGGGTCAGGCAGCCGGCGCGCGCCTGGACTTGAGCCGTGCCAGCACGTCGTCTGCGGTCGTCTTCAGCCGCGGGCCAAAGCCCTGCTCCGCCAATCTTTCGGCGGTGGCGAGCGGACCGGTAGCCGCATCGAGCTCGACCAGCGCATCGTCGGCGGCCTGGGCTTCCATCTGCCGCTCGCGCAGGCGCCGCAAAGTGCTCTCCGCTTCCGGCAGCGTGGATTCGTAAGGGCGCGCGGCCTCGATGCCGCTGCGACGAAGCGATCGCACTGCTTCCGAAGCGCGGGCGAGACGGCGGCCGCGATCGAGCTCGGTGATGCGGGCCTGCGCGGTTGCGACGTGCCGCTTCAGCCTGATGATCTCAGTTGCGAACAATGCGCGAGCCGTCATCGCCGCATCGCGATCGGCCTCCAGGCCCGCGATGGCTTCGGCGGCCTCCTTGGCGAGATCGTCACGGCCGCCGTCGAGCGCCGCGACCGCGCGGGTCTCGAGGTCGGCGATGCGGGCAATTGTCGCGTCCAGCTTGCGGCCTTCCTGCTGATCCTGCGCGATCGCCAAGGCCAGCGTTCGCTTGCTGCGCTCGACGGCGGCGGCCGCATCGCGCATCTGCTGATCGAGGATCAGTAAAGCCGTCCGGTCTTCCAGCTCT
>RXJC01000449.1:0-921 GCA_003963435.1 Bradyrhizobiaceae bacterium | reverse complement strand
GTCTTCCAGCTCTTCGCCCGCGGCGGCCACGCTGCCGCGGAAAAGGGTCACTACGGTCTTGAACATTGGCTGCTCCCTGTTATGAGCGTTGCTCACAAATGTTTTGTAGCAGAAGCATGAACATTGTTCAATAAAAGTTTGAGCGCCGCTCAAAATCTGGTTCTCGAATGTCTAAGACCTTGGAACGTCGAGAGAAACTTAGGTCTGCGCTGATCCTGGCGGCGGAGCGAATGATCGCGGGGCGCGGATTGGCGGGGCTAAAAACCCGCGATCTCGCCCGCGAGATCGGCTGCGCCAATGGCGCGGTCTATAATCTCGTGGCCGACATCGACGAGCTGATCCTGCGCGTGGGCTCGCGCACGCTGCACCGGCTTGACGAGGCCCTCAGCGCCGCAGAGGGCGCGGGCGAATCCTCGCCGCAGGAGGCCCTGGTCCGCATCGCCATCGCCTATTGCGATTTCGCGGCCGACAATCTCCAGCTCTGGCGAGCGTTGTTCGAGCACCGCATGGGGGCCGGCAAGGTCGTGCCCGACTGGTCCGTTGAGGATCAGATGCGGCTGTTCCGGCATATCTACCAGCCGCTGGCCACACTGTTTCCAAAGCGCAGCCGCGAGGAGCTCGGCATCACGGCACGCAGCCTGTTCTCGGCGGTGCACGGCATGGTGGCGCTGGGGCTGGAGCAGAAGCTGGTCGCCGTGCCGCTGCCGGCGTTGCGCAAGGAGATCGCGGGCCTGGCGCGCGCAATGATCGACGGGTTGATCGCGCGCCAGCGGTAGTGGTTTGGCAAAGCGGACCGCCCCGCACGCATCGACGCACGGAGCAGGTCACATCGTAAATTTCAAGCCGCCTTGCCGGCCCGCAGGCGGTCCAGCACCGGCAGCAGCTCCGACGGATCAGGACGGTGCGTGTAGTCTGGATTCA
>RXJC01000201.1 GCA_003963435.1 Bradyrhizobiaceae bacterium | reverse complement strand
ACGTCGATCCAGCCCGAGCTGCGATAATGGGCAAAGCCCCATATGATCAACGCGAGCCCCGCGAACGAGACCAGGGCATAGAGGATCTTGTAGGTCCCCTCGCCCAGCCGCGCGATCGCCTGCGCACGCGCCTCTCGTCGAGTTGTGAAAACATGGGTGGCGAAGAACAGCGCCAGCCCCAGGATCATGACCAGCAGACCCACGACATCCTCCCCGCAAAGCAGCCCCTCCCTCTGAGGTATCATCGATTGGCTGCAGGTCGCAACTCGTGCGCTACCGACCGATCCGTCGATTGTCGACATAGCGAATCGCGATCGGCCGGCCGGCCAGGGCACCGCCGAGTCCGGCAGTGAATTTCAGCGGCAGGCAGGCCTCCAGCGATGAATTGATCGCATTGAGATAGGTGGATCGGGTTTCGGCCGGAACGCTAGGGGTCGCGAAGGTCAGGCGCGGCGGGCCGACCATGCCGCCGGTCTTGTTGAAGCTGAAGCGCACCGACATCTGCATGCCCTCGCGCACATTGTCTGATGGCGGCGACCAGCAACTGCGCAACGCGGCGAAAAGATCGCCGATCGTGTCGAGATCGTGATCGGGCTTCTGGTATTTGGCGCGATCGGCCTCGGACGGCACGCTTTGAATGGTGAGCTGGAGGTTCTGTCCGTAGGGATAATCGATCTCCGGAATGCAGGGACCGGGCTCGAGCGGGCTGCAATAGGACGGCGTGCAGGGCCGGCCATCGAGCACGCTGCACGGCTCGTGCGCGAACGGGATCGGATTCATCTGGCGGGGCCGTGCGTCGGCGGCGGCCGGGACTGCCAGCAGGAGAAGGATGAGGATGCCGCGCCACATGGCGTGAACTCGCAATGTCACGAGCAAAAATGGCTTCGTCCGTGAACGCGTCAAGTCCGGGCGCGGTCACATACTCGCGCGCGAACGGCAGGCGTACCCTACCCCTTCTTCTTGACATCCTTGACGTTGGTGAACTCGATGCCCTCGGCGCGCTCCTTGGTGTAGCCGAGATAGAACTCGTTCCGGGCGAGATACACGGGGTCGCCGTCGACGTCGTCGGCGATGCTGGAAGTGTTGGCGGCGATGAAGGTGTCGAGCTTCTTGCGGTCCTCGGAGGAGACCCAGCGCGCCAGCTGGAATTCGCTGACCTCGAACTCCACCGGCAGCGAATATTCCGCCTCCAGCCGCGCCTTGAGCACGTCGAGCTGCAGCGCGCCGACCACGCCGACCAGCGCCGGCGCACCGTCGCGCGGGCGGAACACCTGCACCACGCCCTCCTCCGACATCTGCTGCAACGCTTCCTTCAGCTTCTTCGCCTTCATCGCATCGGTGAGACGGACGCGGCGGACGATTTCCGGCGCGAAGCTCGGCACACCGACGAAGTTCAGATCCGCGCCTTCGGTGAGGGTGTCGCCGATGCGCAGCGTGCCATGATTGGGGATGCCGACAACGTCGCCGGCGAAGGCCTCGTCCGCGACCGAGCGATCCTGGGCGAAGAAGAATTGCGGGCTCGACAGCGGCATGCTCTTGCCGGTGCGCACGAGCTTCGCCTTCATGCCGCGGCTGAGCTTGCCGGAGCAGAGGCGCGCAAACGCGATGCGGTCGCGGTGGTTCGGATCCATGTTGGCCTGGATCTTGAACACGAAAGCACTCATGCGCGGATCGGTTGCCTCGACCTTGCCGTGGTCGCTCTCCTGCGCACGCGGCTCGGGCGCGAACTTGCCGAGACCTTCGAGGAGATCGCCGACGCCGAAATTGCGCAGCGCGCTGCCGAAATAGACCGGCGTCAGATGGCCCTCGCGGAACGCTTCGAGCTCGAACGGTTTCGAGGCCGCCGTGACGAGCTCCAGTTCGTCCTTCACGGCGGAGACGTCGAGATTGGCGTTGAGCTTGGCCAGCTCCTCGATCGCGATCTGCTGCGCCGCGCCGGTCTTGGCGCCGCCGCCTTCGAGCAGGCGGACGCCGCCATTGACGACGTCGTAGGTGCCGAGGAAGTCGCGGCCGCGGCCCACCGGCCAGGTCATTGGCGTGGTGTCGAGCGCCAGCGTCTTCTCGATCTCGTCGAGCAGCTCGAACACGTCGCGGCTCTCGCGATCCATCTTGTTGATGAAGGTGATGATCGGGATGTCGCGCAGTCGACACACCTCGAACAGTTTTCGGGTGCGCGCCTCGATGCCCTTGGCGGCGTCGATCACCATCACGGCGGAGTCGACCGCCGTCAGCGTGCGATAGGTGTCTTCCGAAAAGTCCTCGTGGCCCGGCGTGTCCAGGAGATTGAAGACGAGGCCCTCGAACTCGAAGGTCATGACCGAGGTCACGACCGAGATGCCGCGCTCGCGCTCGATCTTCATCCAGTCCGAACGCGTGTTGCGCCGCTCGCCCTTGGCCTTGACCTGGCCGGCCAGGTTGATGGCGCCGCCGAACAGCAGCAGCTTCTCGGTCAGCGTGGTCTTGCCGGCGTCAGGATGCGAGATGATCGCAAAGGTGCGCCGCCGCGCCACTTCTGCGGCAAGCGGGGAACGGGCCGGCGATTCGGCTGTGGGGATGGCGATGTCGGACATGGCGGGAGCGTGTGGCAGGGAAAAGGGGCCTGATCAAGCCTCATTTGGTGATTGCGGAGGCTTCCGGCCAGCCCCATATCGGCTTTCGGGAAGGACGGCCTTCCCGTTTCTCAGCCTATCAGCCGCGGGGACGACCCTGCCTTGAATGGAGGGTCGTCATGGCCTGGAGCATCCTGTTCGTCGCCGGGCTTCTCGAGATCACCTGGGCGATCGGCCTGAAATACACTGAGGGCTTTACCCGGCTTGTTCCCTCCGTGGTCACGCTCGCGGCCATGGCCGGCAGCGTCATCCTGCTCGGCCTCGCCCTCAAATCGCTGCCCGTCGGAACCGCCTATGCGGTGTGGACCGGGATCGGCGCGGTCGGCACCGCGACGCTCGGCATCGTCCTGTTCGGGGAGCCGGCCACGGCCCTTCGTCTCGCCAGCATCGGGCTGATCGTCGCGGGGATTGTCGGGCTGAAGCTGGTTACTTGACGAAAATCGTGACGGCCCACCAGGTCAGCGCCGCGACGATGGCCGAGGCCGGGATCGTGATGACCCAGGCATAGACGATCGAGCTTGCGACGTTCCAGCGCACCGCCGAGACGCGGCGGGCGGCGCCGACGCCGACAATGGCCCCGGTGATGGTGTGAGTGGTCGAGACGGGAACCCCGAGATAGGTCGCCATGAACAGGGTCGCCGCGCCCCCCGTCTCGGCGCAAAAGCCCTGCATCGGCGTCAATTTGGTGATGCGCAGGCCCATGGTGCGGACGATGCGCCAGCCGCCCATCAGCGTGCCCAGCGCCATTGCCGTCTGGCAGGCCAGCACCACCCAGAACGGCACCGAGAAGTCGCTGCCGAGATGGCCCTGCGAATACAGCAGCACCGCGATGATGCCCATGGTCTTCTGCGCGTCGTTGCCGCCATGGCCGAGCGAATAAAGCGAGGCCGAGGCGAATTGCAGGATGCGGAAGGCGCGATCCACGGCAAAAGGTGTGGATCGCACCGAGGCCCAGGACACGATCGCAACCAGGACCATCGCGAGCAGGAAGCCGACCAGCGGCGAGAGCACGATTGCCAGCACCGTCTTGGTCAGCCCGCTCCACACCGCCGCCGAGATTCCGGCCTTGGCCATGCCGCCGCCGACGAGCCCGCCGATCAGCGCATGCGAGGACGAGGACGGAATGCCGAGCGCCCAGGTCACGAGGTTCCAGACGATGGCGCCCATCAGGGCCGCGAAGATCACCTGGGCATCGACGATCGCGGGGTCGATGATACCGGTGCCGATGGTCTGGGCGACGTGCAGCCCGAACACCATGAAGGCGACGAAATTGAAGAACGCGGCCCAGAACACCGCGAATTGCGGCCGCAGCACGCGGGTCGAGACGATGGTCGCGATCGAATTGGCGGCGTCGTGCAGGCCGTTCAGGAAGTCGAACAGCAGCGCGACGGCAATCAAGCCGACCAGGACGGGAAGACCCAACGCAGCATCCACGGCAACCCTGCCCTACACTTGCTCGATGACGATGCTGTTGATTTCGTTCGCGACGTCGTCGAAGCGATCGGCCACCTTCTCGAGGTGGTCGTAGATCTCGACGCCGACGATGAAGTCCATCGCGTTACCATCGCGATGCTTGAGAAACAGCTCCTTCAGCCCGATGTCGTGGAGGTCGTCGACCCGCCCCTCCAGCTTGCCGAGCTCTTCCGTGATCGCGGTCAGCATGGCGACGTTCGGGCCGATCGACTGCATCAGCGGCAACGCGCGGCCGACCAGATTGGCGCATTCGATCAAAAGCCCGCCGATCTCGCGCATCGGCGGCTCGAAGCTGCGGACCTCGAACAGCATCACGGCCTTGGCCGTCTGCTGCATCTGGTCGATGGCATCGTCCAGCGAGGTAATCAGGTTCTTGATGTCGCCGCGGTCGAACGGGGTGATGAAGGTGCGGCGCACCGCGGTCAGCACCTCACGGGTGATGTTGTCGGCGTCGTTCTCGAACTGGTTGACGCGCTGGCAGTAAACCGGCGTCTCCTCGCCCCCGTTGAGCATGCCCTGGAGCGCGATCGCGCCTTGAATCACCGTCTGGGCGTGCCGGTCGAACAGGTCGAAGAACCGTTCTTCCTTGGGCAGGAAAGCGCGAAACCATCGCATCATGGGGATAGGCTACCGGTTGGAAATGGCCCGGCCCGAGCGGGCCGTCATAAAACTGTCATAGACCATTTTCGATCCGCGCGCGTGTCATCTCACGCCCGCGGAGCCGGATCATCCACCGGATTATCGCGCCAGCGAAACTGGCGCGATATCAATAATTTAGAGCGATCGCCGGAAGTAATGCGCGATTTCGCCGACGACCCCGCGGCGGAAGGTGAGCACGCAGATCACGAAGATCGAGCCCTGGATCACCGTCACCCACTGGCCGAAGCCGGCGAGATATTGCTGCATGGCGATGATCACGAAGGCGCCGACCACGGGGCCGAAGATGGTGCCGAGGCCGCCGACCAGCGTCATCAGCACGACTTCGCCGGACATCGACCAATGGACGTCGGTGAGCGAGGCATTTTGCGCCACGAACACTTTCAGCGCACCGGCGAAGCCGGCCAGCGTGCCCGACAGGACGAAGGCCAGGAACTTGTACTGGTCGGTCCTGTAGCCGAGCGAGATCGCCCGCGGCTCGTTCTCACGGATCGCCTTCAGCACCTCGCCGAACGGCGAGTTGATGATGCGGAAGATCAAGAGGAAGCCGGCGAGGAAGCCGACCAGCACGACGTAATAGAGCACCGTCGGCTTGGTCAGGTCGAAGATGCCGAACATGTGCCCCTGCGGAATGCCCTGGATGCCGTCCTCACCGTGGGTAAACGGGGCCTGGAGGTAGATGAAGTACAGGAGCTGCGACAGCGCCAGCGTGATCATCGAGAAATAGATGCCCTGGCGACGGATCGAGATGAACCCGGTGATGAGCGACAGAGCGAACGCCGCGGCGATGCCGACGAGGATGCCGAGCTCGGGCGGCAGCGCCCACACTTTCAGTGCATGCGCGCTGCAATAGCCCGCGGTGCCCATGAACATCGCATGGCCGAACGACAGCAGGCCGCCATAGCCGATTAACAAGTTGAAGGCGCAGGCGAGCAGCGCAAAGCACAGCGCCTGCATCACGAAGAACGGGTAGACCCCCGTGAATGGCACCGATGCCAGCAGCAGCGCCATCACCACGAAAACGATCATCTCGTCGCGCATTGCGCGCGGGGTTACCGGCAGCGTGTCGTCCGTCAGGGTTGTCATATCAGGCCGCCCTTCCCGTCAGTCCCGTTGGCTTCACCAGGAGCACCAGCACCATCAGCACGAACACGACGGTGTTGGAGGCCTCGGGGTAGAAATATTTGGTCAGGCCCTCGATCACACCGAGCGCAAAGCCGGTGATGATGGAGCCCATGATCGAACCCATGCCGCCGATCACGACCACCGCGAACACGACGATGATGAGGTCGGCGCCCATCAGCGGACGCACCTGGTTGATCGGCGCCGACAGCACGCCGGCGAGCGCGGCGAGGCCGACGCCGAGACCGTAAGTGAGCGTGATCATGCGCGGGACATTGACGCCGAACGCGCGCACGAGCGTCGGATTCTCGGTGGCAGCACGCAAATACGCGCCAAGCCGGGTTTTCTCGATCAGGAACCAGGTTGCAAGGCACACGACCAGCGAGAACACGACCACCCAGCCGCGATAGATGGGTAAGAACATGAAGCCGAGATTCATGCCGCCCTTGAGCTGGTCCGGAATGGCGTAAGGCAGTCCCGACGAGCCGAAATAGTTCTGGAACACGCCCTGCACGATCAGCGCGATGCCGAAGGTGAGCAGTAGGCCGTAGAGGTGGTCGAGGCCGGTCAGCCATTGCAGCATGGTCCGTTCCAGGATCATGCCGAAGATGCCGACGATGATGGGCGCCAGCAACAGCGCCCACCAGTAGTTGATGCCGCCGAGGTTCAACAGGAAGTAGGCGACGAAGGCGCCCATCATGTAGAGCGCGCCGTGGGCGAAATTGATGATGTTGAGCATGCCGAAGATCACGGCAAGCCCGAGACTCAGCAGCGCATAGAACGAGCCGTTGATCAGTCCCACCAGTAGCTGTGCGTATAGAGCCTGCATCGATTTCGCACCCAGTCCCAATTGTCTCGTTCGGCTTGCCTCGAAGAGGCCGCCAGCGTCTCCCGACCGCCGACGGCCGCAGCCATGTTTACTTCTTCGCTAGCGGACAGGCACTCTCCGAGAGCGGCCTGAAGGCCTTGTCCGCCGGGGTCGTGCCGACCAGCTTGTAGTAATCCCAGGGTCCTTTCGATTCCGAAGGTGCCTTCACTTCAAAAAGGTACGCGGGATGCAGCGCACGGCCGTTCGGCTCAATGCTGCCTTTGCCGAACAACGGATCATCGGTCGGCAGCTCCTTCATCTTCGCGACGACCTTGGCACCATCGTGCGGGTTTCCGCCAAGGGCCTCGAGCGCCTTGAAATAGTGCAGCAGGCCGGAATAGACGCCGGCCTGGACCATGGTCGGCATCGCCTTGTTCTTCGCACGCTCGGCGAACCGTTTCGCAAAAGCGCGGGTCTGATCGTTCATGTCCCAGTAGAACGTCGAACTCAGATTGAGGCCTTGCGCAACATTGAGACCGAGCGAGTGAACGTCGGTCAGAAACAGCAGGAGCCCCGCCAGCTTCTGACCGCCTTTGACGATGCCGAATTCCGCCGCCTGCTTGATCGTGTTGGTGGTGTCGCCGCCGGCATTGGCCATGCCGATGATCTTCGCCTTGGAGGCCTGGGCCTGTAGAAGGAAAGAGGAGAAATCAGCGTTGTTCAGCGGCGCCTTGACGTCTCCGAGAACCTTGCCGCCGGCTGCCGTGACGACCGCCGCGGTGTCGCGTTGCAGTGCGTGACCGAAGGCATAGTCCGCCGTGATGAAGAACCAGGTATCGCCGCCGGCCTTCACCAGTGCCTGCCCGGTGCTGTGTGCCAGCATGTAGGTATCGTAGGTCCAGTGCACGGTATTGGGCGTGCACTGCGCGTTCGTGAGATCGGACGTCGCCGCGCCCGAATTGATCATGACCGAATTCTTTTCCTTCACGACGTTGTTGACCGCCAGCGCCACGCCGGAGTTCAGCACGTCCATGAAGACGTCGACCTTCTCCACGTCGATCCATTGCCGGGCAATCGCGGTGCCGATGTCAGGCTTGTTCTGATGGTCGGCCGAGATCAGATCGACCTTCCAGCCCTTGGTCGCGATCTTGGAATCCTCAATGGCCATCTGTGCGGCGAGGGTCGAGCCCGGGCCACCAAGATCGGCATAGAGGCCGGAATTGTCGGTCAAGACACCGATCTTGACGGTCTTGTCCTGGGCGAGAGCACCGCCGGTCGCGGTAACAGCCAGTGCCGTGCCGAGTAAAAATGCAGCGATTGACTTGGTGCGCATGCGGCTTCTCCTCAAAGTTGTTCGTAGGTGAAATTTTCCGACCGCCCTAGACACCGAGATAGGTGTGGAGCTTGTCCATGTTGGCGGCAAGCTCGGCATTGGAAAATCCGTCAATGATCTTGCCGTGCTCGACCACGTAGTAGCGGTCGGCAACGGTGGAGGCGAAGCGGAAATTCTGCTCGACCAGGAGGATCGTGAAACCTTCCTTCTTCAGTCGCGCGATGGTGTGGCCGATCTGCTGGATGATGACCGGGGCGAGGCCCTCGGTCGGCTCGTCCAGCATCAGGAAGCTCGCGCCGGTGCGCAGGATGCGGGCGATGGCCAGCATCTGCTGCTCGCCCCCGGACAGCTTGGTGCCCTGGCTGCCCAGCCGCTCCTTCAGGTTCGGGAACAGGTCGAAGATCTGATCGAGCGGCAACCCGCCTTCACGGACCACCGGCGGCAGCATCAGATTCTCGCGCACGTCGAGACTGGAGAATATGCCCCGCTCTTCCGGGCAGAACGCAATGCCCATGCGCGCGATCTTGTCGGAGGTCGCGCGGATGATCTCCTGGTTGTTGAACTTCACCGAGCCGGCACGCTTGCCGATGATGCCCATGATCGACTTCAGCGTGGTCGTCTTGCCGGCGCCGTTGCGCCCCAGCAGGGTGACGACCTCGCCCGCGTTCACGTCGAAGTTGATCCCGTGCAGGATGTGGGACTCGCCGTACCAGGCTTCGAGGTTGCGGACCTGAAGGATGTTTCCGCCGGTCGCAGCCTTGGCCGGAGCCTCGGCGATCGCAGTGTCAGGCATGACCGGCTCCCAGGTAAGCTTCCTTGACGCGTTCGTCCTTGGTGAGCTCGCTGTAATGGCCTTGCGCGAGCACCTGCCCGCGCGTCAGCACGGTGATGATGTCGGAGAGGTTGGCGACGACGCTCAAATTATGCTCGACCATCAGGATGGTATATTTCGCGGAGATGCGCTTGATCAGCGCCGCGATCTTGTCGATGTCCTCGTGGCCCATGCCGGCCATCGGCTCGTCCAGCAGCATCATCTCGGGGTCGAGCGCGAGCGTGGTTGCGATCTCGAGCGCACGCTTGCGCCCGTATGGCATCTCGACCGCCGGCGTGTTGGCGAACTCGCTGAGGCCGACGTCGTTCAACAGCTCGCGCGCGCGATCGTTGAAGCGGTTGAGCGCCGACTTGGAGCGCCAGAAATCGAACGAAGAGCCGTGCTGGCGCTGAAGCGCGACACGGACGTTCTCCAGCGCGGTGAGATGCGGAAATACCGCCGAAATCTGGAACGAACGGACAAGCCCCAGGCGCGCCACGTCGGCGGGCGCCATCGCGGTAATGTCCTGTCCCTTGTACAGGATCTTCCCGGCAGACGGTTTCAGGAACTTGGTCAGAAGATTGAAGCAGGTCGTCTTGCCGGCCCCGTTCGGGCCAATCAACGCATGAATGCTTCCACGGCGAACCTTGAGCGCAACGTCGCGGACGGCGAAGAAACCCGCGAACTCCTTGGTCAAGCCTTCCGTTTCGAGAATAAACTCATCGGCCAAACAGATTTCCCCCTGCCCGCGCCAGCCGCGTGGCTATCCTTGTTGCTTCGACTTTCCGGAGGGCTTGGAGCCTATCCTTGCAGCCTGTCCGGAACGTCGCCTCCGGGCGCGGAATATGCCGGAGGTGACGGGGGTTAGGCAAGGCGGAAAGCTGAGCAGATCAGGTCTCCGGCGGGGATACAAATGCTCCCTTAGTCGGAGTTGTTCTGACGTCGCGCCTGCCCGGCCTCCCGGTTCGCGAAGCCCCGGTCGTCAAGTCGTCGTTAACGGTCTTTCGTCTCCCGCGCCAGCCTTCATCAAAAATTTTCCCGCAGGTGGGATCGTGCGCGGGTTTTGAAGCTCCTGGAATATTGTCTTGGATTTCGCCAGCGCCGCTCCGTCCGTCGTCAAGTCGATCAGGCAGCGTGATCTCCTGAACACGTGGCTGCGCCTTTATGCGCGCCAGCAGATCGCGCCGGCGGTGTGGGAGTATCAGCCTGCGCGGCTCGAGGAAGAGCTGTCCGATCTCATCTATTATACGGTGGACGCTTCGACGCCGGTGCCTCGGCTCACCATCCAGAGCGAAAACACGCGCATCTCGCGCGCCTATGGACATACCGGCAAGGGCGTGCTGCTCGACGAATATCTCGGGCCGCGACTCGCGCCGTTCGTGATGCCGATCTATCACGAATGCGTGGCGCGCGCCCTGCCCGTCTACAGCGTTGCCGACGTCGACGACGTCTACGGGCGCATCGTCGCTTATGAGCGGCTGCTGCTGCCGTTCCAGACCGACGGCAAGGTCTGTCACGTCATCGCTTCGGTCAAGACCTTCTGCGAGGACGGCGGCTTCGAGATCAAGAATTTGATGCGCGGAAATGACGCGCTGCCGCGTCCGAAGCTGCGCGCGGCGATCGATCGCGAGCTGTTTCATCGGGCGCCCGGCCGTATCGCGACCGCCGAAATCGTCGAGTTCGCGGAGCAGCCGGATCCCGGCGTGCCCAACGAGATCATCGAACTGAACTAGCGGTCAGCGCGATTTGGCGCCGACTTCCTTGGCGTAGATGTCCGGCTTGAAGCCGACCAGCAGCTTGCCGCCGATTTCCAGCACCGGCCGCTTGATCATCGATGGTTGCGCTAGCATCAGCGCCAACGCCTTCTTCTCGGAGAGACCTTCCTTGTCGGAATCGGGCAGCTTCTTGAACGTCGTCCCGGCGCGATTGAGCAGCGTCTCCCAGCCGACCTCGTCGCTCCACTGCTTCAGCTTGTCCTTCTCCACGCCCGCCGTCTTGTAGTCGTGAAACGCGTAAGCCACGCCATGTGTGTCGAGCCAGGTGCGCGCCTTCTTCATGGTGTCGCAGTTCTTGATGCCGTAGATGATGTTGGGCAAGACGTTCCTCGCGCATGACGTATCGTGATGGACGTGGCGTTGTACGAAACTCCGGTTCGCGCGACAATATTGCGAACGACGCCAACTCGCCGAACGGACATCCCATGCACGTCACGCACGATCCCGCAGCCGCCGCCGCGCCGACCATCGACTTCAACAGCTTCCTCGCGGTCGATATCCGCGTCGGCACGATCGTGGACGCAAAACCGTTCCCCGAGGCGCGCAAGCCGGCTTTTCGGCTGTGGATCGACTTCGGACCCGCAATCGGCGTGCGCAAGAGCTCGGCCCAGATCACCGAGAACCATCCGCTCGAGACCTTGGTGGGACAACAGGTCGCGGCCGTCGTCAATTTCCCGCCGCGCCAGATCGGGCCGGTCGTCTCGGAAGTGCTGACGCTCGGTTTCCCCGATGCCGACGGCAAGGTCGCTCTGGTGCAGCCGAGCAAACCTGTTCCGAACGGCGGGCGGCTGTTCTAGTCGCGCGATCGAGGGCCGCAGCGTCGCCGCGGCCCGGCATCCACGACGCCATCCTCATCTCTTCGTCGGCCCTCCTCGGTCCCGGCGCCTGCTGGTCCGGACTTGACCAAACTCGTCCCTGGCCCTAAAAATGACTGACTGATCGTTTTTTATTTAGATAGGCTTTCCTACACTCTATTTATTGCAGGCAGCAAACCGATCAGCCTGTCAGTTATCGAGGGACGGCCAAAATGCCCAAGATCAGCGCCAAGCAGCGGGAAAGCCGGCGTCAGCAGATCCTCGAGGCCGCCCTCGCCTGTTTCTCGGACAACGGTTTTCACCAGACCGGCATGGCCGACATCGTCAAGCGATCGGGCTTGAGCCATGGCGCGGTCTATCTCTACTTCCAGAGCAAGGATGACCTGATCGAAGCACTTGCCGACGACCGGCATCGGCGCGAAGCCGTGCTCAATTCAGTCGCACAAGGATCCGGCGATCCGATCGAAGGACTGCACGCGCTGGTTGGTGTCTACGCGCAATGGCTCACCGATCCCGCCGGCGAAGCACGCCGCCGTGTCGGCATTCATGGCTGGGCCGAGGCCCTGCGCAATCGCCGCGTCCGCAGCACTGTCGTCGAAGGCATCGACATGCCGCGCGCTCTGATCGTCGCGCTGGTCGAGCGCGGCCAGCATGATGGCCTCATCAGGCGCGATCTCGGCGCGGACGCGATCGCGCGGGTGCTGATCGCGATCTTCCAGGGCTTTGTGCTGCAGAAATGCTGGGGCGAGGATGTCGACGTCGAGGCTTGCATGACGGCCGTGGCCGGCGTGATCGACGGGTTTTGCACGACGAAGCCCGACGTCAGGCGGCGAACCAGGACGTAAACGATGTCGTTGCTCCCTGACCTGCTCGCGGGTGGCGGTGCGGGCCTGGTCGCCGGGCTGGCATCGGGCTTCACCGGGACGAGCCCGGGCGGCGGCCTCGTGATCTTCTCCGTGCTGCTGCTCGGGGCCGAGCAACACGTTGCCCAAGGCACCTCGCTGATCACGCAAATTCCGCCGACGGGACTCGCCGGCATCCGCCGCTACCGGCAAAGCGGCAATCGCAGTCCCCTGCCGTGGATCATCTGGATCGGCCTCGGATTTCTGATCGGTGGCGCCGGCGGCGGTTATGCCGCGACCGCGGTTTCCGACCCCGTCCTGCAATGGACCTACGTCGTCTATCTTGTCGCGCTGATCGCCCTGTTGATCCTGCGCCGCGAGCGCAAGGACGGCAGCCTTGAAGCCGGCGACCGCGAAAAACTTCACTGGCTGCCCTTGTTCCTGATCGGTGCGCTTGCCGGATTCTCCTCCGGCTTCATGGGCATCGGCGGCGGACTCGCGATCACCGTCGGCCTCGCCGCCGGGCTTCACGTGCCACAGCATCAGGCGCAGCTCGTCAGCCTCGTCTTCTCGGTGATTCCGACCAATCTTCCGGCAGCCTGGATCTACTGGAGCAAGGGGCTGATGGTCGGCTGGCCGGCCATGATCGGCATTCTCGCCGGCCTCTGGGTTGGCACCGATCTCGGCGCACGCATGGCCAATGGCGTAAGCCGATCGGTGCTCCGCCGGGCCAAGATCGCCCTCGTCTCGCTGATGGCGCTCTACATGACCTACAAGGCGCTGAGCTAGCCTTACGGCCGCGGCGGAATGTTCAGTCCCCGCTGCACCGCCGGACGCGCAAGCCCTCGTTCGAGCCAGACACCGACCGATTTGAACTGGGTGAACGCGACAAGATCGCCCGCGCCATAGAAGCCGATGAGATTGCGGACCCAGCCGAGCATCGAGATGTCGGCGATGGTGTAGTCGTCGTCCATGAACCATTGCCGGCCGGACAGATGCGTGTCCATCACGCCGAGCAGGCGCCTGGCTTCGGCGACGTAGCGGTCACGCGGGCGCTTGTCCTCAAAATCCTTGCCGGCGAATTTGTGGAAGAAGCCGACCTGGCCGAACATCGGCCCGACGCCGCCCATCTGGAAGTGCAGCCATTGCAGCGTCTGGTAGCGGCGCGCGGCATCCTGCGGCAGCAGCTTGCCGGTCTTCTCCGCGAGATATTGCAGGATCGCCCCGGACTCGAACAGCGGCAGCGGCCTGCCGCCGGGACCGTTGGGATCGAGGATGGCCGGGATCTTGCCGTTCGGGTTGAGCGAGAGAAACTCCGCCGTCTTCTGGTCGTCCTTGCCGAAATCGACGAGATGGACCTCGTAGGGCAGCCCGATCTCCTCCAGCATGATCGAAACCTTGACGCCGTTCGGCGTCGGCAGCGAATAGAGCTGCAGCAACTCCGGATGCTTGGGCGGCCAGCGCTTGGTGATGGGAAAGGCGGAGAGATCGGACATCGGGACACCGGCTGCGTTCGTGAGGTGCCGCCTAATCTAGGCGAGAGGACGAACGGCGCAAGGCCGAGTGATCGTGACACTAATCTTGCGCGTCGCCGGCGGGTCACAGCGGCCGCAGCAAATGGCTGGTGGCGTAGGTTACTTCGCGCTGTGCACGCTGCTCGATGAAGAGCTGGCCTGTGACGAGCAATGCGCCGGTGAAGACGAGCGCAAGCATTGCAGTCGCGAACTGACTGGCATCCCTCATCGGACGAGCTTCTCCGTAGCCATTCACCCGGGGAACGCGGGCCGGGCAGCGGCAGTTCCTGTATGCTTCAAATAAATTGCCGCTTCTTCCCGACCGATAGCCGTGGGCCGACGCCCTCAGTAATTGATTTCCATCCGCAGACCCCGCGGATCGATTTCCTCGCCGCCGACACGCTGCGTGCTGTCGCGCGCCGCC
>RXJC01000665.1 GCA_003963435.1 Bradyrhizobiaceae bacterium | reverse complement strand
CAGCCCATGGCGCCGTTGGCGAGCTGGCCGCCGGCGACTCGCGGCTCGAAGAAGCCGCGGCTGTTGCCGGAGCACTGCGCGACGGCGACGATCTCCGTCGCCTTCATCTTCCTGATGTCCTTCAGCGACAATTTCAGCGGCTTGTCGACCTTGCCCTTGACCTCCAGCGTGAACTTGTCGGGGTCGAGATTGTAGGGCAGGTCCGAGAGGTGATAGCGCACGAAGAACGCGTTGTTCGGCGTGATCGGGCCGTCGTTGAAGATCGCAAACGGCGTCTCGAGCTGCGGCGGCCGGCTGGTCAGGCCGATCATCGGCCGCTTCTGCGGATATTTCACCATCGGCCGTTCGCCATTGGCGAACGGGAGCGTGACGGTGTCGAGTGCCAATGCCTTGGTGGAATTCAGTGCGGCCGCCATGGCGGCAAGGCCCGCTCCTTTGAGCAGATCGCGTCGATCGAACATTTTCGTCCCCTCCCGGAGCTTTTCTTCGGTCTGCGGTCATCACCGCGAGCCTGCGCTCATCTGTCGCAACGATCTCGCCGAAGTCAATTCGTGCTTTCGCAGCAGGCCCATGCCGCTGCGTTGCAGCAGGCCGGTGTTGCGGGGGGATGCTTGTGAGCCAAGTTCTCACCGCGACGGCGGTGTGCTCCCTCGCCCCGCTTGCGGGGAGAGGGTTGGGGTGAGGGGGAGTCTCGGCAGGGAAGGTGATAGTCGGACTCGCGGAAAGTCCCTCTCACCTCTTGGGGATTCCCTCCGCAATTTTCGATAATCCCATTGCGGGAGCAGCCCTCACCCCAACCCTCCCCCGCCAGCGGGGGAGGGAGCTCACTGCCGTTGCCGCCACATCGTGCGCGCCCTATGCGATTCCCCTGCCGCTTGCGGGGAGAGGCGAACATTACGCCGCGACGCGCTCGGTTCGATCCACCAGCGCCGCCAGCTCCCGCGCGTCCGCCACCACGCGCACCGCCATCGGCTCGTCGCGGCCGCGGATCGCGACCTGCTGTTGCGGCAGCGCGTCGTCATCGAGGCCCGCGGTGCGGCGGATCTCGTCCGAGACGATCGCCTCGCAGGCCAGGGTCTTGGTCATGTCCTGCAGACGGGCGGCGACGTTGACGGCATCGCCGAGCGCGGTGAAGACGATGTGATCGCGATAGCCGATGTCGCCGATGATGACCTCGCCGCCGTGAATGCCGATGCCGAAACGGATCGGCTGGCGAAGATCGTGGCTCAGGAGCTGGTTCAATTCGTCGATATGCGTGGCGATGCCGCTCGCCGCCTTCAGCGCCTGCCGGCAGGCGGTTTCCGGATCGGCCGTGAGCCCGAACAGCGCCAGCATGCCGTCGCCGACGAACTGGTTCGGCTGGCCGCCATTCTCGATCACGGCCTGCGACACCGCGCCGAGGAAGCGGTTGACGATGAAGACGGTGTCGAACGGCAGCCGCTTCTCGGCGAGCTGCGTCGAGCCGCGCATGTCGACGAACAGGCTGACCAGATAGCGCTCCTGGCCGATGCTCGCCGGCGCGGAGGCGTGCGCGGTCGCCGACGACGTCTGCGGGGTGAAGAGCTGGAAGAAGGAGAGGTCGGAGGTCGGCCGCAACTGGCAGGCGAGGCGGATCGAGGGGTCGTTGGTGCCGACGCGGGTCAGCACGAAAGCCTCGCGCTGCGACGGCTCGGGCAGGACGGCATGATCGCCGATGACGCGGATGCGGCAGGTCGAGCAGCGTGCGCGGCCGCCGCAGACGCTGGCATGGGGCAGATTGTGCCGCAGGCTCGCTTCCAGCACGGAGAGGCCCTTGGGGACCCGCACCGTCCTGCCGTTGCCGTAGGACAGCGCGATCATGCCGCCGCGCCGCTCGCGCCAGGCCCGCACGCCGCGTGCCGCCAGCGCCAGGCCCAGCAGCCCGAAATAGGTGATGGTAAAGGCGTCGGTGATGCGATCGAGCGTCGCGGCCTCGGCCGTCGTACCGACCTGGCGGCGGGTGAGATTGTGCGTGCGCCATTCCCCGTCATCGGCTTCGAACGCGACGTTGCGGCCGCCCTGGTAGATGCCGAGCAGCGACAGCGTCGGGACCAGCACGGCGGCGGCGAGCAGATAGGGTGCGGCGCGCGTAAAGAACGGCTTGAGGCGAACCCAGAAATAGATGCCGATGCAGCCGTGCACCCAGGCGACGAGCAGCAGGATTGTCATCTGCCACAGCCGGCCGGGTGCGATAACGAAGAACAGATAGAGCTCCTGCGGGTAGAGCTTCTGGTGTCCGTACAGCGTGTAGCCGAGTCGAACCCCGACCACATGCGCCATGACCAGCGCGGGAATGCTGAGGCCCAGCACGAGTTGCAGCGGCTCGATCGTCCGCCAGCGGAACTGGCGGCGCTGATACAGCGCGTAGATGCCGAGCCCCATATGGGTGAGCGCGGCGGTGTAGAACACGATCGCGACGGGCAGGAACTGCCAGAACAGGGTGTGGTAGTAGACCCCAACCTCCATGGCCTCGACCGAGATGTTGCCGAGCGCATGGTTGAGGAAATGGCTGATCACATAGGAGAACAGGATCAGGCCGCAGACGAGCCGCACCTGCCGCAGGCTGGTCCCTCGGACGAGTTCGGACATCTGGGCGGAAGCGGTGGCCATGATTTGGTTGTATCAGTTCACTAGGGAGAACAGCCAGCGTAGCGTTTAATTCCCGGTGGGGACAGCTGGCGGGATCACATGCGCGGCAAGGTTACGAAATCGTAGGTGGGCAAAGGCCCGCACCACACCCCCCGCCGTCGTCCCGGACAAGCGCGCCCTCAGGCGCGCGCCGATCCGGGACCCATAACCACAGGGAGTGGTTTGGCGAACCTCGGAGTTGCCAGCTCGCCCTGCAACTCCTCCCTGTGGTTATGGGTCCCGGGTCTGCGCTGACGCTTGCCCGGGACGACGGCGGTGTTTGCGGCGCTACTCCCCACATTGACTCCCCCTCCCAGGTTGGCGAAAAGCGCGGCCGTGACGATCGCTCCCGATATCTCCGTGAAGCCCGGCGGCTCCGAACGCCGTCTCATCCTGGTTGCCGCAGCGATCATCGCCGCGATGACGCTGCTGCGCATCGTCTACGCCTCCGCGATCGAGCTGCGCACCGACGAGGCCTATTACTGGACCTGGTCGAAAGAGGGCGCGCTGAGCTTCCTCGATCATCCGCCTGGCATCGCCTGGCTGATTCGTTTTGGCACCGCGATCTTCGGCGACACCACGCTCGGGGTGCGCTTCGGCGGCATCGTCGCGATGCTGGTGACGCAACTGCTGCTGGCCGACATCGTCCGCCGCCTCACCCACGACGTGCGCGCGATCGTGCTCGCGGTGCTGATGCCTGAGGCTGCGCTCTATTACGGCCTGCTGATGGCCAAGGTCGCGCCCGATGTCGCCATGATCCCGTTTGCGGTGGCGATGATGTGGTCGCTGGTGCGGCTG
>RXJC01000526.1 GCA_003963435.1 Bradyrhizobiaceae bacterium | reverse complement strand
AGCGGCGGTCGGCTCGCCTGCGTCTACTATGACGAGAACACGCTCAACATCAATCAGGCCGCGGAGATCGAGGGCCTCGCCAGCTGCCTCGATTATTTCAAGGTGCTGACCAAGGAGAACCCGTTCGACGCCAAGATCCAGGCCGCGTACGAAAAGGACTTCCCCGGCAACTTCCTGTTCGCCGCCGGCAGTGCCGCCACCGGCACCTATCGCGGCCTCAAGCTGTGGGAAGCCGCGGTCAAGGAAGCCGGCAAGATCGACCGCGAATCGGTCGCCGCCGCGCTCGACCACGCCAAGATTGCCGAAGGTCCGGGCGGACCCGCCGAGATGGTTCCCGGCAAGCGGCACTGCAAGATGAAGATGTACACCGCCGTCGCCAAGGGCGGGAACTACGAGATCGTCGCGCGCAGCAGCGGCCTCGTCGATCCCAAGGAATGCTGAGCCGGAATGCCGAAGCCCATGGGCGCAGTGAAACAGGCGATCCCCGCCACGATCGGCGGGGATACGAACGTCGCCATGCATAGCAGCGGGAACGCCAGGCCGACGGCGACGCGCAAGATTCTGCCGATCGTGGAAGGGCTCGTGCTCCTCGCGGCGCTGCTCGCGCCGCTGCTGTTGCAGGACTATCTCACGGTGTTCGCGACGCGCGTGATCATCCTCGCGCTGTTCGCGCTGTCGTTCGACCTGGTCTGGGGCTATGCCGGCATCATGAGCTTCGGCCAGGCCCTGTTCTTCGGCTCGGCCGGCTATGGCGTCGCGCTGCTCGCGCGCGACCTCGACATCACCAACATCTTCCTGGTGCTGCCGGCGGGCACGCTGATCGGCCTCACCTTCGCCCTGCTGCTCGGCGGTTTCCTGCTGCTGGGTCGGCATCCCTCCAGCGTGATCTTCGTGTCGCTCGGCACGCTGACCGGTTCCTACGCCGCCGACCGGCTGGCGCGCGGCTGGTACTATCTCGGCGGCCAGAACGGCATCCCCTCGATCGCGCCGATGTCGCTCGGTTCATACGAGTTCACGGAAGGCCCGGCGTTCTATTATCTCGTGCTCGGCATCCTCGTCGTGGTCTATCTGCTCTGCCGCTTCCTGGTGCGCTCACAGTTCGGCCTCGCGCTTGCCGGCCTGCGCGAGAACGAGCAGCGCATCGCCTTCTTCGGCTACAAGGCGCAGCATCTGAAGGCGATCATCTTCACCATCGGCGGCGCCGTCGCGGGCCTCGCCGGCAGCCTTTACGCCTTCCACGAAGGCTTCGTCTGGCCCAACATGGTCGGTGTCGTGGTCTCGACGCAGGTCGTGCTCTACGTGTTGTTCGGCGGCTCCGGCACGCTGATCGGCGCCGTCATCGGTGCCGTGATCGTCGAAGGCGTCAGCTTCTGGCTCTCGGACAATTACCGCGACGTGTGGCCGATCATCCTGGGCTTGCTGCTGCTGCTGGTGATCCTGTTCCGGCCGCTGGGTCTCATCAGCTTTGTCCTCGGCGAGCGCGAACGCGTTGGCAGCTTCGGTGCCAGGCAAAAGGAGAAGCGCGATGCTGCTTGAAGCGGCCGGCATCAGCAAGATCTTCGGCAAGCTCACCGCGCTCGACGGCGCCGCGCTCAGCGTCGGCGAGAACGAATTCCACGGCCTGATCGGCCCGAACGGCTCCGGCAAGAGCACGCTGATGAAGTGCATCGCCGGCGCCGAGGTGCCAACGCAGGGAAAAGTCTCCTTCGTCAACACCGACATCACCGCGTTCACGCCGACCGAGCGGGCGCGGGCCGGCATGAGCCTGAAATTCCAGATCACCAGCGTGCTCCCGTCGCTGACGCTGTACGACAACATCCTGCTCGCGCTGCAGGCCCATTGCTCGCTGCTCGACCTCGTGCTCTCCCGCACGCGGGACGCGCTGCACGAGCAGGTCATGACCATGCTGAGGCAATTCCGTCTCGCCGATCGCGCCTTCGACGCGGCCGCCGCCCTTTCGCACGGCCAGCAGCAATGGCTGGAGATCGCGATGGCGCTGGCCGGCAAGCCGAAGCTGCTGCTGCTCGACGAGCCCACCGGCGGCATGAGCCTGGAGGAGCGCCGCGTCACCGGCGAATTGCTGCAGCCGATCAAGCAGCACTGCTCCCTCGTCATCGTCGAGCACGATCTCGATTTCATCCGCGACATCTGCGACCGCCTCACCGTGCTCGACCAGGGCAGGGTGCTGGCCTCCGGCACCGTCCCGGAAATCCAGGCCAACAAGGCCGTTCAGGAGATTTATCTGCGCCGTGCCTGAATTTCTGGACATCAAGCATCTCGACGCCGGCTATGGCCGCAGCCAGGTCCTGTTCGACGTCAACCTCGGCATTCCCTGGCGCGGCGGCGTCGCCGTGCTCGGCCGCAACGGCGCCGGCAAGACCACGCTGATGAAGACCATCGTCGGCGAGCTGCCGGCGTGGAAGGGCGAGGTCGCCTTCGACGGCCGCGACATCAGCCGCCGCGCCACCCAGGAGCGCGTCCGCGCCGGCATCGGCTACGTGCCGCAGGAGCATTCGGTGTTCGCGCGCCTGTCGGTGCGCGACAATCTCGCGGTCGGCTCGCTCGCGAGCAGCAAGGCCGACGCCGTCGACCACGTGCTGACGATCTTCCCCAAGCTCGGCCAGCGCCTCGA
>RXJC01000129.1 GCA_003963435.1 Bradyrhizobiaceae bacterium | reverse complement strand
ATGACGCATTCCATCGCCGACAGCGCCGCCACCACATGGCTGGTGTTGGGATCGGACTGCAGGATGTCCTCGCCCTGCACGTAGATGCCCATGAACGTGCCTTCGACCGCGGCGTCGAACATGTTGGGAATGCGCAAGCCGGGCTCGGGGTTGAGCTTGACGTTCCACAGCGCCTCGAACTGGTCGCGCACGGCGTCGCCCGAGATATGGCGGTAGCCGGGCAGCTCGTGCGGGAACGAGCCCATGTCGCAGGAGCCCTGCACGTTGTTCTGGCCGCGCAGCGGGTTCACCCCGACGCCGGGACGGCCGATATTGCCGGTGGCCATCGCAAGGTTCGCGATCGCGATCACGGTGGTCGAGCCCTGGCTGTGCTCGGTGACGCCGAGCCCGTAGTAGATCGCGCCATTGCCGCCGGTCGCGTAGATGCGGGCGGCTTCGCGCAGGTCCTTCGGATCGACGCCGGTGAGGATGGCGGTGGCTTCCGGGCTGTTCTTGGGCTGCGCGACGAAGGCCGCCCATTCCTCAAACTCGCTCCAGTCGCAGCGCTCGCGCACGAAGGCCTCGTTGACGAGGCCTTCGGTGACGATGACATGGGCGATCGCGGTCATGACCGCGACGTTGGTGCCGGGCATCAGGGGCAGGTGCAGCGCCTTCACATGTGGCGATTCCACCATCTCGGTGCGGCGCGGATCGATCACGATCAGCTTGGCGCCCTGGCGCAGCCGCTTCTTTAAGCGAGAAGCGAACACCGGGTGAGCGGAGGCGGGGTTGGCGCCGATGATCACGACGACATCGGTATGCTCGACCGAGTCGAAATCCTGCGTGCCGGCGGAGGTGCCGAAGGTGGTGGCGAGGCCATAGCCGGTCGGGGAGTGGCAGACGCGGGCGCAGGTGTCGACATTGTTGTTGCCGAAGCCGGCGCGGATCAGCTTCTGCACCAGATAGGTCTCTTCATTGGTGCAGCGGGACGAGGTGATGCCGCCGATGGCGTCGCGGCCGTACTTTTTCTGGATGCCGCGCATCTTCGCGGCGGCGAAGGAGAACGCCTCGTCCCAGGATACTTCGCGCCAGGGATCCTCGATCCGCTCGCGGATCATCGGCTTGAGAATACGTTCCTTGTGGTTGGTGTAGCCCCAGGCGAAGCGGCCCTTGACGCAGGAATGGCCGCGATTGGCCTTGCCGTCCTTGTACGGCACCATGCGCACGACTTCCTCGCCGCGCATCTCCGCCTTGAAGGCGCAGCCGACGCCGCAATAGGCGCAGGTGGTGACGACGGAATGCTCGGGCTGGCCGATCTCGATCACGGACTTTTCGGTCAGCGTCGCGGTCGGGCAGGCCTGCACGCAGGCGCCACAGGAGACGCATTCGGAGCCGAGGAAGCTCTCGCTCATGCCGGGCGAGACGCGGCTGTCGAAGCCACGGCCGGAGATGGTCAGCGCGAAAGTGCCTTGCACCTCCTCGCAGGCGCGGACGCAGCGCGAGCAGACGATGCACTTGGAGGGATCGTAGGTGAAGTACGGGTTGGACTCGTCCTTCGGCATCCAATGGTCGTTGTCGCAGCCATGGGATTTGGCGAAGACGTGGTTCTCGCCCTCATAGCCGTAGCGCACGTCGCGCAGGCCGACCGCGCCGGCCATGTCCTGCAACTCGCAATCGCCGTTGGCGCCGCAGGTCAGGCAGTCGAGCGGGTGGTCGGAGATGTAGAGCTCCATCACGCCCTTGCGCAGCTTCTTCAGCCGCTCGGTCTGGGTGTGTACGACGAGGCCGTTCATCACGGGCGCGGTGCATGAGGCCGGCGTGCCGGCGCGGCCCTCGATCTCGACGAGGCAGAGCCGGCAGGAGCCGAACGCGTCGACCATGTCGGTCGCGCACAGCTTCGGGATCTGGTGGCCCGCGTCCATCGCGGCCCGCATAATCGAGGTGCCCTCGGGCACCGTGACCTGGTTTCCGTCGATGGTCAGCGTCACCATCGTTTCCGACTTCGAACGCGGTGTGCCGTAGTCGATTTCTTCGATCAGAGACATCGTCGTTCTCCTATTCCGCGGCCTGAAGCGTGGTCGGCACGGGTGCGAAGTCTTCCCGGAAATGCTTCAATGCGCTGAGCACGGGGTAGGGCGTGAAGCCGCCGAGTGCGCAGAGCGAGCCGAATTTCATGGTGTTGCAGAGGTCCTCGACGAGCGCGAGGTTTTCGCTGACGCGCTCACCGTTGATGATCTTCTCGATGGTCTCGACGCCGCGGGTCGAGCCGATCCGGCACGGCGTGCACTTGCCGCAGGATTCGATCGCGCAGAACTCCATGGCGAAACGCGCCTGCTTGCGCATGTCGACGCTGTCGTCGAACACGACGATGCCGCCATGGCCGATCAGGCCGTCGCGCGCGGCGAAGGCCTCGTAGTCGAACGGCGTGTCGAACAGCGCGCGGGGGAAATAGGCACCCAAGGGCCCGCCGACCTGCACCGCCCGAACCGGGCGGCCGGTCAACGTGCCGCCGCCGATATCGTCGACGAGCTCGCCGAGCGTCACGCCGAAGGCGGTCTCGAACAGGCCGCCATAGCGCAGATTGCCGGCGAGCTGGATCGGCATCGTGCCACGCGAGCGGCCCATGCCGTAATCCGCATAGGTCTTGGCGCCTTCGGCGAGGATGAAGGGGATCGCAGCCAGCGACAGGATGTTGTTGATGGCGGTCGGCTTGCCGAACAGGCCGTAATGGGCCGGCAGCGGCGGCTTGGCGCGCACGACGCCGCGGCGGCCTTCGATGCTCTCCAGCAGCGCGGTTTCCTCGCCGCAGACATAGGCGCCGGCCCCGACGCGCACCTCGAGATCGAAGCTGTAGGCCGAGCCGCCGATGTTGCTTCCGAGATAGCCGCCGCGCCGTGCGGCCAGGATGGCGGCGTTCATCGCCGCGATGGCATGCGGATATTCGCTGCGCGTGTAGATGTAGCCCTTGGTCGCGCCAACGGTGATTCCGGCGATGGTCATGCCTTCGATCACCAGGAAAGGGTCGCCTTCCATGATCATGCGGTCGGCGAAGGTGCCGCTGTCGCCTTCGTCGGCGTTGCAGACGATGAACTTGCGGTCGGCCTTGGCCTGCGCGACCGTCTTCCACTTGATGCCGGTCGGGAAGCCCGCGCCGCCGCGGCCGCGCAGACCCGACGCCGTGACTTCGTTCAGGATGGCATCCGAGCCGAGCGAGAGAGCCCGCTCAAAGCCCTTGTAGCCGCCGTGGGCGCGGTAGTCGTCGAGCGAGCGCGGATCGATCACGCCGCAGCGGGCGAAGGTGAGGCGGGTCTGGCGCTTCAGCCAGGGAATCTCGTCGGTCGCCCCCAGCCGCAAGAGATGCGGCGTGTTGTTTGCGAGCGCATCGAGCAGGGACGGGACATCGGCTTCCGTGACCGGGCCGAAGGCGATGCGGCCCTGCGGCGTCGCCACCTCGACCAGCGGCTCCAGCCAGTACATCCCGCGCGAGCCGGTCCTGACGATCTCGATTCCCAGGCCGCGTTTGCTTGCGGCCTGCTCCAGCGCCAACGCAACCTCGTCGGCGCCAACGGCGATTGCACCGGCGTCACGTGGGACGAACAGACGTAGGCTCATCGCTGTGCCTCCGCAACCAGCGCATCGAGGCGCTTCTGATCGAGCCGCCCGATCAGGCGGCCGTCGAGCATCGCGGACGGTGCGGTCGCGCACAGCCCGAGGCAGTAGATCGGCTCCAGCGTGACGCGATCGTCCGCCGTGGTGTTGCCGAGCGACACGCCGAGCCTGGCTTCTGCGCGCGCGGCCAGCGCATCGCCGCCCGCGGCCTGGCAGGCTTCCGCGCGGCAGAGCTTGAGCACGTGGCGGCCGGCCGGCTTGTGGCGGAAATCATGATAGAAGGTGAACACGCCATGGACTTCGGCGCGCGACAGAGTGAGCGCCTGCGCCACCATCGGGATGGCCGCCTCCGGCACATAGCCAAACGCCTCCTGCAGCGCATGCAGGATCACCAGCGTCGCGCCCTCCTGATTGGCGTGTTCGGCGATGATCTCAGCGCCGCGCGTCTCGTTCCAAGGCTCAAAAACCGCTGTCATTCTTCGTTCTCAACCAGAGCGTTTCCTCAGGCCAAACTAGTTGGAATCACTCGAAGATCAATAAAGCCGTCCCGTGCTGCGATTGCGAATTCCGATCGATTTGCAATCGCGATCGATCGATACGAAACGCTGATGAAAGTTGCATCGGCTGCCGGTTTTTGCGTGTTGGTGCAGGCCCCGGCATGCTAGCTTGCATGCCACGATGGAATCCGAGGGAACGAGCGGTTGATCGACAAGCTTGAACTATTGCTGGCGCTGGCGAAGGAGCGGCATTTCGGACGCGCGGCAGAAGCCTGCGGCGTGACGCAGCCGACCATGTCGACCGGGCTCAAGCAGCTCGAGGAGATCCTCGGCGTGATGCTGGTCCAGCGCGGGTCCCGCTTCCAGGGCTTTACGCCCGAAGGCGAGCGCGCGCTCGACTGGGCGCGGCGGATCGTGGGCGATGCCCGCGCCATGCGCGACGAGATCAACGGGCTGAAGCACCAGCTCTCCGGCGAGATCCGCATCGCGGCGATCCCGACCGTGCTCGGCATGGTCGCCGCGCTGACGACGCCGTTTCGCGCCCGGCATCCCGAGGTGCGCTTCCGCATCCAGTCCACCACCTCGTCCGAGGTGCTGGGACTCCTGGAAAATCTCGAGGTCGATGCGGGGTTGACCTATATCGAGAACGAGCCGATCGGCAAGGTGCGCACCATTCCGCTCTACAACGAAAGCTATCGCCTCCTGACCGCGCCGGACGCGATGTTCGGTGACCGCGAGACGGTGACGTGGACGGAGGTTGGGCAGGTCCCGCTCTGCCTGCTGACGCCCGACATGCAGAACCGCCGTATCATCGACCGCGCATTGCGCTCGGTCGGCGCCGAGGCGACGCCGACACTGACCTCGAACTCGCTGCTGGTGCTGTTCACGCATGTGAAGACCGGACGCTGGGCGAGCGTGATGCCGGCCAAGCTTGCCGAGACGCTCGGCCTGTCCGACACGGTGCGCTCGATCCCGATCGTCGATCCCGACGTCAATTACAGTATCGGCATGGTCATCCCGCAGCGCGATCCGATGACGCCGCTGATTGCCGCGCTGGTCAACGTTGCGCGCGAAGTGGCGCCTTCGTTGCAGCTGTAGGCTTCAAGCCGCCGCCGAGATCCCGGCCGCCGCCTTGATCGCGTCGCGCGGCAGGGTGACGCGGACGACGGTGCCGACCTCGATCTTGGAGCGCAGCCGCATCGAGCCGCCGTGGAGTTGCGCCAGCGAGCGGGCGATGGCAAGGCCGAGGCCCGAGCCGTGATAGGTCTTGGTGAGCTGGCTCTCGACCTGCTCGAACGGGCGCCCGAGCCGCGCCAGCGAATGCGGCGCGATGCCGATGCCGGTGTCGGCGATCATCAGCACGATCCGGTCGTCGAGCTGCCGGCTGCGCACTACGACGCGTCCGCCGTCCGGCGTGAACTTCACCGCGTTGGAGAGCAGGTTGACGATGATCTGCTTGGTGGCGCGGCGGTCGGCGACGACGGAGATGGATTTTGCGATGTCGGCGTCGAGCGTGATATTCTTGTCTTCGGCCCGGCCGGTGACGACGCGCAAGGATTCCGCCAGCGTCCGCGACAGGTCGAGCTCTTCCATGTCCAGCTTCATGCGGCCGGCCTCGATCTTGGACATGTCGAGGATGTCGTTGATGACCTCGAGCAGATAGTGGCCGCTGGTCAGGATGTCCTGGCAATATTCCTGGTACTTCTCGCTGCCGAGCTCGCCGAACATGCCCGAGCCCATGATCTCGGAGAAGCCGATGATGGCGTTGAGCGGCGTGCGCAGCTCGTGGCTCATATTGGCGAGGAATTTCGACTTGGTCTGGTTGGCTTCCTCGGCGCGGGTCTTCTCGCGCTGGTACTTCTCGGCGAGATCGGCGAGCTCGACGGCCTGGCGCTCCAGCGCGGCCTGCGAACGCTTGAGGTCGATGACGGTGGCGCGCAGGCGCAGGTCGTTGTCGACCAGCTTCTGCTCGTGCTCCTTGATGCGGGTGATGTCGGTGCCGACCGAGACGTAGCCGCCGTCCTTGGTGCGGCGCTCGCTGATATGCAGCCAGTTGCCGTCGTCGAGCTGCGCCTCGAAGGTGCGCGCGCCGGGGCCTACGCTCGCCGTCTCGTTGTGACGGGTGCGCACCTCCGGCATGCGGCCGACTTCGAGCACGGTTTCGTAGGATGTGCCCGGAATGACGGCGGTGTCGGGCAGCTTGTGCAGGCGCTGGAAGTGCGAGTTGCAGAGCACGAGGCGGTCGCTGGCGTCCCACAGCACGAAGGCTTCCGGGATCGTCTCGATCGCGTCGCGCAGGCGGAGGTCGGCTTCCACCGTCTTCTCGGCGAGGCTCTTCTGCTCGGTGATGTCGACGGCGATCCCGATCAGGTGCACGCTGGAATCGGTTGCGCCGCGGGTCTTCTCGCAGCGGACGCGGAGCCAGATCCAGTGGCCGTCGACATGCTGCATGCGAAAGGTCTGGTCGATGTGGTCGATCTTCTCGGAGATGAGCTGGTCGGCGATCGCGAACAGGTCGATGTCGTCGGACTTCACCAGCGCGTTGACCTCGCCGAAGGTGAGGAGCTCGTGGCGGCCGTCGAGGCCGAGCATCGAGAACATCGACTGCGACCAGAAGATCCGGCCGCGCGACAGGTCCCAGTCCCACAGCCCGCAGCGGCCACGGTTGAGCGCGGTGTCGATGCGGCCGCGCACGGCGTCGTTGATGAGGTCGCCCTCGCGGGCGCGGGTGGACTGCCAGTGGAAGGCGAAGCCGAGGATCAGGACGACGAAGCCAGTCGTCGCCGACAGCGTCACCGAGAGCGCGGCGTCCGAACCCCAGATCGGCTCGTTGCGCTCCTGGATCACGGTGACGAAGCCGGGCAGCGACTTGATCTGCCGCGAGGTCGCCATCGCGGCGTTGCCGCTCGGCAGGGTCATGTCGGAGATGTTGCCGTCGCGCGTCGGCGCCGCGAGCAATTGCGCCGTGGTGATCGCGTCGAGCAGGCGGTCGTTGCCGGAAGGGTCGCTGTCGACCGGGATGCGGGCGAGGATGCGGCGGTCGATGCCGGCCGAGGTGACGATGACGTGGCGGCCCGAGGCCGTGCCCCAGGACGGGATCAGGTCCGGCAGCAGCGCCGGCAGGTGCTCGATGTTCTTGATCCGCTCCTGCCGCACGATGGTGAGGCGGTCGATGCGTTCGGCGAGCAGGTCGGCGAGCGCGGATATGTCGTGGCGGATCACCAGCCGCTTCTGGCGCGTCTGGTCGACGACCTGCACGAAGGCGCCGAGGCAGATCGTGATCAGGAATGCGATGATCAGCGTCGGCACGGCGCGACGAAGCGCCGGCTCTGCGATCAAGAGCCGATGATAGGCAGGTTTCGCGATCGACTGCGCCAATCCCTTGATCGAATCGGATTGGACGCACGCGTTCGCGGCGTCTGCACGCGACATGCCTTCGGCCCCCTGAAAACCAGCTTGCAACTGAAGTCCGGAAGCAGCCCCACATCGCTTCCGAATCACAGCGATTTGAATCCAGTTTTCGCGGGCTGTCGAGAGTCAACGAATCGTTAACGCGAAATTATTCTTATCCAGTGCGCAATTTGTGCGTCGCGTGTCCGCAAACTCGCGGGCGCGAGGAGTCCGAAACGGGAACGTGTGACTCCTCTCACGTTCTTCGTCTCTTGCTTCGTCACGCGCGCGGCGGTTCGGCGTGGCTGATGACGCGCTTCACGCTCGGGAACGCGCGCCGCAACGCGCGCTCGATCGCGTCGACATGCTCGTGCACCTTGATCACGCTCATTGCCGGCGTCGCGCGGCAGTGGAAGTTGACGATCTCGCCGGCATCGGTGTTGCGGACGCGAACGTTGTGGATGTCGTGGATCTCGCCGCCGCGGGCATATTCGGTCAGCGCGGCAGCGATGGTCTGCACTCTCTCCGGCGCGGCATCGACCCCGAACGGCAGTTCCGGTTCCAGCGGCTCGATATGAACGTCGACCTCGACGTCCTCGCCGAACTCCTCCTGGATGTTGCGTTCCAGGCCGTTGGCGATGTCGTGGGCGGCGTCGAGCTGCATGGCGCCATCGACCTCGAGGTCGATGCTGACGATCAGCTTGCCGCCGAGATCGTGCACCGTGACATGATGGATGGCGAGGCCGGAATTGCGCGCGATCACCATGATGCGGTCGCGCACGGTCTCGTTGTCGCGCGCGACCGGGACGGGGGTAAAGGAGAGGTCGGCATCGCCGAACGCCTGGTCGACGGCAGCGTGCGCCTTGCGCTTGATCTCCTCGACGCGGTCGATCGGGTAGGTGCGCGGCACCTTTGCGATGGTGTCGATGAAGGTGGTCGCGCCGACCATACGCACCCGCAGCCGTTCAACCTCGATCACGCCGGGCACGCTCCGGATCGCGGCCGTGGCCTTCTCCAGCGCGCCCTCCGGGGCACGGTCGACCAGGGTCTGTACGGTCGAGCCGGCCATGCGCAGGCCGAGGGCTGCGATCATCACGGCGACGGCAGCCGCGGCGGCGGCGTCGCCCCACCAGAAGCCGAGCGCGGCGAGGATCAGGCCCACGATCACGGCGAACGAGCCCATCACGTCGGAGGCGAAGTGCAGCGCGTCGGCCGCCAGCGCCTGGCTCCGCGTCTCTCGCGCGGCGCGGTGTAGGGCGCGGGCGCGCCAGAGATTGACGAGAATGTCGATCACCAGCACCACGAAGGGCACGGCCGAGATCGTCGGCGGCGGGGTTCCCTCGCGCAGCCGGCTGTAGGACTCGACCAGGATGCCGCCGGCGAGCACGTAGAGCAGGGCGGTGACGCCGAGCGCCGAGATGCTCTCCAGCTTGCCGTGGCCGTAATGGTGCTCGTCGTCGGCCGGCTTGTCGGACACCCGCACCACGGCCCAGGTGATGATGGTCGCGACCAGGTCGATCGAGGAATGCAGGGCCTCCGAGATCAGCGCGAGCGAGCCGATCGCGATCCCGACCGCGAACTTGGCCACCGCCATGCCGCCGCTGGTGAAGATCGAGATCGCGGCGACCGAGGTTTTGTCGTGCTGGGAGGTCATGGCGGGGATTTAGCAGCCTCCCGGTGAACATCAAGCGACGATCCACAGGGTTAGTCGCGAGTGAGTTGCAGGAGCGTTCTAGGTCTTGCTCCGGCCCGTAGGGTGGGCAAAGCGAAGCGGGCCCACGTATCCTTCGCGGCCCGAGGCAGGCGGTGGGCACGGCGCTAACGCGCCTTTGCCCACCCTACGAGACCGAGCTTGGAACGACGGCTACGGCACCGTCACCACGATCTTCCCGAGGTGCTTGTTCGCCTCCATGTGCGCGAACGCCTGGTCGATCTGGTCGAACGCAAACACCTTGTCGATCGGCAGCTGCAGTTTTCGCGCTTCCACCGCGCCCCAGATATCCTTCTTCACCTCCGTGAAGATCTCGCGGACCTCCTCGATGGTGCGGGTGCGGAAGGTGACGCCGATATAGCTGATGCGGCGGGCGGCATGCAGGTCGAAGTTGAAGTCGGCATGGGTGCCGCCGAGCCGGCCGACATTGACGATGCGGCCCAGGACCTTGGTCGCGGCGAGGTTCTGGTTGGCGACCTTGCCCGAGACCTGGTCGACGATGAGGTCGACGCCTTCGCCGTTCGTCGCCTTCAGGACGTCCTCGACCCATTTGGGATCGGAGGAATCGACCGCGAGGTCGGCGCCGTACTCCTTCAGCCGGCCGCGCCGCGTGGCATCGGTCGACGAGCCGATCACGAGCTTTGCGCCTTTGAGCCGGGCGATCTGCATCGCCATCAGGCCGACGCCGGAGCTGGCGCCCTGGATCAGCACGCTCTGGCCTGCCTGAACGCCGCCGACAGTGACGACGGCGTTGTGCATGGTCGCGAGCGCGACGGGCAGGGTGGCGGCCTCCTCGAAATTCATGTTGGAGGGTGCGTGGAACAGCCGGCCGTGGTCGGCGAGCGTGTACTCCGCGAACGCCGCGCCGCCCGAGCCCATGACGCGGTCGCCCACCTTCACGCCTTTGGCGTCGGGTCCGAGCTCGGCGACCTCGCCGGCCCATTCCATGCCGAGCACGGTGCCGACACCGCCGGCCGCGCCGTGTGCGTGACCCCTGCGCATGCCGGTGTCGGCGCGGTTGAGCGCGCAGGCGCGGACCTTGACGAGGACCTGCGTGCCTTTGGGTCTTGGTTGAGCGACGTCGGAAATCCGAGCCCCTTCAGGGCCGTAGACGTAGGCTTTCATGAATTGCTCTCACTTCTTGCAGTGACTATTCCGCCGCTTCGCGTTGCGGCTGAACGATCATGCCCTCCAGCCGGCTGCGGATGATCGCTTCCGCCTCGCGCACGATGCGGGAGATCAGCTCGCCGCAGCTCGGGATGTCCTGGATCAGGCCCTGCACCTGGCCGGCCGACCAGATGCCCTCGTCGGAATTTCCGGTCGCATAGACCATCTTGCCGCGGGCGCCGGCGACGAGCTCGCGGATGTCCTCGAACTTGGCGCCTTCCTTCTCCATGGCGACGACCTTGGTCGAGATCTCATTCTTGGCGACGCGCGAGGTGTTGCGCATGGTGCGGAAGATCAGCTCGGTCTCGCGCTCGTCATTGGCGACGATCTTCTCCTTGATGAGCTGGTGGATCGGGCTTTCCTTGGTCGCCATGAAGCGGGTGCCCATGTTGATCCCTTCCGCGCCCAGGGCCAGCGCCGCGACGAGGCCGCGCGCGTCGGCAAAGCCGCCGGAGGCGATCATCGGGATCTTGACCTTGTTGGCGGCGGCGGGGATCAGGATCAGGCCGGGCGTGTCGTCCTCGCCGGGATGGCCGGCGCATTCGAAGCCGTCGATCGAGATGGCATCGACGCCCATGCGCTCGGCCGAGAGGGCGTGGCGGACGCTGGTGCATTTGTGCACGACCTTGACGCCGTGCTTTTTGAACTCGTCGACATGCTCCTGCGGCTTGTTGCCGGCGGTCTCCACCACCTTGATGCCGGCTTCGATGATGGCGGCGCGGTATTCGGCATAGGGCGGCGGCTTGATGGCGGGCAGGATGGTGAGGTTGACGCCGAACGGCTTGTCGGTGAGGTCGCGGCAGCGCGCGATCTCCTTGGTCAGGTCCTCCGGCGTCGGCTGGGTCAGCGCCGTGATGAAGCCGAGCGCGCCCGCGTTGGCGACGGCGGCAACCAGCTCGGCGCGGCCGACCCATTGCATGCCACCCTGGACGATCGGGTGCTCGACGCCGACGAGTTTTGTGAACCGTGTCTGCAGCATG
>RXJC01000161.1 GCA_003963435.1 Bradyrhizobiaceae bacterium | reverse complement strand
GACAGCGCAGTCCGCATCTGTGTCGGCGCGGGCTGCTCGCTCAGGTTCACCGCGCCGTAATGCAGGCGCAGCAGCTCGCGCATGCGGGGCTCGTAGTCTTCCCAGTCGAGCGCGCGGAGCGCCCCCTCGGCATCTGTCACCAGCAAAGCAATCCCGATCGGCGTTGCCAGGCGATCGAGGCCGAAGCTTACGGAGGGTCTGATTGATCGGCTGGCCATTGCGGCACCACTGCATCGAAACACGCCCATCGCACTTGCCATGCCGGCCGTGCTAACGTCCACCCGAAAGCTGACGCTTTGGGGGAGCTCACCTTGATCCTGATCGCCAATGTCCTGGTGGCGCTGGTCGCCGCGCTGCATGTGCTCTTCCTGATCCTGGAGATGTTTCTCTGGGACAAGCCGCAGGGCATGAAGGTGTTTCGCAACACGCCGGAGAAGGCCGAGATCACGAAGGTGCTGGCGGCCAATCAGGGGCTCTATAACGGCTTCCTTGCCGCGGGCCTGATCTGGGGTCTCGTCCACGGCAACCCGGCCTTCGCATTCCAGATCAAGGCGTTCTTCCTGCTCTGCGTGATCGTGGCCGGCGCCTATGGCGCCGCAACCGTCAGCAGCCGCATCCTGCTGGTGCAGGCGCTGCCGGCGGCGGTCGCGCTGGCTGCGTTGTTCCTGGCCTAGCTTCTGGCCTGAGACGCTACGGCGCAGCGCCGCGATCCTTGCGCGGCGGCTGCCCTTCCTCCACAATCTTCGGCAGCGATGGCGACCGTTGCAATCAACGGGACAAGACCGTCGGCCGAAAATTCCGTCAGGAGGAACAACCCAACATGAAGACTCGCAGAGCCTATCTAGCTGCCACGGCGGCGCTCGCCTTCGCGTTCTCCGCCACTCAAGCCCTCGCACAAAAGAAATACGACACCGGCGCGAGCGACACCGAGATCAAGATCGGCCAGACCGTGCCGTTCTCGGGCCCCTATTCCGTCTACGCCAATATCGGCAAGACACAGGCCGCCTACTTCAAGATGATCAACGACCAGGGCGGCATCAACGGCCGCAAGATCAACCTGATCCAGTATGACGACGCCTATTCGCCGCCGAAGACGGTGGAGCAAGTGCGCAAGCTGGTCGAAGGCGACGAGGTGCTGTTCACGTTCCAGCTGATCGGCACCGCGGCCAACGCCGCCGTGCAGAAATATCTGAACGGCAAGAAGGTGCCGCAGCTCCTGGCTTCCACCGGTGCGGCGCGCTTCAACGATCCCCAAAACTATCCCTGGACCATCGCCTACAATCCCAACTACGTGTCCGAAGGGCGGATCTACGCCAAATACATCCTCAAGGAGCATCCGAACGCCAAGATCGGCGTGCTCTACCAGAACGACGACATGGGCCGCGACTATCTCGCCGGCCTCAAGAGCGGCCTCGGCGACAAGGCCGCAAGCATGATCGTCGGCGAGGTCTCCTACGAGGTCACCGACCCCACTGTCGACTCCCAGGTGGTCAAGCTGAAGTCGATGGGTGCCGACGTGTTCTTCGACGCTTCGACGCCGAAATTCGCGGCACAGGCGATCAAGAAGCTGGCCGATCTCGGCTGGACGCCGGTGCATATCCTCGACATCAATGCGAGCCCGGTCTCGGCGACGCTGAAGCCGGCCGGCCTTGACATCTCCAAGGGCATCATCTCCACCAACTACGGCAAGGATCCCGGCGACCCACAGTGGAAGGACGATCCGGGCGTGAAGGCCTTCTTCGCCTTCATGGAGAAGTATTTCCCGGAGGGCGACAAGCTCAACACCGTTAACACCTATGCGTATTCGGTGGCGGAGTTGCTGACGCAGGTGCTCAAGCAGTGCGGCGATGATCTGACGCGCGAGAACGTCATGAAGCAAGTCGCCAACATCAAGGGCTACACGCCAAGCTTGGCGCTGCCCGGTATGAAGATCAGCACCGGGCCGAACGACTTCCGCGTCAACAAGCAGATGCAGATGATGAAGTTCAACGGCGAACGCTGGGAGCTGTTCGGGCCGATCATCGAGGACACCGGCCCGTCCGGCTAGGGATTGCGTAAGGTGGGTTAGCTCGGCGACTGCGCGAAGCACAGTTCGCTCGGCGTAACCCACCCTACGAACTGCGTGTCTCCCCCACCTTGCGTTGCAACACCCGTTCCTCCACACTCGCCCTCAGCGATGGCATCGGACGCGCAAGCGCGCGCCGAGAGATCATCGGCTATAACAAATGAGGGAATTGCGAATGAGGAATGGAAAGCTGCATCTGGCCACGGCGCTGACTTTGGCGCTGTCGATTTCAGCGGCCAATGCCCAGAAGAAATACGATCCGGGCGCCAGCGACACCGAGATCAAGATCGGACAGACCATGCCGTTCTCGGGACCGGCGTCGGCCTATTCGTCGATCGGCAAGACCCAGGCCGCCTATTTCAAGATGATCAACGACCAGGGCGGCATCAACGGCCGCAAGATCAATTTGATCCAGTATGACGACGCCTATTCGCCGCCGAAGGCCGTGGAGCAGATCCGCAAGCTGGTCGAGAGCGACGAGGTGCTGCTGACCTTCCAGATCATCGGCACGCCGGTGAACGCGGCCGTGCAGAAATATCTCAACGCCAAGAAGGTGCCGCAGCTGTTCGCGGCGACCGGCGCCTCCAGGTTCACGGATCCCAAGAACTTCCCGTGGACCATGGGCTTCAACCCCAATTACTTCGTCGAGGGCCGCATCTACGGCCAGTACATCCTGAAGGAGCATCCGAACGCCAAGATCGGCGTGCTCTATCAGAATGACGATCTCGGCAAGGACTATCTGAACGGGATCAAGGCCGGCCTCGGCGACAAGGCCGCCAAGATGATCGTGACCGAAGCGTCCTACGAGGTGTCCGATCCCACGGTCGATTCGCAGATCCTCAAGATCAAGGATGCAGGCGCCGACCTGTTCTTCAGTGCGAGCACGCCGAAGCAGGCCGCGCAGGCGATCAAGAAGATCGCCGAGATGGGCTGGCATCCGGTGCAGATCGTCGACATCAACGCCACCTCGGTCGGCGCGGTGCTGAAGCCCGCAGGGCTCGATGCCGCCAAGGGCCTGATCAGCGTCAATTACGGCAAGGAACCGCTCGATCCGACCTGGAAGGACGATGCCGGCCTGAAGAAGTATTTCGACTTCATGGCGAAGTACTATCCCGACGGCGACAAGGACTCGAACTTCAACACCTACGGCTACAGCACGGCACAGCTGCTGGTGCATGTGCTGAAGCAGTGCGGTGACAATCTGACCCGTGAGAACGTCATGAAGCAGGCGGCCTCGGTGAAGGACTTCGCCACCGACACCGCGCTGCCCGGCATCAAGGTCAACACCTCGCCGACCGACTACCGCGTCAACAAGCAGCTTCAGATGATGAAGTTCAACGGCGAGCGCTGGGAACTGTTCGGCCCGATCCTGGAGGATGCGGGTCCGGCGGGTTAGCGTAGTATGGTAGGGTGGGTTAGCCGCAGGCGTAACCCACCACTTCTGCCGCCGCTGAGACCAAAACGGTGGGTTACGCCCGGCGGACTGCGCTTTGCGCAGCCGCCGCGCTAACCCACCCTACAAACTAAGTCGGTATCTCGCCAAAGTTCTTTCCTACCGGCAGCACCGCGTGCCGGATCAGTCTCGAATCCTCCACCGCGGCCTGCCTGTGCTTCACCGCTTCGCGATAGACAGGGTCGCGGATCATCTCGACGAAGGCGGCGACGCTCGGATATTCGGCGATGAAGCAATGGTCCCAGCGTTCCTCCTGCGGCCCGATCAGCATCAGCTCGAACTTGCCCTGCCAGACGATGCGGCCGCCGAGGCG
>RXJC01000253.1 GCA_003963435.1 Bradyrhizobiaceae bacterium | reverse complement strand
GACATCGACCTTGCCGTGACGCTGCGCCGTCACCGCTCGCATCGGCTGAGCGAGCGTTCCTCGGTCGTGGTCGGTTCGGTGGCGTCCTATCAGGCCGGGATCAGCGATCTCGCGGCCGCGCTCGGGCTGGCGCAGTTGAGGCGGATCGACGAGATCATCGAACGTCGTCGGCTGGTCGAGCAGCTCTATGCAACGCATGTGCAGTCTTTCGAGGGTATCAAGCCCCCCTATATCGCGCCCGATGTGACCGAAGTGAACTGGTTCCTCTATCTGGTGCATCTCGGCACACGCTTCACCCGCTCGAGCCGGGATGCCATCGCCGAGGATCTCCGCGTCGAGCAGGTCGAGGCCGCCGCGTACAGTCAGCCATTGCATTTGCAGCGGCATTACTTCGATCTCGGTTACCGCCGCGGCGATCTGCTGGTAACCGAGAAGATCGCCGATCGGGCCGTTGCGCTGCCGTTCCACACGCATCTGACGGATAGCCAGATCGAATTCATCGTCGAGACCATGAAGGACGCCTCGATCAACGTGGGCGCCGGCGCAGCGATCTACTGAACCACGGATACCCACAACAGAGAGGATGAAGATCATGACCACACTGACGATCATGCCCGAGGGCAAGACTATCGACGTGGCCGAAGGCACGACGCTGCTCGCCGCCTTGCTCGGAGCCGAAATCGCGATTCCGCACAAATGCGAAGGCCAGGCCAAGTGCGGCTCTTGCCATATCTTCGTGCACGAAGGACGCAAGGGCCTGTCGAAGATCGCGCGTCTCGAGAACGAGAAGCTCGACGCCATCGTCGGCGTCGGCTCCAAGTCGCGGCTCGCCTGCCAGGCGACCGTGCTCGGCACCGAGGACGTCAAGATCGAGCTGCTCGGCTTCTCGTCGGGCCTGTGAGTGCGGGGAGGGGAACGATGGATACGCAGAACGTCATTCTTCACGCCCGCTTCGCGCCGAACGGCACCGTGGTCGAGATCAGCGAGCGGCCCGAAGGTCTCACGCCGCAGGTCTGGTTCAACTTCCTCAGCGACAAGGCCGGCGACGTCTACCAGACGCTGGCAGGCGGGCGCGGTGTGTTCCGGCTGACGCGCGGCGAGCTGGCGGCGCTGAAGCAGGCGGCCGCGCTGGCCGCGGCCTGACCGCGGGAGCAGTGCCATGGACCTGGAAGCGATGGGCCCGGAAGAGATGAGCTCGGAAGAGGTCGACGTCTTCGTCGTCTGTACGAGCGACGACATCGAACGCGGCGCTGCCAAGGCTTCAGCCTGTCGCGCATCGACGGATCGGGCGAGAGCCGGCCGTTCCCGATCGTCGTGATCCGGACTCACGACAACGCCTATGTCGGTTACGTCAACGCCTGCCCGCATGACGGTGTGTGGCTCAATATCGGCAGCGGCGACTTCTTCACGCAGGACCGCGCGTTCCTGAAATGCGGCCGTCACGGCGCCACGTTCGAGATCGACAGCGGCCTCTGCATCGACGGGCCTTGCAACGGCAAGAATCTTCAGCCGATCGCGCTGGCCGTGGTCGACGGCGAGGTCTGTCTGTGCGGCGAGCGGCTGGTCGAGGACGACCGACCGTTCGATGCCTTCGACGACCATGACGAGACCATGGACATCATGATCCATCCGGATTAGCGGGGGACCGGCCGTGACCGTTGCGCAGCTGCTCGATCGACTGAAGGGACTGCCGGAAGATGCCGTGGTGTTGATGGACAGCGGCGATGGACTTTCGCGCGTCTCCACGCTGGAATTTGTCGCCGATCAAGGCCTGGGGGCGCCGGCGGAAGTTATCCTCTTGCCCAGCATGGACGAGTAGGCGGGGCAAGCAGAAGGCAGCGGCATGAGCGAGACGATTGTCACAGTTTCCATGTTCGAGCGGATCGGCGGCCATGTCGTCATCGACCGCCTGGTGGAGAGTTTCTATCGTCGGATGGATACGCTTCCCGAAGCCGCTGGTATCCGCGCCATGCATCAGGACGACCTGGCCTCGACCAAGCAGGTGCTGAAGCGCTACCTCAGCGAATGGACCGGCGGCCCCAAGCTCTATTCGCCCGAGAAGGGCCACCCGCGGCTGCGCCAGCGCCATATCGGCTTTCCGATCGGCAGCGCCGAGCGCGACGCTTGGCTGCTCTGCATGCGCGGCGCATTGGAGGAGACCGTCGCCGACGGAGCAGCGCGCGGGGAGCTCGATGCCGCACTCACCAAACTCGCCGACTGGATGCGCAACCAAGCCGGCAATCCGCACGATGCCCGCGGCGGGCACGCCTGAGGGACTGTCGTCAATCCGACAGTGGCAAGCCGAAGAATTCTTCCTCGGCACCGCCCCACGCCTTGTGCAGGGCAAGGCCGCTCTGCCACCGTCCCAGCTCGGACTCGGTGGCTGCGCGGTGCGTGATCTTGCCTTCGGGCTTCTCGGCCAGCAAGAAGGTCTTGCCGTTGCGGATGAAGCGATTGAGATCCTTGGTGTCGGTCGGCCGCACCACGCAACGTGGTGCGTCGTCGATGAGAATGGTCGTCGGCAGCATCTCGCGCGGACTCCTCAATCCAATGGCGGTCCGAGATCCTCGTCGCCCTTCTTCTTTTTCTTCTTCTCGGTCTTCGCCTGGGCATAGGCGCCGGCGTTCTTCAACAGGATCGGCTGCTGGCCTTCGACATATTGCGAGATCCAGAACAGCGTCCGCTCCAGCGCCTTCTCCGCCACATCCTCGCGAAAGCTGCCGCGCTCGTCGCAACCAAAGCCCTGCACGGCGTGGGGATAGGTGAAGGCGCTGACGTCGGGGCGCCAGGCGCGGAATTGCGTGATGGCTTCCAACGGCAGCTGCGGATCGCTCTCGCCGAAATGCAGCAGCGTCGGTACCTTGCGCTTTTCGCGATAGTCCGCGACGGTTCCGCTGCCGTCATAGCCGATCACGCAGGCGATGCCGTTGACCTTGTTGGCCGCGGTGTAGGCGAGGTCGCCGCCCCAGCAATAGCCGACCAGCGCAACCTTGCCCGCGTCCTTCACCGCGTCGACCGCTGCCTGGATGTCCGAGATCGTCTGCTCCTTGCCGATTTGCGCGCTGATGGCCGCGCCCTCGGCCTTGCCGTCTTCGTCGTGACCGAGACTGACCCCGGGCTTTACCCGGTCGAACAGAGACGGCGCGATCGCGACATAGCCCCTGGCCGCGAAGCCATCGGCGACCTTGCGGATCTCGGGCGTGACGCCGAAAACATCCTGAAGGACCACGACAGCTCCCTTGGGCGTTTCCACAGGCTCGGCGCGATAGGCGGAGAAACTGGCTCCGTCGCTGGCGGTCAAT
>RXJC01000057.1 GCA_003963435.1 Bradyrhizobiaceae bacterium | reverse complement strand
CAGCGCCTACCAGCCGACCATCCATCACCAGGGCAACCGTTGGATCGCCTATATCGGCCATCACGGCGGCACCGAGGACGTGCCCGCTCCCGTCAATCCGATGACAGGCAAGGCCGAGCCGAACGGAACATCGATCGTCGACGTCACCGATCCCGCGCGTCCGAAATATTTGCGGCATCTGCCGGGGCAGGAGGGCAAGTACGAATCCGGCGGCGCCCAGATGGTGCGGGTCTGCGATGGCAAGACCCTGCCGAAGGGCGATCCCAACGCGGTCTACATGCTCAGGACCTTCGGCAGCGAGGCGCACGAGATCTGGAACGTCACCGATCCCGCCAGCCCGGTGCTCATCACGCGCCTCGGCGGGTTGAAGGACACGCACAAGAGCTGGTGGGAATGCGACACCGGCGTTGCCTATCTCGTCTCGGGCGCGCCGGACTGGCGCACGCGGCGCATGACGCAGGTGTACGATCTCTCCGACCCCGCGCGTCCGCAAAAGATCCGCGACTTCGGCTTGCCTGGGCAGGAGCCCGGCTCGACCGGCGCAGTGCCGACCGAGCTGCACGGGCCGATCTCGACCGGGACGAACGGCAACCGCGTCTATTTCGGCTACGGCACCAACAAGGGCGGCATTTTGCAGATCGTCGACCGCGACAAGCTCCTGAACGGGCCGAAGGAGCCGACGCCGGACAATCTGCGCTATCCCGAGATCGCGCGCCTGCCGATGTCCGCCTTCAACGGCGCACACACGACGTTTCCGATGCTCGACATGCCCATTGCCGAGTTCGCCGAGGACAAGGACGGCAAGACCCGCGACATCGTCATGATCGTGAATGAAGCGATCCTCAACGAATGCGGCGAGGCCAGGCAGATGGTGTGGTTCGCCGACGTCACCACGGAGACGCGGCCGATGATGATCTCGAGCTACACCGTGCCGGAGGCGAGCGGGAAGTTCTGCCAGCGCGGCGGCCGCTTCGGCGCGCATTCGTCCAATGAGAGCATGGCGCCGGTCTACTACAAGAAGATGGCCTTCATCGCCTTCTTCAATGCCGGGGTGCGCGCGCTCGACATCCGCGATCCCTATCACCCGAAGGAGGTCGGCTATTTCATTCCCGCGATCACGGCGGCGACCGACAAGCGCTGCATCCCGGTCGAGGGCGGCGAGCGCTGCAAGGTCGCGATCCAGACCAACAATGTCGAGACCGACGACCGCGGCTACATCTACATCGTCGACCGCGCCAATACCGGCCTGCACATCCTCGAACTGACCGGGCCGGCGCGCGCGGCGGCGGGCTTGCCGAAGAATTGACGATGCGGCGCGGGGCGATGAGATGTGGGACCCACATCACCTCCTATTCTCCGCTGTCATCACCCGCGAAAGCGGGTGATCCAGTACTCCGCGGCGGTCGCGAAATACGGGAAGGCCGCGGCGTACTGGATACCCCGCCTGCGCGGGGTATGACACCGGTAGTGGCGCGTAGGCCTTGCGCTCATCCGCCTTCCGTTCCGGCCCGTCCCATGCATTAATGCATCAAAATCGCCCTGAGCCCGAGTCCCTCCCATGATGTCCATGCAAGCCTATCTCGCCTTCGTCGCCGCCTGCATCGCCCTGGCGCTGCTGCCGGGGCCGATCGTGACCCTCGTCATCGCCAACGGCCTGCGCCACGGTACGCGTGCCGCGCTCACCAACGTGGCGGGCGCGCAAGCGGGTCTGGCCATCGTGATCGGCATCGTCGCGGTCGGCCTGACCTCGCTGATGGCGACCATGGGCTATTGGTTCGACTGGGTGCGCTTTGCCGGCGCTGCTTATCTCGTCTGGCTCGGCATCAAGCTGATCCGGTCGCCGGTCGAGGGCGTCAACGTCGATCAGCCGCCTGTGCCGCCGCGCGGCGGCTTCTTCCTGCAAGGGTTTCTGGTGCTGCTGTCGAACCCGAAGGTGCTGGTGTTCTTCGGCGCCTTCATCCCGCAGTTCATGGACATGAACCAGCCGCACTTTCCGCAAGTCGCGCTGCTGGGCGCGACCTTCATGGTCACCGCAGTGATGACGGACGCGCTCTACGCCATCGCCGCAGGCCGTGCGCGAAAATTCTTCTCGGCGCACCGCACCCGGCTGATGTCGCGCATCTCCGGCGGCTTCATGATCGGCGGCGGCATCTGGCTGGCGCTGACCCGGGCAAAATAGCCTCAAGCTCGGGCCGGCCGGCTTGAACCCTTCGCGGCGGTGATGCGTCCAATCGGGCATTGCCGCTGCCGAAGGATTTTGGTCGTGCCCCAACTACCACCGCTCGTTTACGCGATGCTGCTGGCGCCGCTCGCGCTCATCCTGATTGCCGCCATCGTCAAGACCTGGCAGGTGCGCGAGGCGCGAAGCTGGCCGCAAGCCACGGGCAAGGTCGTCACCTCGGTCGCCGAGGTGCGCGAGGTCAAGGTGTCCGACGACGAGCGCGAGGAAGGCTTTCGCACCGAGAGCCGCAACTTCGCCAATGTCACCTACGAATACGCGGTCGGTGGCCGCAAGCTGCGCTGCAACCGCATTTCGATCGGCGAGGACCTCGGCAATTTCCAGGTGGCCGAGAAGCTGGCGAAATATCCGGCCGGCAGCATCGTCACCGTCTACTACAATCCGAAGCATCCGGATCAGGCGGTGCTGGAGCGCGATCTGCCCAAGGGGTTGTGGGGCTGTCTCGGCATCGGCTCGGCGATCGTGCTCGCCATCATCCTCGGCTCGGTCTTCGGCCTGAACCAGAGCTACCAATATCTGGCGCATCACATCGGCCGTCCCGATCTGGCCGGCCTCGTCGTCGCCTTCGGCGCGTTCGGCCTCGTCGTCGCGCTGATGGCCTGGGCGGTGCGGCGGCAGGCGTCGATGGCGACGCGCTGGCCGGTGGTGCCGGGCACGATCAAGCTGTCGGGCATCGAGGAGTATCACGAGGCGAGCGAGCCCGGCGAGGCGCGCGGCCTCGAGATGTTCGGCAAGCGCGTGACCTACACCTACCGCTATCAGAACGTCAGCTACACCAATGAATGCGCCCGCGTCGCGGCGGAAACGCCCGACGCCTCGAATGAGATGCTGAAGAAGCTGATGTCGCGCTACCAGGACGGCGCCACCGTCGAGGTTCGCGTCAATCCCGACAACCCGGCGGAAGCCACGCTCGACGCGCGCGGCGACGGCCGTCTGGCCTACGTGCTGTGGGGCATTGCCGCGATCTTCGCCGCG
>RXJC01000172.1 GCA_003963435.1 Bradyrhizobiaceae bacterium | reverse complement strand
CCGACCGCGACGATGTTGTCGCGCCCGAGACTCTGCACGTTGAGATGCAGATCGGCGGAGCGGCCGTAGAGGATGGCGAGGTCCATCTCGCCGCGGTGCAGCCATTCGACCAGATGGCCGCTATAGCTCTCGACGATGCGCAGCGAGATGCCGGGAAACTTTTCGACGCAGCGCCGCGCGAAGCGCGCCGACAGCACGCAGCTCACGGTGGGAACGAGGCCAAGCACGACCTGGCCGGAGGGCGGCCCCTGCGACGACTGGATGTCGTCGCGGATCTGGTCGATCTGCCGCACGATGCCGGAGGTGCGCGCCAGCAGAAGCCGGCCCGCTTCCGTCAGCACCATGCCGCGGCCGTTGCGGGTGAAGAGCTCGGTCCGCAGCTCGTGTTCCAGCAGCTTGATCTGCCTGGAGAGCGCCGGCTGCGCCACGCGCAACGTGTCGGAGGCCTTGGAGAGGCTGCCGAGCTCCGCCACGCAACTGAAGGTCCTGAGCTGCCGGAAATCCATGCTTGCCAATCCTGGAAGGCTACTCCATACGCTATAACAAATCAGCATAGGGGGCGGGCGTTGTTTTCACAACGCCTGAGGATCGGCCGGCGTTATCTTAACTGCCGCGAGATACGGGAAACGCCATGAGTGAAGAACACCACACCGAAGATTACGCCGACATCCGCGACGCCGTCGCCAAGCTCTGCGCGCAGTTCCCCGGCGAATATTGGCGCAAGCTCGATCGCGAGATGGCCTACCCCAAGGCCTTCGTCGATGCATTGACGCAGGCCGGCTATCTCTCGGTGCTCATCCCCGAGGAATATGGCGGCGCGGGCCTGAAGCTGTCCGCGGCGGCGGCGATCCTGGAAGAGATCCAGCGCGCGGGCTGCAACGGCGGCGGTTGCCATGCCCAGATGTACACGATGGGCACCGTGCTGCGGCACGGCAATGCCGAGCAGAAGGCAAAGTACCTGCCGAAGATCGCGAGCGGCGAGTTGCGCCTGCAGGCCTTCGGCGTCACCGAGCCGACCAGCGGCACCGACACCTCCTCGCTGAAGACCTTCGCGCGCAAGGAAGGCAACGACAGCTACGTCGTCAACGGCCAGAAGATCTGGACCAGCCGCGCCGAGCATTCCGATCTGATGGTGCTGCTGGCGCGCACCACGCCGAAGGAGCAGGTCAAGAAGCGCACGGACGGCCTGTCGGTGTTCATCGTCGACATGCGCGAGGCCAAAGGTAAGGGTCTGGAGATCCGCCCGATCCGCACCATGATGAACCACGCCACCACCGAAGTGTTCTTTACCGACATGAAGGTGCCGGCGGAGAACCTGATCGGCGAAGAGGGCAAGGGCTTTCGCTACATCCTCTCCGGCATGAACGCCGAGCGCATCCTGATTGCCGCCGAATGCGTCGGCGACGCCAAATGGTTCATCGCCAAGGCGACGAACTACGCCAAGGAGCGCAGCGTGTTCGGCCGGCCGATCGGCCAGAATCAAGGCATCCAGTTCCCGATCGCGAAGGCCTATGCCTCGATGCGCGCGGCCGAGCTGATGGTGAAGGAAGCCACCCGCAAATACGAGGCCGGGCTCGACTGCGGCGCGGAGGCCAACATGGCCAAGATGCTGGCGGCCGATGCGTCCTGGGAGGCGGCCAATGCCTGCATCCAGACCCATGGCGGCTTCGGCTTTGCCGAGGAATACGACGTCGAGCGCAAATTCCGCGAGACCCGGCTGTATCAAGTCGCGCCGATCTCGACCAACCTGGTGCTGTCCTTTGTCGCCGAGCACGTGCTCGGCATGCCGCGCTCGTACTGAGGTCGCATCATGGGAGCATTGGACGGGATCAGGGTGATTGCGGTCGAGCAGGCGGTGGCGGCGCCGTTCTGCTCCTCGCGGCTGGCAGATGCGGGCGCGGAGGTGATCAAGATCGAACGGCCCGAGGGCGATTTTGCCCGCGGCTATGATGCGGCGGCCAAGGGCCAGAGCAGCTATTTCGTCTGGCTCAACCGCGGCAAGCAATCGGCGGTGGTCGATCTGACGACGAAGGAAGGCCGCGCCGAGCTGGAGAAGTTGATCGCCAGCGCCGACGTACTGATCCAGAACCTGAAGCCGGGCTCGATGGACAAGCTCGGCTTTTCGCGCGAGCGGCTGTTGAAGGACTATCCCAGGCTGATCTCGTGCACCATCACCGGCTATGGCGACGAAGGTCCCTATGCGCATCGCAAGGCCTATGATCTCCTGATCCAGGCCGAGAGCGGCCTTGCCTCGATCACCGGCAACCCCGACGGCGCCTCGCGCGTCGGCATGTCGATCGTGGACGTCGCCACCGGCGCGACCGCGCATGCGGCGATCCTGGAGGCGCTGATCGGGCGCGGGCGCACCGGCAAGGGCGCCGACATCCGCATCTCCATGTTCGACGTGATGGCGGACTGGTGCACCGTGCCGCTGCTCAACTCCGAGGCCGGCAATCCGCCCAAGCGCATGGGCCTGCGCCACCCCTCGATTGCGCCTTACGGCGTCTTCACCTCCAAGGACGGCAAGGACATTTTGATCTCGATCCAGAGCGAGCGCGAGTGGAAGACGTTGTGCGCGAAGGTGCTGGATCAGCCCGACCTGCCCGCCGATCCCCGCGTCGCCAACATGGTCGAGCGCGTGCGCAACCGCGATTTCACCGACACGACGGTGGCGGATGCCTTCGGCAAGATGACGCGCGACGAGCTCTTGAAGCGGCTGTCGGACGCCGACATCGCCTTTGCCGAGGTCAACACCATGGCCGACCTCACCAAGCATCCGCATCTGCGCCGCATCGAGGTGGACACGCCGAACGGCCGCGTCAGCTATCCCGCCCCCGCGCCGATCATCGTCGGCGAGACGCGGAGCTACGGCGCCGTGCCGGCGATCGGCGAAAAGCCCTCAAAGAAGTAGCAGAGCGAGGCGTCATGACCGAGAAGCTCGATATCGATCATTTGCGGCAATGGATCGGCCGCAGCACCGAGGCGACCGACAT
>RXJC01000708.1:3571-3992 GCA_003963435.1 Bradyrhizobiaceae bacterium | reverse complement strand
AACACCAACGGCTATCCGATCCAGGATTTCTATCTGACCAAGGTCGCCAAGCGTCCGGACGGCAAGTTCCAGACCGAGATCGTGCAAAAGGTCTTCGAGAATTACGGCGACCGCTATGCCAAGGACTGCAAGGCGGCGAACTAGGCCGCGCGTCGCGTAAAGGGAGGAGTGTTGCAATGAAGAGCGAAATCACCGGCATCACGCGGGCCAATGAGGGCATCCAGGGCATCTCCTGGAACATCCTCGGCCAGACCTATGTGCCGAAAAGCTACGCCGAGAACAGCTTCTCCTGGCATGCGACGCTGCCGCCGGGCACGTTCGTGCCGCCGCACATCCATCCCGACCAGGATGAATATCTCTATATGCTGGAGGGCAAGCTCGACTTCATGCTCGGCAATTCAGAGGCGCAGGCGACCGCCGG
>RXJC01000708.1:2422-3521 GCA_003963435.1 Bradyrhizobiaceae bacterium | reverse complement strand
GCGCAGGCGACCGCCGGCGACCTGATCCGGCTCGGCATGGGCGTGCCGCACGGCATCTTCAACAAGTCGGAGCAGACCGCAAAGGTGCTGTTCTGGGTCTCACCGAGCCGCAAGCTGTTCGACCTGTTCTGGGGCCTTCACAACATGAAGGAGCAGAAGCCGGAGGACGTCGTGGCGATGGCGGCCGAGTTCAACATTCACTTCCTGCCGCCACCGCCCGGCGGCTAGCGGCAGGCCTCAGGCGCGCACTGCCGCAAGCCCCGGCACCGCGGCGAAACCGGCCTTGGTGGCATAGCCGCGCACGATGGCCTCGCGCTGGGAATAGCTGAGGACATTGTCGACGTTGTCGAAACCATCTGGTGCGAGCTGCTCGACGGCGTCGATGACGCCCTCTGGGCCGCCGCGCCGGTTGGAGCGGACGATATCGGCCGTCATCGGCAGGCGCTTCTTCTCATATTCGAGCAGCGCCTGGCGCGGATGCTCGGCGCGCACCAGCGCATCCGCAAGGCAGCGCGCGTCGAGGATCGCCTGCGAGGCTCCATTGGAGCCGACCGGATACATGGGATGCGCGGCATCGCCCAGAAGCGTGACGCGCCCAGACGACCAATACGGCAATGGATCGCGGTCGCAGGTCGGATATTCGTAGAATTCGGGCGTCGCCGAGATCAGGCTCTTCACGTCGATATAGGGCACTGAGAAGCGGGCCACATGCGGCATGAGCTCCTCGCGGCGGCCCGGCCGAGACCAGTCCTCCTTGCGCGGCGGCGGCACATTGCCCTCGCCCACCTTCACCAGCACGGCCCAATTGGTCAGCCGGCTCGCCGGGCTCGATCCTTCCGCGATCGGATAGATCACCACCTTGGCATTGAGACCACCGGCCACGATCATCGACTTGCCCGTGAGGAACAGCGGCCAGTCTCGCGCACCGCGCCATAGCATCAGGCCGTTCCAGCACGGCGGTCCCTCGTTCGGGAACAGCGTCTCGCGGACACGGGAATGAATGCCGTCGGCGCCAATCAGGATGTCGCCGCGCGCGGTGTGAATGTGCGCGCCGGCGCGATCGAAGAAGTAGGCGGTGACGCCGCCCTCGTCCTGGGTG
>RXJC01000708.1:451-2372 GCA_003963435.1 Bradyrhizobiaceae bacterium | reverse complement strand
ATGGCATCAGCCCCGAGCCGCTCCTCGACGGCGCGGTGGATGACGCCCTGAAGACGGCCACGGTGGATCGAGAATTGCGGCACGTCGTGGCCGGCATCGATGCCGCGGGCTTCGCGCCAGACCTCCTGGCCGTGGCGGTTGAGATAATAGAGCTGGTCGGTGCGAACAGCGACATCGTCGAGCTTTTGAAGGAGGCCCAGCCCGGCAAGCTCACGCATGGCGTGCGGCAGCGTGTTGATGCCGACACCAAGCTCTCGAATGGTGTCCGCCTGCTCGAAAATCTCGCAGTCGAGGCCGCGTGAACGCAGCATCAACGCGGTGGTGAGACCACCGATACCGCCACCGACGACAATCGCCTTCATCGCCCTTACTCCACTCGAAACACAGGCAATGGGTTAACGTCGCACGGGCGGTCACTCCGCCGCAAGCGGCTTTGTCGCCTCCGCCTTGAGCTCGGCCCGGGTCTTGGGCTTAGCCTTAATTCGCAGCTCCTCCAGGTCCTGCCGGTCGCGGACACTGTTGCGGAAAATCTGATCCTTTCCGGGCAGATATTGCGGCGGACAGAACGCGCTTTCCGCTCCGTACCAGGCCGCCGCCTTCATGGTGAAGAACGGATCGACCAGATGCGGCCGGCCGAGGGCGACAAGGTCGGCCCGGCCGGCGGCGAGGATGGTATTGGCCTGGTCCGCCGTCGTGATGTTGCCGACGCACATCGTGGCGACTCGCGCCTCGTTGCGGACCTGATCCGAAAACGGGGTCTGGAACATGCGCCCGTAGACCGGCTGCGCATCGCGCACGGTTTGCCCGGTGGAGACGTCGACGAGATCGACACCGGCCTCGGCAAACGCGCGCGCAATCGCGACCGCATCGTCACCGTTGATGCCGCCATCGGCCCAATCGGTCGCGGAGATACGTACCGACATCGGCTTGTGCGACGGCCAGACGGCGCGGAGCGCCTCGAAGATCTCGAGCGGGAAACGCAGACGGTTCTCAAGCGAGCCGCCGTACTCATCGTTGCGGGTGTTCGTCAGCGGCGAGATGAAGCTTGCGAGCAGATAGCCGTGGGCGCAGTGCAGCTCCAGCATGTCGAAGCCACAGCGCTCGCCGCGCTCGGCCGCCGCAACGAAAGCATCCCTCACCGCACTCATGCCGGCGCGATCAAGCTCGCGCGGGACCTGACTGTCGGGAAAATAGGGCAGCGGCGATGCCGACACCACGTCCCAGCCGCCCTCCTCCAGGGGACGGTCGATCCCGTCCCACATCAACTTGGTCGCCCCCTTGCGGCCGGCGTGGCCGAGCTGCAGGCAGATCTTGGCAGCCGAGTTGCCGTGGACGAAATCCACAATGCGCCGCCAGGCGGCCTCCTGCTCGTCGTTCCACAATCCGGCGCAGCCGGGCGTAATGCGGGCCTCGCGACTGACGCAGGTCATCTCGGTGAAGATCAGGCCGGCGCCACCGACCGCGCGCGAGCCGTAGTGGACGAGGTGGAAGTCGGTCGGCACGCCTTCCTTCGCGGAGTACATGCACATTGGTGACATCACGGCGCGATTGGCGATCTCCATCTCGCGTAAGCGAAACGGCTGGAACAGCGGCACCGCCGGCTTTTGGGTATCAACGTCAAAGCCAGCGTCGCGAACCTGTTTGGCAAATGACTTCTCGACCTCAGCCACGAAATCCGGGGCCCGAAGCTTGAGATTGTCGTAGGTGATCGCCTTCGAGCGCGTCATCACGCCGAAGGCGAACTGCACGGGGTCGAAATCCCAGAAGCGGTCGACGTGCTCGAACCAGACCAGCGAGACGTCGGCGGCATGCTGCGTCTTCTCGACCTCCTCGCGGCGGCCGTGCTCGTAGAGATCGAGCGCCGCCTTGACGTTGGGAGCTTTCTCCATGGCTTCCGCCAAGGCGATCGCGTCTTCCATCG
>RXJC01000708.1:0-401 GCA_003963435.1 Bradyrhizobiaceae bacterium | reverse complement strand
AGAAATGCGCGCTCGCCTTGGCATCGCCAAGCAGCACCATGTTGTCCTTGACCCAGCGCTTGCTGCGGATCATCGGGAAATTGCGCCACATCGAGCGATTGGTGAGCAGCTTGTGCCCATCCAGGAACCAGCCGAATATCTCGGCCATCCGCGCGGCGGACTGCGTCTCGTTCAGCCCGGTCAGGCCTGCCCGCTCGAACGTTTCAGGATCGGTCTCGAAGATCCAGGTCGAGTGCCCGGCCTCATATTGATAGGCATGGGCGATGAACGGCCCCCACTCGGTCTCCTGGAAGATGAAGGTGAAGGCGTCGAGCGGCCTGGTGGAACCCATCCAGGCGAATTTGTTGGTGCGCAGATCGACTTCCGGCTGGAAGTGCTCGACATACTTTTCGCGGAAGCGG
>RXJC01000383.1 GCA_003963435.1 Bradyrhizobiaceae bacterium | reverse complement strand
GCCGGTTCGGCCTGATCGACGATCCCCCGGAATTTGTCATGAGCACCTTCAAGGGCAAGGCGATCTCGGTGCACTGGGAATCGATGTTCACGCGTTCCTCGTTCCAGACGGCGGACATGATCGCGCAGCATCACCTGCTGAACGACGTCGCCGACCTCATCGATAAGGGCGTGCTCCGCACCACGCTCGACCAGACCTTCGGCACGATCAACGCCGCCAACCTCAAGCGCGCGCATGCGCTGCTCGAGAGCGGCAAATCGCGCGGGAAGATCGTGCTGGAGGGGTGGTAGGCTTCAGCTCGAAGCGTGCGGCGCCTTCGCGTCAGGCGGACGCGCCGCCCGTTCGACAAAGCCCTTTGCCAGTGCATGATAGATGCCTTCCTCGCAGATCATCCGCGAGGTCACGTGCGCGATCAGCGCGGCCGCCATCAACGGCACGACCATGCCGTGATTGTCCGTCATCTCGGTCACGATCACGAACGCCGTGATCGGCGCCTGCACCACGCCGGCGAAGTACGAGACCATGCCGAGCAGCATGAGCGCGCCGAGCGGCGCATCGTGGAAGAACGACGCGATGTTGCTGCCGATGCCGGCACCGACGGCCAGCGACGGCGAGAAAATGCCGCCCGGTATGCCGCTGATCGCGGCAAAGGTCGTCGCGAGGAGCTTGAGCACGCCAAAATCCTGCGGCAACGGCGAGCCGTGCTCCAGCGCCGTCTTCACCTGGTCATAGCCGGTGCCGTAGATCGTATCGCCGGACACCAGGCCGCAGATCGCGACGGCAAGTCCGCACGCGAACGCAAACCAGAGCGGATGGCCCTTGATCGCCCGTCCGAGCGGATGCTTGAACCCGCGCGCCATCGCGATGACGATGCGGCTGAACAGGCCGCCCGCGAGGCCGCCGACCACGCCGCAGAGCGGAACGGCCAGCCAGTCCGCGCCATGCGCCAACGACATCGCGCTGCTGCCGAAATAGGCATAATTGCCGGCCAGCGCCAGCGAGGTCAGGCCGGCGGCGATCACGGCCGCAATGATGAGGCTGGAGGTGCGGGTCTCAAACGCGCGGCTCATCTCTTCGATGCCGAAGACGATACCGGCCAGCGGCGTATTGAACGCTGCGGCAACGCCTGCGGCGGCGCCGGCCAGGATCAACCCCGGTTGGCGGCGCGGCGAGACGCGGCCGAGCGCGAACATGATGGACGCGCCGACCTGCACTGTGGGGCCTTCCCGGCCGACGGAGCCGCCACACAACAGACCGAACAGGGTGAGGATCACCTTTCCGACCGCGATCCGGATTGACACGAGACTCTCGCGCGCATTCTGATCGGTCAGATGGCGTGCGGCAATCGCCTGTGGAATGCCGCTGCCCTGCGCGTTGGGAAACAGCCGGATGGTCAGATAGGCTGACAGCATGAAGCCGAGAGGGGTCACCGCCAGCACGGCGTAGCGCGACTTCGCCAGCATCAGCGCGAAAGCATGCTGGGCCAGATCGGCGAGCTGCGCCAGCCCCACCGCCACGGCGCCGACCCCGATGCCACCGAGCAGGAAGATCGCCTGCCGCTGCCATCGCGCGGACGTCAGTCTGAAGAGGCGTTTATGGCGGGTCGACAGGGGCCAGAGCATGAGTGGCCATCCTAGCCGACAGCGCGCCAAATGTAACCCGCAAGGAGGCAAACCAGCTAGACTTGAACGACTCCCTCGACGAACAGCAGCCGACGCTCCAGCGCCGTCTGCCGCAGCTTCAGCGCCTCCGCATATTCGGGCGATTGATACCATTCCCGCGCGCGAGCCATCGAGGGAAACTCCACCATGATGATGGTTTTCGCCGACGGGCCGCCCTCCACCAGTTCAGTGGCGCCCCCGCGTGCGAGATAGCGGCCGCCATATCGATCGATGGCCTGCGCCGCGAGCGCGCGATAGGCCTCCATTGCGGCCTGATCCCGCACCTCGACCTCGGAAATCACATAGGCAGCCATGGGCGGCCTCAGGCGATGGTGTTGACGATGCCGCCTTCCGCGCGCAGCGCCGCGCCGTTGGTTGCGGAGGCCTCCTTCGAGGCGACATAGACCACCATGTTGGCGATCTCGTCGACGCTGGCGAAGCGCTGGATCAGCGAGCTCGGGCGATGCTGCCTGACGAAGTTCGCGGCGGCCTCATCGACCGACTGACCGTTCTGCTTGGCGAGATCCTTTACGAAGGTCTCGACGCCCTCCGACATGGTCGGACCGGGCAGCACGGAATTGACGGTGACGCCGGTGCCGCGGGTGAGCTGCGCGAGGCCCCGCGCTACCGAGAGCTGAGCCGTCTTGCTCATGCCGTAGTGGATCATCTCGACGGGAATGTTGAGCCCGGACTCCGATGAGATGAAGACGATACGGCCCCAGTTGCGCTGGAGCATGCCCTTCAGATAAGCGCGCGACAGCCGCACGCCGCTCATGACGTTCACTTCGAAGAAGCGGCTCCAGTCCTCATCCGGGATGTCGAAGAAATCCTTGGGCTCGAAGATGCCGGCATTGTTGATGAGGATGTCGACGGCCGGCAGCGCTGCGACCAGCGCCTTGCAGCCCGCCGCGGTCGAGACGTCGGCTGCAATGCCGCGCACCTTGGCCCCCGTCCCTTCCAGCTTGCGCACGGCCGCATCGACCTTGTCCTGGCCGCGCCCGTTGATCACGACACCGGCGCCCGAGGCCGCCAGGCCCTTAGCGATGGCATGGCCGATGCCGGCGGTCGAGCCGGTCACGAGGGCGGTCTTTCCGGAAAGGTCGATGTTCATGTCTCATCTCCGCTAATGTTGGTGGAGATATCGGACGCACCACTTGGGATCGCAATCGGCGCTCACTCACGCGTGAGAAGGATACGCGCTCGTCGTCGCGGCCAAAGAGTGTCTCGATCGCCGTGACCGCGCCGGCGACGGTCAATAAAAAAAGCGGCGCCGGAAGGCGCCGCTTCTCTGAAATCAATGCCGGTCGGCTTACGCCGCCTCGGCTTCCTTTTCCTGCACCGGGCCGGAATCCTGGCCCTTGGCATCGACATCGCGATCGACGAACTCGATCACGGCCATCGCGGCATTGTCGCCGTAGCGGAAGCCGGCCTTGATGATGCGGGTGTAGCCGCCCTGGCGGTCCTTGTAGCGGGCCGCCAATACGTCGAACAGCTTCCTGACCTGATCCTTGTCGCGCATCTCGGAGATGGCCTGGCGGCGCATGGCCAGCCCGCCTTTCTTGCCGAGGGTAACGAGCTTCTCGACGATCGGGCGAAGCTCCTTGGCCTTCGGCAGCGTGGTGACGATCTGCTCGTGCTTGAT
>RXJC01000069.1 GCA_003963435.1 Bradyrhizobiaceae bacterium | reverse complement strand
GATGGTGTAGTTCAGCGGCAGCCTGGTCAGCATGTCGGCATAGTCAGGCAGGTCGATCGCGTCGAAATGCAGGTCGATGTGCCAGCCGAGCGGCGTGACCATCGCGACGATGCGGTCGAACACACGCTTGTCGGGGACGCCGCCGAGATGGCGGACGAAGTTGAAGCGGCAGCCGCGAAAGCCGCCCTCGTGCAACACACGCAGCTCACGCTCGGCGATGCTGTCGTCGATATTGGCGACCGCGCGGTACGCACCGTTGCTCTGCGCGATCGCATCGAGCGCGACCGTGTTGTCGGTGCCGTGCACGCTGGCGTTGACGATGACGGCCCGCTCCACGCCGAGCTTGGCATGCAGCGCCCTGAAATCCTCCAGCGGCGCATCCGGCGGCGTGTAGGAGCGCTCCGGCGCGTAAGGGTATTTCGCGCCCGGCCCGAAGATGTGGCAATGCGAATCGCAAGACAGTTTTGGCAGCTTGAACTTCGGCGTGCGCGTGTTCGGATCGGGCGGCGGAATGGTCGGCGTGTACATCGTCTTCATCAGCTGAACTTGAACAGGCGCGCGGGATTGTCGACCAGCAGCTTGTGCTGGATCCCTGCGTCGGGCGCGTAGAGCGGGATCAGATCGACGATCTCGCCGTCATTCGGCATGACCTTGACGTTGGGATGCGGCCAGTCTGTGCCCCACAGGACGCGGTCGGGTGCGTTGTCAATCAGCGCCTTCGCGAACGGGACGGCGTCGTGAAACGGCTTGCCGGCGGCGGATGCGCGCTCCAGGCCGGTGATCTTGACCCAGCACTTGTCGTCCTTCTTCTGCAGGTCGAGCAGCGCGGTGAAGCCGGGATCGTCCAGCCCCTTCGCCGCCTGCACCGTCCCCATGTGATCGATCACATAAGGCGTCGGCAACGCGGTCAGGATCGGGCCAAATTCAGCGATTGTGCCCGGCTCGAAATAGACGTCGATGTGCCAGCCGAGCTCGGCGACGCGGTGCACGATGCGCTGGAACTTGTTCATGTCGCCGACGCCACCGAGGCGCTTGAGGAAGGCAAAGCGGCAACCGCAGATGCCGGCCTTGTCGAGCGCCGCCAGCTCCTTCTCGGTCATCTCGTCGTTGACGTTGGCGATGCCTTTATAGGCCCCCTCGCTCTGGGCGATGGCGTCGGTTACGACACGGTTGTCGGTGCCATGCACGGTCGCATTCACGATCACACAGCGTTCGACGCCGATTGTCTCATGGACGCTGCGGAACGTCTCCAGCGGCGCGTCGGCCGTGTTGTACGGACGCTTCTCCGAGAACGGATAGCGCGACGCCGGCCCGAAGATGTGGGTATGGCTGTCGCAGGATTTCGGCGGCAGCTTGAACGACGGCGTCTTGGGATTGGGATCCGGCGGCGTGATCGTCGGCATCGCCTTCGGCTCTTCCGCGCGCACCTCGCCCGCGATCGCCGCACCGGCCATCCCGGTCAAGAGATGCAAGCACTCCCGCCTGTTCATGTTTCCAACACTCTGTCACATCGTCCGCCTGCGAGCAGAGGCGATTTTACGCGCCTCCCTCGAGCGGCTCTTTTTCAAGTCTTGCTGCTGATGACCGGTCGTCGCCGCGCCGGCTGGTCCAGCGCAGGCGCCTGGAACGAGGCAACGGTGGCCTGCACCAATTGCTCGATGGCATTGGCGGGATCGCTGCCGTCGGCCGCGCCGCGCGACAGGCGCGAGACGCGATCCGGCGTCACCAGCGAATAATAGAGCGCTCCGAGCAGGAAGTGGCTGCGCCAGACGATGTCGGTGCGCGGGATGTGCGGCAGGCTTTCGAGGATCGCGTCGATGAAGGCGTGACTGGTGTCGTCAAACGTCTGCGCGATGATCTTTCGCGCAACCTCGTTGCCCTCGGCCGACATCACCGCACGCAGCCGCGTGAAGCGCGCCCCGCCGCCTGCAAGGTCGCTGCCCGAGGTGAAGGCCGGCACCACATAGGCGCGTACGATCGCCTCCAGCCGGTCCTGGAGATCGCGCACGCGCCTGGCTGCCGCGAGCAGCTCCGAACGGCGCAGGTTCATCGGCCCGCAATGGCGCCGGTAGATCTCCAGCAGCAGGCCGTCCTTGGTCTTGAAATGATAGGTCACGCTGCCGGGATTGGCCCCGGCGGCTTGCGCGATATCGCGCACCGAGACGGCATTGAAGCCGTTGGTGGCGAACAGCTCCTCGGCGGCGGCGAGGATCGCCTCGCGCATGTTCGGCTTGCGGGCCGATTCCTTGCTGGTGGGCTTGCGTACCATGTGATTTGTACTATCGTACAAAAGATCAGGTCTCGTCAACAAAAACCATGGGCGGCGTCCGGGCGGGTCGGAAAGACCGCGGCCAGCATGCAACGCCCGCAAGGAGTGCTCGGAAATGCTGGGTTTGAACAAGACGATCGGCGGTTTGTTGCTGGGCGCCGGTCTGCTGCTGGCAGGCGGCGCCGCGCAGGCCGCCGACAATTATCCGAGCAAGCCGGTCCACATTCTGGTCCCCTACGCCGCCGGCGGCGCGGTCGACGTGCTCGCGCGCACGCTGGGACAGGCATTGGCAAAAACCTGGGGCCAGCAGCCGGTGGTCGACAATCGTCCCGGCGCCGGCGGCATCGTCGCCTCGCAGGCACTGACACAGGCCGCGCCCGACGGCTACACGCTGATCCTGGTCGCCAGTGGCCATCCGCTCAACCAGTTCATCTATCCGAGCGTGCCGTATGACACGTTCAAGGACTTTACGGCGATCACGGAAGTCGCCTCCTCGCCGCTCGCGATCGTCGTGGCAAAGGACAGTCCCTACAAGACGCTCGGCGATCTCCTGGCGGCTGCGAAGAAGGAGCCGGACAAGCTCTCCTATGGCATGTCCGGCAACGGTACCTCGGCGCATCTCGCCGGCGAACTCTTGAAATACATGTCCGGCACCAAGATCGTCTCGATCCCCTATAAGGGCGGCGCGCCGGCGCTGACCGCCGTGATCGCCGGCGAGATCCCGCTCAGCATCAACCCGCTGGCGGAAGCCATCGGGCAGCTCGAAGGCGGCCCGGTGCGTGCGCTCGCGGTCACCTCGGCCGAACGTTCGAAGGCACTGCCTGATGTCCCGACCGTCGCGGAATCCGGCGTCCCCGGTTACGACGTCTCGGTCTGGTGGGGCGTCCTCGGCCCGGCCAAGATGCCGCCGGAGATCGTGGCAAAGCTCGAGACCGACCTCAAGGCCGCGCTGCAAGACGCGAACGTGATGTCGACGCTCCGCAAGATCGGCGCAGCTCCGATCGGCTCAACGCCCAAGGAGTTCGATGCCTACATGCACGCCGAGGCAGCCAAATGGGAGCCGGTGCTGAAGGCTGCCAACATCCGCGCGCAGTGAGGTCGCGCGCGACTGAAATATGCATCAGCGAACTTTAATTCCGTTGCTGCAAATCAACGCAACAACATGGACAAAGCGTCATTTGTGTTTTGCACGGCTCTGCGCGAGCACGGTCTGGAGAACACCGAGGACGACGAATGAGCAAACCCGTATTGTTGCGACTCCATCGCTGGATCACGCTGGTCTTCGCTCTTCCTCTGTTCGCGATCATCGTCACCGGCCTCATCCTGTCCATCGAGCCGCTCGTGCAAACGAGTGGCGTTGGCGGTCCTGCGATCGACGCCGGCCGTGTCGTCGAGCTGGTCAAGCGGTATGACCCCGACGGCAAGGCGCGCGGACTCTCGATCAACGCGGGCAGCCGGCGCATGACCCTACAGGGCACCAGCGTGCCGGCGATCGACATTGCCACCGGCGAAGCCGCCTCGACCGGCTCAACCCTGTCGAATGTCTTCCTTTGGGCGCGTTTCACGCATGAACGTCTCATGGGGCAGGCCTGGCTGGTGACGGCGTCCACGCTGGCAATGATGGTCATCCTGCTGCTCGGCATCGTCATGGGATTGCCGCGGCTGCGCAACACGCTGTCGGGATGGCACAAGGGGACCGCCTGGTTCACGCTGCCGCTGATACTGCTCAGTCCATTGACCGGCCTTTGCATGGCGTTCGGCCTGACCTTTCAGACGGCGACTGCTCCCACCGCGGGAGGCCGCCCCCTCGCCTTGCCCGATGCGATCCGCATGGTCGCATCATCGCATGAGCTGTCGCATGTGATCTCGATCGGCACACGCGGCGGCCGCGTGATGGCGCGGCTTTATGACGGCGGAGAGTTGCGCGCCTATGCTGTCACCTCGTCGGAGGTCACGCCGCTGCCGCGCAACTGGCCGCGCCTGATCCACGAGGGAAACTGGTCGGCCCTGATCGCCTCGCCGCTCAATGTCGTGACGTCGATCGCGCTCTTGACGCTGCTGTCGACCGGGCTCCTGATCTGGGCACGGCGAACGCTGCACAAGCCGCGGCCGCGCGCGGACCGGCCGGCCGGCGCGGCCATTGCCGGCGCCGGCTGATCGCGCCGAAAATCAGTTGCGGGTACTAGCTCGCGTCTTCTCCGGCGTGACCCGCCCGAGCAAGTCGGCATCGTCGTCGGCCGAGGAAATCAGAATCGCGCGATCGCGCGGCAGCGCCTCCGGCATCTCGTCGCGAATGAACGCGATCAGCTTCTCCCGCATCTCGCAGCGCAAGTCCCAGGATTGCGGCGCATTTCTCGCGCTGACCAGCGCCCGCAATTCGATGGTGCGCGCATCCGCATCGATCACCTGGAGATTGACCACCGCGCCATCCCAGAGCTTGGACTGCTTCACCGCCTCCTCCAGCCAGCGCCGGATGCGCGGGACGTCGGCCCGATAGTCGACATGGAGCGCGATCACGCCGATCAGGGATGCGGTGTCGCGGGTCCAATTCTGGAACGGTTTTTCGATGAAATAGGACAGCGGCACCACCATGCGGCGCCAGTCCCAGAGCCGGATCACCACATAGGTCGAGGCGATGTCCTCGACCCAGCCCCACTCGTTCTCGATGATGACCGCGTCCTCGATCCGGATCGGCTGGGTGATCGCGATCTGCAGGCCCGCGATCAGATTGCTCAGCAGCGGCCGGGCAGCAAGACCGACGATGATACCGGCGGCGCCTGCCGAGGCGAACAGGCTGACGCCGTATTGCCTCACCGAATCGAACGTCATCAGCGCGGCCGATACCGTGATGACGACGATGATGGTGTCGGCGACGCGCTTGAACACACGGACTTGCGTGACGTGCTTGCGCGCGACGAAGTTCTCGGTGACGTCGCGGAAATTCTGCAGGTAGCGCGCCGCGCTCATGTCGACGATCCGGATCGAGATCCAGCCGATCAGGGCGATCACGGCCACGACGAACAGCCGCAGCAGCGGCGTGCGGATGGTGTCGTCGAGGGGCGCGAGCGGCAAAACCAGTGCAACGGCCGCCAGACACAATGCAAGCTGGGCCGGGCCGGAGGTGCGCTCGATGAACACGCTGAGCAGCGGAATGCGGGTTCCGAAGGCGCGGTTCAGCAGCCATTTGGCGATCCGGTACGAGGACAGCGCAAGCAGCATCGCTCCCGCAACGAGGCCGAGGCCGATGAACCATGACGGTATCCAGCCGAACATCCTGTCGATGTCGGCTATCAAAGCCTGCCAATGCATCGCTGTTCCCTCGTTGCTTTGCCGTAGCCGGCTCAACGCCTCCCAGCCGGCTTCGCTCCCGCGCCCTGTGCAACGCAGCATTCCACAGGTGCAACCGTTGCCGAACTGGGCTAGTTTGTGGCGCTCATGACTCGACGTAGCGGCAGCGCCGATCTTCCCTTGCACACCGGACGGGTTCCGCCGTGGCTGGCGAGCCGCATGGCGTCGCTCGGCGCCATCGTCACGCAGGCCATCGTGCATCACTACGGCCGCGATGCCTTTCTGCAGCGGCTGTCCCATCCGTTCTGGTTTCAGTCGTTCGGCGCCGTGATGGGGATGGACTGGCACTCCTCAGGGATAACGACCTCCGTGATCGGCGCGCTGAAGCGCGGGCTCGGGCCGCTCCAGGACGAGCTCGGGATCTACGTCTGCGGCGGCCGGGGCCAGCATTCGCGCAAGACGCCGGACGAGCTGATGCAGCTCGGCGACCGCGTCGGATTCGACGGCGCGAAGCTGACCCGCGCAAGCCGCCTGGTGGCGAAAGTCGACAGCGCGGCCGTGCAGGACGGCTTCGACCTCTACCTGCACGGCTTCTTCGTCACCGCCGACGGCAAATGGACCGTGGTGCAGCAGGGCATGAACGGCGACAAGCGCCAGGCCCGCCGCTATCACTGGCATTCCGAGGCGCTGAAGAGTTTCGTCGATACGCCGCACAGCGCAATCGATGGCCCGCAGCAAGGCGAGATCGTCAATCTCACGGACCATCGTGCCGAGATCTCGCGCACCGCGCAGCTCGATCTCCTCGGGGATCTCGGCCCCGATCGCATCGTCTGCGAATTCGAGCGGCTCATCGGGACCGCGCCGGAGCCGGCCCAGGCCATGCTGCCGCACCTGATCATGCCTGCACATCACGATGTCAGGCCCAAGGACGTGTTCGCGCGCCGCCTGCACGGCACGCTCGCCGCTGCAGCCGAGCGCGGCCCGGTCGATTTTCCGGAGCTGCTGCTGACGCCGGGCGTCGGCGCCCGCACCGTGCGCTCGCTGGCGATGGTCGCAGAGGTCGTGCATGGCGCGCCCTATCGCTTCACGGACCCCGCGCGCTTCTCGCTCGCCCACGGCGGCAAGGACCGCCATCCCTATCCCGTGCCGATCAAAGTCTATGACGAGACCATCCGCGTGCTGAAGGGCGCGATCCAGAACGCCAAGCTCGGGCGTGAGGAAGAGATGCAGGCGATGAAGCGGCTCGACGATCAAGCAAGGCGGCTGGAGCGGACCGCGCGCGGACCTTCCGTTGAAGCCTACATCGCCGACGAGCGCGCCGCCTCGCCCGATCTCGACGGCCGCTCCGTGTTCGGCTGGGAGCGCGATCTGGCGGCAACAAAAAAGCAGACCGGCTGAACACCGGTCCGCCAGTTGGTCGCAAGGAACGCTCTCAGTCCATTTCCGAAGGCCCGTTGTCTTCAGCTCGCCGCAGTCAGCGAACGATCGATGCTCGCTTCGCTGCGCGGAGCTGCCCTTGTTCCGCGGCCCTCGGCCGTCACGGGAAGCGTCGCGATCGCGCGCAAACCCGGTCGCTTGCGCCAGTGGACGTCGACGGGATCGACAGCGAGACCGAGTTTCGGCCAGCGCACGAACAGCGCTTCCAGCGCGCAGGCCGCCTCGATGCGCGCCAGCTGATGCCCGAGGCAGAAATGGATTCCCGTTCCAAACGACATGTGACGGTTCGGCTTGCGTTCGAGGTCGAGCCTTTCGGGACGATCATGCATCGCCGGATCCATGTTCGCTGCGGCGAGCATCACCATGACCCGATCGCCCTTCTTCAGGCGTACGCCTTCGACCTCGACATCGCGCCGCACATAGCGCGGCTTGGAGAACTGCACCGGCGAGACGAAGCGCAGGAACTCCTCCACCGCAAGCCCGATACGGCTCCAGTCCTGCGCCAGCCAATCGCGCAAATCAGGATGTCTGAGCAGCTCAAAGGCGGAACCGCTGATGAGATGCGTCGTCGTCTCGGAGCCAGCGGCAAGCAGCAGGAACACCATCGAGACCATTTCGTCCGGCGTGATCTGGGCGCCCTCGCGCTCGACCTGGACCAGTTCGGCAATGAGGCCCTCACCGCCCCGTTCGCGCGCGATCTGCAACTGTCGTTCGAGATAGGCGCGCATCTTGCGGAACGCCCACAACAGGCGGAAGAAGCCGACCACGTTCGTCAGCGAGGACATCTCGTTGGCCCAGGCGATGAATCTCGGACGATCCGCCGGCGGCAAGCCAAGCAGCTCGGAGATCACGGCGAGCGGCAGGATGCGCGCGTAGCGCTGGACCAGATCAGCCGGACTTCCATTCGCGAACAGCTCGTCAGCCAGACCGTCGGCGATGGCGCGGATGCGCGGCTCCATCGCCACGATCGCGCGGCGGCGAAAGGCCTCGTCCACGATGCTGCGCAGCCTGGTATGGTCGGGCTCGTCCATCGTCAGCATGTTGTTGGCGATGGTCCTGACATATCTCGGCATCCACCAGCGCAGACCCGCGACGTCGCCGTCCTCCTTGCGCAGCGTGAAGGTCGCGCCGTCCTTCAGGACCTGCGCGGTGGCGTCATGGGTCGTGGTGATCCAGACGTCGCCGATGAGCGGAAAGCGTGTCGCGACCACGGGCCCGGACATGCGCAAGCTCGCAATGACCTTGGGCGGATCGCGAAAAAAGGCCTCGCTGGTGAAATCGAGGCGCACTGTCATGGGACCACCGGATTGATTGCTGGCGCGTCACCCAGATGGTGCGCGGCGCGGCCGGCGCAAGGGGGGTGTGAACGAGGTGCGACTATCCGCGCCCCGGCGAACGCTGCCCCGTCTTGCGTTGCTGTTGCGTATAGGAGTCCCAATGGCTCCAGCTGCCATTGCTGAGGCTTTGCAGGTCGGTGCCAAGCGGACGGCGCGTACGCTTGTCGTGATCGGCGATCACGCGCTCGGACTGCGCGATCTTGCGCTTGAGTTCCGTGATGGCCTTCTGGGTCTGGCCGTTCTGCTTCGACGAGGCGATCTCGCCCATCGTGAAACGCGCGGTCTCCACCGCCTTCAACTCGGCGCGGTTCTTCTTCAACTGAACCCGGTGCCAGGCGATGTTGCTGTCGCTGTCCGCAACCATGTGGGAACTCCGCTGATTCGCTCCCACAGTGTATCAAGCGCCGAATCGGCGCTGCAACGCCCGGCACGCGGCGAAAATACGGTCTTTCTGCGGGCTTAACGCTCGGCGAAGGCCTTTTCGACCACGAATTGGGCGGGTTCGCCGTGATTGCCCTCGACAAAGCCGCGCTCGCCCAGCAGCACCCGGGTATCGGCCACCAGCGCCGGGCTGCCGCAGATCATGACGCGGTCGTGGACGGCTTCGAGCACCGGCAGGCCGATGTCGCCGAACAGCTTGCCCGAGGTGATGAGATCGGTGATGCGGCCGCGGTTGCGGAACGGATCGCGCGTCACGGTCGGGTAGTAGATCAGCTGGTTCTGGATGTACTCGCCGAGCAGCTCGTCCTTCGGCAGGTGTTCGGTGATCATCTCGCCATAGGCGAGCTCCTTCACGTGCCGGCAGCCGTGCAGCAGCACGACCTTCTCGAACCGCTCGTAGGTCTCGGGGTCCTTGATCACGCTCAGGAACGGCGCAAGGCCGGTGCCGGTGCCGATCAGGTAGAGGTTGCGGCCCTCTTCCAGATTGTCGATCACCAGCGTGCCGGTGGCCTTGCGGCTGACGATGATCTCGTCGCCTTCCTTCAGGTGCTGGAGGCGCGAGGTCAGCGGGCCGTCCGGCACCTTGATCGAGAAGAACTCCAGCGTGTCCTCGTAATTGGCGCTGGCGACGCTGTAGGCCCGCAGCAGCGGCTTCTCGCCGACCTTGAGCCCGATCATGGTGAACTCGCCGTTGCGGAAGCGGAAGGTCGGGCTGCGGGTGGTCTTGAAGGAGAACAGCGTGTCGGTCCAGTGGTGGACGCTCAAAACGCTTTCCTGATTGAAATTGCTCATCTCACCTTCCCTGTCGCGTCAATTGCGGGTGTCGAGGCGGTCCAGCTATGCGTCATTTGTACACGATCATTCGTATACTAATGAATAATCCTGCTTGATCCCGCGGTCAAGGCTGCCCAAGATCGACAGCGTTGCAGTTAGGAATAAGGAGCCCTTCCATGGCGCATGACGCACCCCAGGCCGCCGGACCCTCGAAGCTCGTGATCCGGAATATCGGCCTGATCCTGTCCGGTGCCCTGGAGAAGCCGATCCTGGACGGCGACACCATCGTCGCCGAGAACGGCAAGATCACCGCGATCGGCCGCTTCAAGGACTGCAATGTCGAAGGCGCGACCACCATCGTCGACGCCCAGGGCACCACGGTGGCGCCGGGCTTGATCGACAGTCACGTCCACCCCGTTGCCGGCGACTGGACGCCGCGGCAGAACCAGATCAACTGGATCGACAGCTACCTCCACGGCGGCGTCACCACCATGATCTCGGCGGGCGAAGTGCACATGCCCGGCCGCCCCCGCGACGTCGTCGGCCTGAAGGCGATGGCCGTGTTCGCCCAGCGCGCGTTCTGGACCTTGCGTCCGGGCGGCGTGAAGGTTCACGCCGGCGCGCCGGTGATCGAATGCGAGATGGTCGAGGAAGACTTCAAGGAGATGGCCGCCAACGGCGTCAAGCTGCTCGGCGAGGTCGGCCTCGGCGGCGTCAAGGACGGCCCAACCGCACGCAAGATGGTGGGCTGGGCCCGCAAATACGGCATCCAGAGCACCATCCACACCGGCGGCCCCTCGATCCCCGGCTCCGGCCTGATCGACAAGGACGTGGTGCTGGAGGCCGACACCGACGTGGTCGGCCACATCAATGGCGGTCACACTGCGCTGCCCGACGACCAAATCCGCTGCATCTGCGAGGGCTGCAAGCGCGGCCTCGAGCTCGTGCACAACGGCAACGAGCGCTCCGCGCTATTCACGCTGCGCACGGCACGCGAGATGGGCGACCTGCACCGGGTCATCCTCGGCACCGACGCGCCGGCCGGCTCCGGCGTGCAGCCGCTCGGCATCCTGCGCATGGTCTCGATGCTCTCCTCGCTCGGCGAGCTGCCGGCGGAGATCGCCTTCTGCCTTGCCACCGGCAACACCGCGCGGATGCGCGAGCTCGATTGCGGCCTGATCGAGGTCGGCCGCTCCGCCGACTTCGTCATCATGGACAAGGCGCAGCACTCGCCCGGCAAGAACATCCTGGAGAGCGTGCAGCTCGGCGACCTCCCCGGCATCGGCATGACCATCATCGACGGCATCGTGCGCACCCAGCGCAGCCGCAACACCCCGCCGGCCGGCAAGGTGCCGGAGGTGGTGGCGAAGTGACGCAGCCGGAGCGGCACGCCGCTCCGCATCGCCCCTTGAAGGCGTTGAACAAGTTTGCGGCCTCAAGCGTCTAACGCAGGCAGCCCTCGGTGGCGGCAGTTCATTGCTGGACCATCGAGGCGGACATGAAGAACTCGTCGCGAATAGCCATCGGCGTTGCTGGCGCGGTGGCAGGCTATCTCGCGATCTTCGTGCTGTTCTCCCTGTTCGATTTCGGCAACCGGGCCGACCCGATCACATCGGGCCTGCTGGGACTGTTCGTCTATTCTCCCATCGGCGCGATCGCCGGCGCGGTGCTCGCCAACTGGCTGGTGGGGCGTTCCGGCAAGCCCACCAACACTGGCAGCGTGGCAAGCAACAGCCTGAAATCGCTCGGCGTCGTCGCCCTGCTCTGCGTCGCCGGCATCGGCATCTACATTGCCTACGCTTACGCCACCGCGACGCCCTGGCTGAACCCGAACGGCGGCAATCCGTTGCTCATGTTCGAGGTCCGTTATCCGGCCGGCGTCAAGGTGCCGACGTCGGCGCAGGGCATCACCATCGAATTGCAGACCGACCTCAACACCATGCCGGGCGAAGTGAACCCAGCCGCCTTCTATCGCGATGGCGACCAGGGTGTCATCGCGGGCGAGGTCGAACTGGCGTTTCGCACCTCGCACCGGCAACTCGCGGTCACCATCGAAGGAGAGCCGAGCCGAATTTATCCGATCGACTTGTCGGCTCGTGCGCCGCATACGCCGGAGTTCGGAACGTGGCGGCGGGTCGGAGATGGCAGCGAAATCAGGTATCGCGCAAAGTGGCCGGGCAAGACGTAAACGTTCAAATCACCGCCTTCACCGCAGCTTGTTCAGCAGCGCCATCAGCGTCTCGCGCTCCTTGGCATCGAGCGGCGCCAGGGTCTCGCGGGTGATGGCGAGCGCGTTGGGCGCCAGCTTCTCCGCAAGCTGCTGCCCGGCGCGCGTCAGGCTCACCAGAAGCCGCCGTCCGTCCTCGGGGTCCTGGCTGGTCTCGGTCAGGCCGCGTGCCGTGAGGCGGTCGATCACGCCCTTGATGGTCGCGACATCCATCGCCGTCAGCCGGCCGAGCTGGTTCTGCGAGCACGCTCCCGTCTCGGCGAGCTTCGACAGCGCCGCCCATTGCGTCGGCGTCAGATTGGTGCCGATGTCGCGCGAGAAGATCGAGCTGTGGCGCTGCCAGACCTGGCGCAGGATGAAGCCGACCTGCTCGTCGAGCACGTAAGGCGGTTTTGCCGGTTTGACGCTCTTCTTCGCCGTCAAGCTTCTCGCCATCCGCCCGCCGCCCTTCCCTTTGCCGTCACAACGACAGATGCGCGTCGCGGATGTCCGGACGCGCGTCAAGCTCGGCCATGGTGCCGCCGAAGCAGATGCGGCCGCGCTCGATGATGTAGGCGCGATCGGAGATGAGCCGCGCGAAGTGCAGATTCTGTTCGGACACGACGATGCTGACGCCCTCTTTCTTCATGGTCAGGATGGCATCGACCATCTGCTCCACGATCTTCGGCGACAGGCCTTCCGACGGCTCGTCGAGCAGCACCAGCGAGGGATTGCCCATCAGCGTGCGGGCGATCGTCAGCATCTGCTGCTCGCCGCCGCTCATACGCCCGCCCGGACGGTTCTTCATCTCGCCGAGATTTGGAAACAACGCGAACAGCTTTTCACGGGTCCAGTATGGCGCGTTCGGACGCTTCGGCTGCTTGCCGACCTCGAGATTTTCCTCCACCGTAAGGTCCGTGAAGATGCGCCGCTCCTCAGGCACGTATCCGAGCCCCTCGCGCACGATCTCATGGGTCGGCTTTGCCGAGACGTCCTTGCCTTCGAACATGATGCGGCCGGTTCGCTGCGCGACGAGGCCGACGATCGAGCGGAACGTGGTCGACTTGCCGGCGCCGTTGCGCCCGAGCAGTGCCACCACCTCGCCCTCGCCGACCTCGAAGCCGATGTCGAACAGGATATGCGCCGGGCCGTAATGGCTGTTGAGCCCCTCGACAGTCAGCTTCACACCGATGCTCCCTCGCGGTGGCGGGCATCGTAGACGAGGCCCTCGCCGAGATAGACCGCCTGCACCTGCGGATTGCCCCGCACCTCGGCCGGCGAGCCTTCGGCGATCAGCGTGCCGCGATTGAGCACGATGATGCGGTCGGCGTGCTCGAACACCACGTCCATGTCGTGCTCGGTGAACAGCACGCCGATCGACTTTTCGCGCGCGATCTGCGCGGTGAGCCGCATCAGGTCGACGCGCTCGCGCGGCGCCATGCCGGCGGTCGGCTCGTCCATCAGGAGCAGCTTCGGCTGGTTGGCGAGCGCCACCGCGAGCTCGAGCCGCTTCAGGTCGCCATAAGCGAGCTCGCCGCAGGGGCGATCCGCATAGCCGCCCATGCCGACCAGCTCGAGCAGCCGGCCAGCCTCGGCGCGGTCGAACTTCGGCGCCGAGCCGAACAGGTTGAACAGCTGCTTGCCGTGCGAGATCAGCGCGACCTGCACGTTCTCGCGCACGGTCATGGTGGCGAAGGTCGCTGTGATCTGAAAGGTACGCCCGACGCCGAGCCGCCAGACCTCGCGCGGCTTTCTGCCGGTGATCTCTTCACCGAGCAGACGGACGTGGCCCGTATCGGGCTTGTTCTGGCCGTTGAGCATGTCGAAGCAGGTGCTCTTGCCCGCGCCGTTCGGTCCGATCAGCGCCAGGATCTCGCCGGCCCGCAGCGAGAACGAGACGCCGCGCACGGCATGAATACCGCCATAGGATTTGGTCAGCCCTTCGACGGCGAGAAGTGGGGGTGCAACGCTCATTCGGCGGACTCGATCGGCTTGGCAAGCAGGGACGATCCCGGCGGCGATGCCTTCCTGCGGCGTTGCGCCAGCAGCTCCAGCATGCCGACGATGCCCTTGGGGAAGACGACGACGATCAGCACGATGAAGCCGCCGAGCACGAGCTTCGACAGATCGGTCTGGCTGACCAGCCAGATATTCAGAGCCTTGTAGACGATGGCGCCGATCACCGCGCCCGACACCGTCTCGACGCCGCCGAGCAGGACCATGACGAGCGCATCGACCGAGAGCGAGATACCGAGATTGTCGGGGAAGACGCTGCCCTTCAGATACGCGAACAGCGCGCCGCCGATGCCGGCGGTGGTTCCGGCGATCACGAAGGCCGTCCACTGGATGCGTTTGGCGTCGATGCCGATCGCTTCGCTGCGCAGCAGCGAGTCGCGGGTCGCGCGAAGCGCGTAGCCGAACGGCGAGAACACCATGGCCCGCAGCGCAATGGTCACCAGCGCGGCAACGCCGAGCGACAGCCAGTAGAAGCGCGAAGGGCTCGCCGCCCAGCTCGACGGCCAGACGCCCAATATGCCGTTGTCGCCGCCGGTGACGCTCACCCATTGGAACGCGATCGACCAGACGATCTGCGCGAAGGCAAGCGTCAGCATCGCGAAATAGACGCCGGAGAGCTGCACGGCGAAGAAGCCGAACACGGCGGCGCCCATGCAGCCGAGCAGCGGCCCGAGCAAGAGGCAGACGATCATCGGCAGCCCCGCCATCTTGGCAAGGAAGGCGATGCCATAGGCGCCGAGGCCGAAATAGGCGGCGTGGCCGAACGAGGCGAGCCCGCCGACCGCCATCAGGAAGTGCAGGCTGACGGCGAAGATGACGAAGATCGCGATTTCCGAGCCGACGGTCAGCGCGTAATTGCCGGCGAACAGCGGCAACGTGGCCGCAACGACGAGAGCGGCAAGCGCAGCGAGCCGCTCGTTCGACGTCAACGGCCGCCACGGATTGACGGTGAGACCCGGCGTCTTGCGCGCGGCCGCCTCCGGCTTGCCGAACAGGCCCCAGGGCCGGACGATCAGCACCGCCGCCATCACCAGGAAGACCAGGATGATGGAGATCTTCGGGAAGATCAGGATGCCGAAGGCATTGAGCTCGGACACCAGCACCGCCGCGACGAAGGCGCCGACGATGCTGCCGAGGCCGCCGATCACGACGACGACAAAGACCTCGACGATGATGCGCAAATCCATCGCATGATGCACGGCATCGCGCGGGATCTGGAGCGCGCCGCCGAGCGCGGCGAGGAAGACACCGACCGCGAACACGCTCGTGAACAGCCATTTCTGATTGACGCCGAGGGCTGCGACCATGTCGCGGTCCTGCGTCGCGGCCCGCACCAGGACGCCCCAGCGCGTGCGCTGAAACAACAGCCAGAGGATGCCGAGCACGACCGGTCCGAGCACGATCAGGAACAGGTCGTAGCTCGGAACGTTCTGGCCGAAGAAATCGATCGCGCCCCTGAAGCCCGGCGCGCGGCGGCCGACGAGATCGTCAGGCCCCCAGATCAGCACCACGAGGTCCTCGACCATCAGCGTAAGGCCGAAGGTCGCGAGCAGTTGGAACAGCTCGGGCGCGTGATAGATACGCCGGAGCAAGACCATCTCGACCAGCACGCCGATCAACGCCACCGCCAGCGCGGCGAGCACGATGCTGCCCCAGAAGCCGAACGCGCCGGACAGGCGCTCGGTCAGCGTGAAGGCGATGTAGGCGCCGATCATGTAGAAGGCGCCATGCGCGAAGTTCACGATCCGCGTCACGCCGAAGATGATCGACAGGCCCGAGGCCACCAGAAACAGCGACGCCGCGCTGGCGAGACCGGTCAGAAACTGTACGACGTAAAAAGCCATCGGCGGTCCGGGTTGGGTGAAATCGTAGGGTGGGTTAGCCGAGCAGATGCGCTGAGCGCATCCGCTCGGCGTAACCCACCACTTCTTCTCGTGGGGCGCCGAAAGTGGTGGATTACGCCGTGCAGACGCGCGTTGCGCATCTGCACCGCTAACCCACCCTACGGCACCCGGGATTAGTCCTTCGGACGCAGCTTCGCGACTTCGGCGTCGCCGGGCAGATAATCCGCGCCCTTCTTGTAGGACGAATCCACCATCACGCCCTTGCCGTCCTTCAGCGCGGTCTTGCCGACGAAGGCACCGAGCGTCGACTGGTGATCGATCTTGCGGAAGGTGATCTCCCCGAACGGCGACGGCACCGAGAGGCCTTCCGCCGCGGCGATCAGTTTCTCCGGATCGCTCGAGCCGGCCTTCGCCAGGATCGCAGCCGCCGACTTGATGGTCTGGTAGCCGACGATCGAGCCGAGGCGCGGATAGTCGTTGTACTTGGCCTGATAGGCCTTCAGGAATGCGTCGTGCTCGGGCGTCTTGATCGAGTACCAGGGATAGCCGGTGACGATCCAGCCCGCAGGCGTCTCTTCCTTGAGCGGATCGAGATATTCGGGCTCGCCGGTCAGGAACGAGACCACCTCGCGGCCCTTGAACAGGCCGCGGGTATTGCCTTCGCGCACGAGCTTGACGAGGTCGGCGCCGAAGGTGACGTTGAGGATCGCTTCGGGATTGGCGGCGGCAACAGCCTGCACCACCGGACCGGCGTCGATCTTGCCCTGCGGCGGCCACTGCTCGTCGACCCACTGGATGTCAGGACGCTTCTCCGACATCAGCTTCTTGAACACCGCGACCGCCGACTGGCCGTACTCATAGTTCGGCGCGATCGTCGCCCAGCGCTTGGCCGGCAGCTTGCTCGCCGCTTCCACCAGCATCGCGGCCTGCATGTAGTTGGAGGGACGCAGGCGGAACGTATATTTGTTGCCCTTGGACCAGGTGATGGCGTCCGTCAGCGGCTCGGCCGCGAGGAAGAACACCTTCTTTTGGTTGGCGAAGTCGCTGACGGCCAGACCAATGTTCGACAGGAACGTGCCCGCGAGCATCGCCACGCCCTCGCTCGACACCAGCTCGTTCGCCGCAGTTTGCGCATCGGCCGGCTTGCCGCCGTCGTCCTTGGAGATGACGACGAGCTTCTTGCCGTTGATGCCGCCGGCCGCGTTGATCTCTTCCACCGCAAGCTGCCAGCCCTTGCGGTAGGGCTCGGTGAAGGCCGGCAGCAGCGAATAGCTGTTGATCTCGCCGATCTTGATGTCCTGCGCCATCGCCGAATGGGCCATGCCGCCCGCCATGAGCGCGAAGGCCGCGCCGACGAAGTAATTTCTTGCTCGCATCCCAACCTCCAGTTTTGAACTCTTTACGTCTTCTATCTCAGACCGTCTTCGCCCTTGATTTCCGCAACCGTCAGCCCGCCGACCCGTGGCAGCGGACGGCCGCTGTCGGTGACAGCGACCGCAACCATGATCTCGTTGGCGCGCGGCGCATCGTTGATCTGGACCTCCATGCCGTCGAAATGACTGCGCACGAAGGCCGCATCCTTGTGCCCGAGCGGAATGTCGAGCGTCGTGCCCGGCCCGCTGCGCTTCTTTGACGACGGGATCAGCGCCGCGCCTTTGGTCAGAACCTTGCGCACCGGCGCGCCCATCTTCGGATGCAGGATCGCGGCGGCATGTTCCAGCTCGCCGTTCTCGCCGACGGCCGCGGCCTTGCCATAGCTCTGCACCTTCGCGCCGTCGATGCCGAGCGCAGCCACCGCGCGCTTCGACAACAGCTCGCCGAGCTCCTCGCCGATCGCGATCAAGGGCGAGAGGTCCTCGACATATTTCCCGGCGAAGGGATTTTCGATCACGGCGATGGCAGCGGCACGCCGGGTCGGCGGCGAGACCTGTCGCCCCATCTCCATCTGAGTCTCTTCGACAACGGTGACGATCTTGCGGATGATCGCGCTCATGATTGTGTCCTCGGCCCTCTTCCCAGCTCAGGCATGAACCGCGTTCTCCAGCCTACACGGGCGCGCTTCTTGCCGCTCAATATCTTTCGTCCCGATGACAAGCATATCACCACAAAGCTGCAATACGGCACCCTCGATCAATCCGCGATCGAACAATTGACGTGCACATTCCACGCCAGATTCAAGAGCGGCAGCAATCTCGTTGTGCGACAATTCATGGACATGTCGGGTGACAAGACGCGCGCCGAGATCGCTGTCGGGCTGAAGCTCGCAGGCGGGCAGCCTGACAATGGCGGGATGTCCCGGCAGATCGACGGCGTTGGCGATGACCGTCGCCGCCGCGTCGGCCTGCGAGGCCGTTGCGGCCAGCACCGTCACCGCGTCGGCAATCCCGAGCGAGAAACTGCGGCCGTGGCGCCCGCTGGTCGCGACGCCCCCTACCTGGTCATCCGCGTCCACCCTCATGGTTCGCATCACGCCGTCACGATCGGGACGATCCATCAGGCCAATCGAAAAATACTCGCCTTTGCCCAGATGAAGGGCGATGTCGCCGCCATTGTTGACATAGGCCTGATCGAGCATCGCAGCGCCCAGCATGGCGCCGAGGATCTCCTCCGCCACGCTGCCGGCCACGGCAGCCATCGGTGTGATGAAGCAATCGGCGGCAAAAGGAGCCACCGCGGCATGCATCCGGCGCGCCACCACGCCCCTCAGCGAGGTCCGTTCCTCGGCAGCAGCGCGCAGCTTCGGCAGCTCCGCGCAGAGCTCGTCGAGCAGCCCGGTGAACCGCTGCGCCGCAGCCTCGTAAGCCGCACGCACCGCGTCCGCGGGCCCCCTCGCCTCGACGATCAGATCGATCGGTCCATCCTGCAAATGCAGCCGCCGGCCATCAGACAGCAACGCGATTTGCGGGAGCCGCGTCATGCCCGCGGTCCCGGAATCGGGTTCCGCCAGGGCAGCTGTCGCACGTCCTGGCTGGCCTGCACCTCGGACAGCGGTTTGACGTAATCCATGTGGCCGCCGAGCGCGGCATAGTCCGACAGCTTCATCGTGAACTCGATCGGCGCGACCAGCGCCGGCGTCGGCACGTAGCCGAACGCGCCCGCCGGCATCTGCGTGACGTCGACCATGTAGGTGATGCCGCCGCCGGGCCAGACATAGACCGGTGCGCCGCCGCTGGTGACGCGGGTCAGCGCGTCCTTCACCGAGCGCGTCAGCCGCACCGGATTGTCGGTGACGCCTGCCCGCAGTGAGCCGCCGGCCCCTGCCATGAACAGCACCGTGCACAGCGCCGGCTCGCAATTCTCCTGGATGCGCTCGACCGAGAATTTCAGGTCGGCAGGCATCTCGGTCTCGACCGGATTCAGGGCCTCGTCGAGCACGTAATAGGACGAATGCTCGCCGGTGGTGGAGACCATCAGCATGGTGAGGCCGGGCCTTGCTTCCTTGGCATCGAACGGCCCGAGGATTGCCAAGGGATCGGAGATGTTGGTGCCGCCCCAGCCCGTGCCGGGATCGGCAACCTGGAAATAGCGGCCGGGCGTCGAGCGCCTGCCCTTCATCTTGATGCCGGTGTCGGCGATGTCGAGCAGCTTGCCGGCCTGATGCTCCGAGAGCACGCCGGTGATGTGATCGTCGACCACGACGACTTCATCCACCTTGCCGTGCCACTGCTTGGCGAACATGCCGATCGTCGCCGAGCCGCAGCCGACGCGCATGCGCTCTTCCCTCACGCCGTTGACGATCGGCGGCTGGCCAGCCTGCACCACCACCGTCGCGCCGCCGTCGATGGTGAGCTCCACCGCCTTGCAATTGGCGAGATCCATCAGCGTGTCGCAGGTGACGCGGCCCTCCTTCTTGGAGCCGCCGGTGAGATGATGCACGCCACCGAGCGACAGCATCTGCGAGCCGTATTCGCTGGTGGTGACATGGCCGACCGCCTCGCCCTGCGCGCGCACCGTCGCGGTCTCCGGCCCGAGATAACGGTCGGTGTCGATCTTCACCTTGATGCCGCAATAGGAGAAGATGCCCTCGGTGACCACGGTCACCATGTCGACGCCGTCGACCTCGGCGGAGACGATGAACGGCGCCGGCTTGTAGTCCGGATAGGTCGTGCCCGCCCCGATCGCGGTGACGAAGGTCGATGGCTCGTGGACGATCTTGCCGTCCCAGTCTTCGGTGCGGCTGAACGGGACCAGCTTGCCGCCATGCGAGACGGTGCGCTCCAGGATCACATGGGGATCGACGCGGACAAGCTTGCCGTCGTGATTGGCGTAGCGGTCGCACGCACCCGCCGCGCCCGGCTTGATGTAGCACATCACCGGACAGGCATCGCAGCGGATCTTGTCGGCAACAACGCTCGTCGTTTCAGTCAACATGTGCGAGCCAGCGGATCCAGGCGGTTATCATTCGTATACGAACAATGTTGCGCGCGGTCGCCCGGGACTGTCAAGCGGCGGTGCAGTGCAAAAGATACGGCTGCCGCATAAAACCTCATTTGCCTATCCGTCCTGTCCACAAAGAAGGCAGCCGCGCTGCACTGCGGCATGCACGGCTTGCACGTTTGTGTACAAACGGTATCGTCGCGGCGTCGAATTATATGCGGGCTTGGGACCTAGGGATGACGCAATCACCGATCCGCCTCACCGTGAACGGCAGGATCCACGAGATCGATGCGGCGCCAGAGACGCCGCTGCTTTACGTGCTGCGCAACGATCTCGCGCTCAACGGCCCGAAATACGGGTGCGGTCTCGGCGAATGCGGCACCTGCACTGTCCTGATCGACGGCTTGGCGGCACGCTCCTGCGTGATTCCCGTCAGCGGCTGCGTTGGCCGCGACATCGTGACGCTCGAAGGACTCGGCACGCGCGACAAGCCCGATGTGGTGCAGCAGGCCTTCATCGACGAGCAGGCCGCGCAATGCGGTTACTGTCTCAACGGCATGATCATGACCACCAAGGCGCTGCTCGCGATCAACCCGCGGCCCACCGAGCAGGAGGCGCTTGCCGCGTTGCGCTACAATCTTTGCCGCTGCGGCACCCATGTCGAAATCCTGCGCGCCGTGATGCGCGCTTCGGGCCGGCTGACCGAGGCGGCTGACTGATGGCCTCCCCTGTCTCGAACGGAGCTGAGCGGCCATCGGGTTCGCTCGTCGTCGCCCGCAGCGTGGACGAGGTCACATCCGAGACCTTTGTCCGCATCACAGCGGACGGTTCGGTCACCGCCTATAACGGCCACGTCGATCTCGGCACCGG
>RXJC01000142.1 GCA_003963435.1 Bradyrhizobiaceae bacterium | reverse complement strand
TCGGCAGCGTCGGATCCCAGAACACCCGGCCCTCTTCCATCGACATGATGTAGAAGGCGGCCCCGATGACGCCGTCGTCCTGGCACAGCGCGTAGGCGCGCGCGACCGGAAACCCCTGCTTTCCAAGGGCGGCAATGACGCGGTATTCGCGATCGACGGCGTGCGCCGACGGCAGCAATTTGCCGAACGGCTTTCGGCGCATCACGTAGGAACGCTTCGGCGTGTTCAGCCGGTAGGTCGGATTGGACTGGCCGCCCTTGAACTGGAGCACGACCAGCGGCCCTTCGAAGCCTTCGACGTTGTCGCGCATCCAGGCTTCCAGGCGCAGCTCGTCGAAACGATGCCGCTCCTCGACAGGCTTGGTGCCCGAGAACTCCTCGTCTTTCCTGACGCCGTCAGCCACGATGACGCTCCCTCTTCTTCTTGTCGGTCATTCCGGGGCGCCTCGAAGAGGCGAACCCGGAATCTCGAGATTCCGGGTTCTCGCTTCGCGAGCCCCGGAATGACGGTGGGGAGAGCGCGGTCAGCGCTCTCCGCCGTTCTCAATGACTTGGAGAATTTGCATACTTCCGAACCTCAAGTCTGGCAATGGCGCGATTGTGCACCTCGTCCGGACCGTCGGCGAGCCGCAGCGTGCGGATGCCGGCGTAGTCCTTCGCCAGACCCGCCTCGTCGGAAACGCCCGCGCCACCGAAGGCCTGGATCGCCTCGTCGATGATCTTCAGCGCCATATTGGGCGCTGCGACCTTGATCATGGCGATTTCGGCCTGCGCGGTCTTGTTGCCGACCTTGTCCATCATGTCGGCGGCCTTGAGGCAGAGCAGACGCGTCATCTCGATGTTGGTGCGGGCTTCGCCGATGCGCTGCTCCCAAACCGAGTGTTCCACGATCTTCTTGCCGAAGGCGGTGCGCGACATCAGCCGCTTCACCATCTTCTCCAGCGCTTCCTCAGCCTTGCCGATGGTGCGCATGCAGTGATGGATGCGGCCGGGGCCGAGACGGCCCTGCGCGATCTCGAAGCCGCGGCCTTCGCCGAGCAGGATGTTCTCCTTGGGGACACGCACGTTCTCCAGCAGAACCTGGGCGTGTCCGTGCGGCGCGTCGTCGAAGCCGAACACCGGCAGCATCTTCTCGACCTTGATGCCGGGGGTATCGAGCGGAACCAGGATCTGCGACTGCTGCTGGTGCTTGGCGGCCTTGAAGTCGGTCTTGCCCATCAGGATCGCGATCTTGCAGCGGGGATCGCCGACGCCGGACGACCACCATTTGCGGCCGTTGATGACGTAGTGATCGCCATCGCGCTCGATCCGGGTCTCGATGTTGGTGGCGTCGGAGGACGCGACCGCCGGTTCCGTCATCAGGAAGGCGGATCGGATCTCGCCGTCCATCAGCGGACGCAGCCATTTGCGCTTCTGCTCCTTGGTGCCGTAGCGCATGAACACTTCCATGTTGCCGGTGTCCGGCGCGGAACAGTTGAACACTTCCGAGGCCCAGGAGATATGCCCCATCTGCTCCGACAGCAGCGCGTATTCGAGATTGGTCAGTCCCGCGCCGTGGAATTCGTCATCCTCATGCTCGTTCGGCGGCATGAACATGTTCCAGAGGCCTTCGGCCTTCGCTTTCTTCTTGAGATCTTCCAGGATCGGAATGACCTTCCAGCGGTCGCCTGCCTTGTCCTGCTCGTTATAGATCGGCACCGCGGGGCGCACGTGCTTGGTCATGAAGGACTGCACGCGGTCGAGCCATTCCTTCTGCTTGGGCGACATATCGAAGTCCATGGGACGCTCCTCGTCTCTCTTTGCGATCTGTTTTGCGCCGGACTGTCTTCCCGCATCGCGCGGCCCGCAAGCGCCAAGACGCGCCTGATGAGGCTTTCCGAGCAGGTCCGCGAGTTGCGAACGAGTCTCGATTGCGGATTGACATCTCCGGCCTTCAAACGATAGTTTCATACAACTGTTTGAATTGCAACTCCCTCCCCGGGGGCACTCATGGCCAGCGATCATACGAGGTCTGCCATTCTGACCGCCGCCGAGCGGCTCTATGCCGATCGCGGCTTCAGCGACGTGACGCTGCGCGACATCGTCGCGGAGGCCGGCGTCAACCTTGCCGCGGTGAACTATCATTTCGGCTCGAAGGACGAGCTGATCGCGGAATTATTCGTCACCCGTTCGATCGCCACCAACCGCGAGCGCCTGCGCGAGTTGAAGGCGGCGGAAGAGCAAGGCGGCGGCCGCGCGCCGATCGAGGTGATCCTGCGCGCCCTGGTCGGGCCGACGCTGCGCGGGTGCCTCGGACCTGAGAACCAGCGCTCGACCGCAGCGCGCTTCATGATCCGCGCCTCGATCGAATCCGTGCCGCCGATCCGTCGCATCAAGAACCGCGAGATCGATCATTTGCGGAAATTCGTGGGCGCCATGCGCCGCGCCCTGCCCGAACGCAGCGAGGTCGATATCTACTGGGGCCTCAACTTCGCGCTCGCCATGGCGCACCACACCATCCGCGAGAGCGAGCGGCTGACCAAGCTGTCGGAAGGCCAATGCGATCTCGACGACGTCGAGGACGTGGTCGCGCGCGTCGTCAGCGTGGCGACGATGGCGCTGACGGCGGGACGGGTCGAGGCGAAGGCGCCGTCAAGGGTGGCGGCGCGCTGACGCGCAGCAAGCGCAACGCGAAAACCCGGCCACAGGCCGGGTCTCGCGCATCGCAATAGGCTCGCGGGATCAATTCACGCGGCCAGCGCCGCCGAACTTGTAGCTGAATCCGATCCGGCCGATGTCGTAGCGCTGGTTGCGCGACCACGAAGCACCACAGGGCCCTCCGCTGGAGCAATTCACCAGAGCGAGATTGAGCTTGTCGGACACCGATCCGACATCGGCGTGCAGATATTCGGACCGCACGGTCAGGTTCGGAGACAGCATGACTTCAGCGCCGACACCTGCGACCCACCCGCTGCTCATGCTCGAGAAATTCTGCGCGCTCAGATTCTTGGTCCCGTCATGTCCGCATCCGTCGACCCGGCAATCGATCGTGATGGTACTGCGCAGGTCGGCCAAAGCGAGACCGCCGGTGCCATAGAGCAGGATACGGTCGAACGCGTAGCCGAGGCGCCCCCGCAACGTCCCGAGTCCCCGCGTTTCGCTCTGGACCGTGACGAAACCGAGGCCGTTGTCGCGGCAGGGAACACCGAAGGTGTCGGTCTCGCGGCAGAACGAATAGCTGGCCCTGGTCCATTGCCAATCGCCTTCCACGCCTAAGACCAGCCGCGAGACCTGCCAATTATAGCCGAAGTGAACGCCGCCGATGGCGGATGAGGACGACGGCGCCTGCGATTGGGCCGTGGGGCTGTCCGGCTCATTCTCGAAGAATTCCGAACGGCCTGACGACGTTGTCTGGCGGGCGCCGCCGACATCCGCGCCAAGATAGAATCCCGACCAGTCCCAGGCCGCGCCCGTCGCTGCCGCCTGCGGAAGGCGCGGCGCGACATCCGAAGCATTCGCACCAGCGAGCCCGACGCAGAGGAGGCCTGCTGCCGCCATTGCCGCGGCAAGCCATCCCTTCGAAAAAATCCAATCAGACATTTTGCCCCTTCCATCGACCCGCGCTGCTTCGCGAGTCGCGCCATTCCTGGAAGAGAGACCTAAAGAGAGCTTACCCCGCGCGCGTCATTCGCTCGGATGATGCCCGGTGTCTTGCTGCGCAGTGTTGCCGATCTGCAATAGCTTCGGCTTCACGCCATCGCGATGCAGTCGATCTCGACGTCGAAGGGGCCGAACCATTCCGGCGTGCAGACGAAGATCCGCGCCGGGGGATCATCAGGAAAATAGCGGGCATAGACCGCGTTGAATGTGTCGAAATGTTTGGTCGAGGTGCAGTAGACGTTGCACTTCATGACGTTGTCGAGCGAGGCGCCGGCCGCCTCGAGGCACAGCTTCATCTGCTCCATGACGAGCTCGCTCTGCCGCTCGATGGCCATCCCGCCGATCTGTCCTGTCTCAGGGTCGAACGGCGGCAGACCCGAGACGAAGACCATGTTGCCGGCGCGCGTGACCGGCGAGACCGGGGCGTTGCGGCGGTCGAGAAAGGTCGAGATCGGCTCGACGCGGAGCGCTTCGCGTTTCATGCGGTTACCTTCGGTCCAAGCGAGACTGAAGCCTGACTACATCATGCTGCAGCAAACATGCTTCGCTTTTGGCCGAAGTGTGATAGTAACGGCGGGATTACGCCCGCTGCGGCATCTCCTCGGCCTCTTCCTTGGCGAGCAGCAGCAGCATCTCGATGCCCATCTCGCCTTCCTGCGGCGAGCGAATGAACTTTATTTCATCGGCACTCTGCCGCAGCGCGGCAATGATGGCGACGGCCTGGTTGGCGGTGGCCGCCTCGGTCG
>RXJC01000544.1 GCA_003963435.1 Bradyrhizobiaceae bacterium | reverse complement strand
CTTCATGTTGCTTATCTCCAGTGGTTGTCCTGCGCCTTCAACCGCGGGGCCCGATCATTGTTCCGGTTCCCGCGCGCCGAATGGAGGGACCAAAGCTGGAGAGTGTTACCGCGTAACAGTTTACGCCGCTGCGATCTCGTGACCCGCCATTAGTTCCAGCGCCCGCACCATCGCCGAATGATCCCAGGCCTTGCCGCCATGCGCTGTGCAAGCCGAGAACAATTGCTGCGCCACCGCCGTGCTCGGCAGCGACAGGCCGAGCGCACGAGCGCCTTCGAGCGCGAGGTTGAGATCCTTCTGGTGCAGCTCGATGCGGAAGCCGGGATCGAAATTGCGTTTCACCATGCGCTCGCCATGGACCTCGAGGATGCGCGAGGAAGCAAAGCCGCCCATCAGCGCCTTGCGCACCAGTGCAGGATTCGCGCCGGCCTTGGACGCAAACAACAGCGCCTCGCTCACGGCCTCGATCGTCAATGCGACGATGATCTGGTTGGCGACCTTGGTGGTCTGGCCGTCGCCATTGGCGCCGACATGGGTGACGTTCTTGCCCATCTTGTCGAAGATCGGCTTCATGATGCCGAAGGCCCGCTCCGGACCGCCGACCATGATGGTGAGGCTGGCGGCTTTTGCCCCGACCTCCCCGCCCGACACCGGCGCATCGAGATAGTCCGCGCCCAGCGCCTCGATTCTCTTTGCGAACTCTTTCGTCGCCAGCGGCGAGATCGAGCTCATGTCGACCACGATCTTGCCCTTGGAGATACCGCTGGCAACGCCGTCCTTGCCGAACAGCACCGCTTCCACATGCGGCGTATCCGGCACCATGATGATGACGGCATCCGCCTGCTCGGCGACCTCCTTGGCCGACTTGCAGGCGATACCGCCCGCGGCAATCAGCTCAGGCGCAACCGGCGCGACGTCATGCAGGAGAACGCGATGGCCCGCGCTAAGGAGATGGCCGGCCATCGGCCGTCCCATGGTGCCAAGTCCGATGAAGCCGATGTTGGTCATGTCAGGATGTCCTCACGTCTCGAACGTCTGCGCCGCGTGCCACGAAAGCCCTTCCAGCGTCGTGGTGCGCGGCTTGTATTCGCAGCCGATCCAACCGCGATAGCCGATCGCGTCGAGATGGCGGAACAGGAAGGGATAGTTGATCTCGCCGGTGCCCGGCTCGTGCCGGCCGGGATTGTCGGCGAGCTGGATGTGCGCGATCTGGGGCAGATATTCCTGCATGGTGCGGGCGAGATCGCCCTCCATGATCTGCATGTGATAGATGTCGTACTGGACGAACAGATTGTTCGACCGCACCTCAGAGATGAGCTGAATTGCCTGCTCGGTGCCGTTGAGGAAGAAGCCGGGGATGTCGAGCGTGTTGATCGGCTCGACCAGCAGCTTGATATTCTCCCGTGCCAGCGTCGACGCCGCGAAGCGCAGGTTTCCGACCAGTGTCTCGTTCAGCTCGCGCGGATCGGCGTCGACGGGCGCAATGCCGACGAGGCAGTTGAGCTGCTCGCAATCCAGCGCCTTGGCATAGTCGATGGCGCGGAACACGCCGTCGCGGAATTCAGCGGTGCGATCGGGCAGGATGGCGATGCCACGCTCGCCCCCGGCCCAGTTGCCGGCCGGCAGATTGTGCAGCACCTGGGTCAACCCGTGGGCCTCGAGTTGCTCGCGCAGCTGCGCCTTGTCGAAATCATAGGGGAAGAGATATTCGACCCCGGCAAAGCCCGCTGCCTTCGCTGCGGCGAAGCGGTCGAGGAACGGCATCTCGTTGAAGAGCATGGTGAGGTTGGCGGCAAATTTCGGCATGGTGCTTCTTCCCTTATTCAGCCGGCTGCAACACGCCGGGCTTGACGGTCCCGACCTCGTCCAGTGGCAGGTCCAGCACCTCCTCGAACTCGACGATGTTGTCGATCTCGGTGCCCATCGCGATGTTGGTGACGCGTTCGAGGATGAACTCGACCACGACAGGCACGCGGTGCTTCGCCATCAATTCGCGCGCGGTGGCGAATGCCGCCTGCGTGTCCTTCGGGTCGGTTACGCGGATCGCCTTGCAGCCGAGGCCTTCGGCGACCGCGACGTGGTCGACACCGTATCCGTTGAGCTCCGGCGCATTGACGTTCTCGAACGAGAGCTGGACGTGATAGTCCATGTCGAAGCCGCGCTGGGCCTGGCGGATCAGGCCGAGATAGGAATTGTTCACGACGACGTGGATATAGGGCAGATTGAACTGCGCCCCGACCGCGAGCTCCTCGATCAGGAACTGGAAGTCGTAGTCGCCGGAGAGCGCGACGATCTCGCGATCTGGGCACGCCGCACGCACGCCGAGCGCCGCCGGCAGCGTCCAGCCGAGCGGACCGGCCTGCCCTGCGTTGATCCAGTTGCGCGGCTTGTACACGCCGAGGAACTGCGCGCCGGCGATCTGTGACAAGCCGATCACGGTGACATAAGTGGCGTCGCGGCCGAACGCCTTGTTCATCTCCTCATAGACGCGCTGCGGCTTGATCGGGACATTGTCGAAATGGCTCTTGCGCAGCATCGTCTTCTTGCGGTCGCGGCAGGAAGCGGGCCACGCCTGGCGCTCGCGGAGCCGGCCTGACCGGCGCCACTCCCTGGCGACGGCAACGAACAGCTCGAGCGCGGCCTTTGCGTCCGAGACGATGCCGAGATCCGGATTGAACACGCGTCCGATCTGCGTCGGCTCGATGTCGACATGAACGAATTTGCGCCCCTTGGTGTAGGTCTCAACCGAGCCGGTGTGACGATTGGCCCAGCGATTGCCGATGCCGAGCACAAAGTCGGATTCGAGCAGCGTGGCGTTGCCGTAACGGTGACTAGTCTGAAGACCCACCATGCCCGCCATCAGCACGTGATCGTCAGGGATCGCGCCCCACCCCATCAGCGTCGGCACGACGGGCACGTTGGCGATCTCGGCAAACTCGACCAGGAGATCCGACGCATCGGCGTTGATGATGCCGCCGCCCGCGACGATCAGCGGCCGCTCGGCGGCGTTAAGCATCTCCAGCGCCTTCTCGACCTGCTTGCGGGTCGCGGCGGGCATGTAGACCGGCAGCGGCTCATAGGTCTCGTCGTCGAACTCGATCTCGGCAAGCTGCACGTCGAGCGGCATGTCGATCAGCACCGGACCGGGCCTCCCGGAGCGCATCACGTGGAACGCCTGGCTGAACACGCGCGGCACCAGCGCCGGCTCGCGGACCGTCACCGCCCATTTGGTCACGGGCTTCGCGATCGACTCGATGTCGACCGCCTGGAAGTCTTCCTTGTAAAGCCGAGCGCGCGGCGCCTGCCCGGTGATGCAGAGGATCGGAATGGAATCGGCGATCGCCGAATAGAGCCCGGTGATCATGTCGGTGCCCGCCGGCCCCGAGGTTCCGATGCAGACGCCGATATTGCCGGCCTTGGCGCGCGTATAGCCCTCGGCCATGTGCGAGGCGCCCTCGACGTGGCGCGCGAGAATGTGCCGGATCGAGCCGCGCTTCTTCAGTGCCGAGTAAAGCGGATTGATCGCGGCCCCGGGAACCCCGAAGGCGGTCGAGATGCCTTCCTTCTCCAGAATTCGCACGGCAGCATCGATAGCTCGCATCTTCGCCATATCGGACCTCGCTCAGGTTGCGTCAGCGAGCGAGATCATCGGGCGCGCAGGATGCGATCTCAACGAGATCGATTTTATTTTCCACAATGCGGCAGCCGCGGAAAAATCGCGGCGGTCTCAACCGGTTACATCAAGAAATACGTGAAAGTCGCTTCACTCGAACAGCGGCGCCAGTTCCATCTGCGGCACCAGCACGAGGCCCTTATCCGTGATGCGAATTTCCGGAATGACCGATAGGGGAATCAAATTGAAGCCCATGTAGGGAATGGTGCAGCCGGCCTCCGCCCATTCCTTCTTCAGCGCCTTGACCTCTTCGGCCACTTCCGTGACGCGCTTGTCGGACAGGAGCCCTGCGATCGGCAGCGGCACCAGCGCCCTCACCCTGCCGTCGGCAACGACGCAGACGCCGCCCTGTTGCGCCTTGATGGCCGCGATGGCGGCCTGCATGTCGCCCTCGTTGGTGCCGGCGACGATGATGTTGTGGCTGTCGTGTCCGACGCTGGAGGCGACCGCGCCGCGCTTGAGGCCGAAATCCTTCAAGAGGCCATGGGCGACGTTGCCCGCCGATTTGCGGTGACGCTCGACGACTGCGACGAAACACAGGCTGTAGCGCGCAAACAGCGACGGCCAATTCCTTGCGGGTTCGATCGCGACCTTCTCGTGGATCAGCGTGATGCCTGGCAGCGCGGTCTTGATCGCGTTGACGGTGCAGGCTCTCGCCGGCAGCTCCGGCGTCAGTTTTATCGTCTCCGGCAGCTTCACGGTCGCGTAGGCCGCGTCAGGATATTGATAGCGCTGCGACAGCGCCTGATCCAGGCGTGGCGTGATCTTGCCGTGCTCGACCACGAGTTCGCCGCCATACCAGGTGCATTGCGGCTTGAGCTGATCGTCCATCAGCACGAGATCGGCGCGGCGGCCGCCGCCCAGCCCGCCGATGTCCCCCTCCATGCCGAAGCGGGTCGCGCCATGCAGCGAGCCCATCGACCAGGCCTGCTCCGGCGACATCCCCGCCTTCACGGCTTCGCGCACCACCCAGTCGAGACCAAACAGCAGGAGATCGTCGGCATCGCGGTCGTCGGTGCACACGGCCGTGCGCTTGTGCGAGGCGCCGAGCTCAGTGATCGTCCGGATCGCCTGCGGCAGCGAGTGCCAGGGCGTCGTCGGTGGGCCTCCGCGCAGGAAGAGCCAGACGCCGGCATCGAGCAGATCGTCGGCAATGTCGCGATCGATCGCTTCATGGGTGTCGGTGACGCCGCTCGCCGCATAGGCCGCGACGAACTCGCGGCCGTAGACATGACCGGACACCGGGCGCCCGCGCTTCAAGGCGGCGGCGAGGATCGCATGGCTGCGCTCGTCGCCCATCGTCACCGGGACGAAGTCCATCTTCTCGCCGAGTGCGACCGCCTCGGGCCAGCGATCGAACAGGCCGGCAATCTTGTCCGGCGTGAGATCGCCGCCAGCCGTCTCCAGCTCCGCCGACGTCGCCGGTACCGTGCTCGGCACCGTCAGGAAGATCGACAGCGGCGCCTGCCGCGCGTCCTCTAGCATCGCCTCGACGCCGGCAACGTCCATGACGTTGCCGATCTCGTGGCTGTCGCAGAAGATCGTGGTGGTTCCGTTCAGCAGCGCGGCCTCGGCATAGGCGCAGGCCGTCACCATCGAGGATTCGATGTGGATGTGCGGATCGACGAGGCCGGGCGCGATGATGCCGCCGTCGGCGTCGTAGATCGGAACGTCGGACCAAATCTTTTTCGCCGCACCTGACGGTTTCACCGCCGCGATGCGGCCACCGGTGATCCAGACCTCCCGACCGGGATGGATGCGCTCCGAATAGGTCGAGAGCACCCGCGCGCCGGTGATGACGAGATCAGGCGCGAGGCGCGCAGATGCGACGTCGGCCAGGCGCCGGGTCATCGCGTGCAGCGGGGCGACGGTGAAGCGGGTAAGTTTGGTCATCGGACCCTCGCATGGCATTGCCGCCAGCGATGGTTACGCCGCGCGTCAAACCGGGCAAGTGCAAATATGACGGCAGGCGCTGCTTACGCCTTGGGCGCTGAACCGCCCGCCGGCGCCGATCTGGCACGCCGGCGCGGGTTCCGCGCTCTTGCCGGCGGTACAGCAGCGGGCTTGATCCGGATCCGCATCGACCGGCCCTTCGGCTCGTCGATCTCGAAGGAATTCGTCTTCCGCACGAGGTCGCTCAGCTTGCGGAAGCCGTAGGTCCTCGGATCGAAATCGGACGCGAGATTGGCCAGTTGCCGTCCGACCTCACCGAGCGCGACCCAGCCGTCCTCGCTCTCCATCTGGGTGATGACTTTCTTGATGATCGGGGTGGCGGCATCAGGCGGCTGAAGCGGCGCCGACTTCGAGGCTGCGTCCTGCGCGGTCGCGGTGCCAAGCAGGTTCTCCGTGTAGACGAATCTTCTACAGGCCTGCCTGAAGCTTTCGGGCGTCTTCTGCTCGCCGAACCCAAAGACGTCGATGCCCTGCTCCCGGATCCGGGCAGCCAGTCGGGTAAAATCGCTGTCGGACGACACCAGGCAGAAGCCGTCGAACCGGCCGCTGTGAAGCAGGTCCATCGCGTCGATGACCAGGGTGATGTCGGAGGCGTTCTTCCCCGTCGTATAGGCGAACTGCTGCTGCGGGATGATGGCGTGCTTCGACAGGATGTCGGCCCATCCCCTGGAACGCGCGTTGGAGAAGTCGCCGTAGATGCGGCGGACGCTGGCCTCGCCGATCTTGGCAATCTCCTCGAACAGTCCGTCCGCGATCTTCGCGGAGGCGTTGTCGGCGTCGATCAGAACCGCGAGACGCGGCGAGCGGAGCTCGGAAGGCATGACAGTTCCCCACCAATGGACGCGATACGAGAAGATAAGTGCGTCAGGACGGCTAGTCCTCGTTCGCCCTGAACCGCCCCAACCCCTTCAGCACAAACGGGGCCAGTAGCGCAACCAGCGCGATGGCAAGCAGCGTCGCCGAGATCGGGCTCTGCAGCAGCGTCATGGGATCGCCGAGGCTGATCGCGAGCGCGCGGCGCAGCTGGCTCTCGGCGATCGGGCCGAGGATCAGTCCGACCACGACCGGCGCAATCGGAAAATCGAACCGGCGCATCAGGAAGCCCAGCACGCCGAAGCCGGCCAGCATCGAAGCACCAGCAGCATGCAATTGGCGAGGAAGAGGCCCGCGATCAGGCCCCAGACCAGATCCGGCCGCTCGGCGAACAGCAGCGGTCCCGGGTTGAGGCCGTATTGCTGGAAGCCCGCCAGCATCATCGCGGCCGTCGCCGAGGTTCGGAAGCCCCAGCGTAGGCCGGATTCCCCAATTAGCGAGGCGCCGGCATCACCCCGCCGAGCGCGACGGTCAGCTCGCCCGCGACTTCGCGCACGATCTGGCCGACTTCCGGCAATCTGTGGTCGGTGAGGCGGCTGGTCATGCCTGAGACGGAAATCGCCGCAAGCGGCTCGGCGCAGTCGTTATAGACCACCGCGGCAATACAGCGCAGGCCCATGCAGGCCTCTTCATCGTCGAGCGCAAAGCCCTGCTTGCGGATCTTTTCGAGCTCCCGAAACAGGTCGCTCGGCCGCACGATCGACTTTTCGGTCAGGCGCGGCATGCCGTGATGGCGAATGACGGCGCCGACGTCCTCGTCCGAATAGGTCGCGAGCACCGCCTTGCCCACGCCCGACGTCACCATGGCGACGCGGCCGCCGACCTGGGTCAGCGAGCGCATGATCTCGCGGCTCTCCATCCGGGTCAGGACGATGATGAACTCGTCGTCGACCACGGCAAGATTGGCGGTCTCGCGGGTGAGATCGCGCAGCTTGCGCAAATATGGCATCGCCTGCGTGGAGAAATTACGCCGCCGCGCAAAGCTCGCGCCGACCGTGAAGGCGCGCGAGCCGACGTGCCATTTGGATGCGGCGCGGTCGAACTGGACGAAGCGGCGGCTTTCGAGCGTTGCCAGCAGGCGATGCACCGTCGAGGTCGACAGCCCGGTGCGGATGGCGAGATCGCTGAGGCGGTAGCCCTCGTCGTCCTCGGCCAGTGTCTCGATGATCGACAGCGCGCGATCGACGGATTGCACACCGCCGTCGCGGCCCTCGTTGTCGGACTCTGCGATCGACTTGGCCTCGAGCGATTTGCGCCGGATCACGTTCTTGCTCATCGCGACCTGCCGCTTGTGCATCCGTCATTCTGGGATGGTGCGCCGGGACTGCGCGCAGCGCGGGCCTGGCGGACCAGACCCAGAATCTCGAGGTTCTCAGGTGCGCAATTGCGCACCATAGTTCGATGCCTTGCATCGCCCCGGAACGACGTGCCTGAAGAATTGCCGCTCCAGAATATGCCGGAGCAGCATCTTCGCCTCAGAGCAGCCCTGCCCCGCGCGCCCACTTGTACTTGGCGCCGAGTACCTCGACCGGAAGCTCGGTCGAGTACGCATAGGCCGGAATGCCGTTCTGGTAGAGATATTCGGCGGCTTCCTCGACCTCGACGTCGCCGGCGAGCGAGGCGACCATGGGCTTCACAAAACCCTTGGCCTCCATCTCCTTCTTCACCTCGACCATGTTGCGGGCGAACACCATCGGCGGGGTGACGATGGTGTGCCAGTAACCGAGGATCAGCGCGTGGATGCGCTCGTCCGACAGGCCGAGCTTGACGGTGTTGACGTAGGTGATCGGCGGCTCGCCGCCGGTGATATCCACAGGATTTCCGGCAGCTCCAAACGGCGGGATGAACTTGCGGAAGGCCGCATCGAGATCCGGCGGCATCGACATCAGCGACAGGCCGTTGTCGACGCAGGAGTCCGATAGCAGCACGCCCGAGCCGCCGGCACCGGTGATGATCAGCACGTTCTCGCCCTTGGGCGTCGGCAGCACCGGCACGCCGCGGGCAAATTCGAGCAGCTGGCGCAAGGAGCGCGCGCGGATCACGCCGGATTGCTTGAACACGTCCTCATAGATGCGGTCGTTGCCGGCGAGCGCGCCGGTGTGCGAGGACGCCGCCTTCGCGCCCGCGGACGTGCGGCCGGCCTTGAGCACGACGACCGGCTTCTTCTTGGAGACGCGTTTTGCGGCTTCCGCGAAGGCGCGGCCGTCCTTGAGGTCTTCGCAGTGCTGCGCGATCAGATTGGTGTTCGGGTCCTGCTCGAAGAAGGCGAGCAGATCGTCCTCGTCGATGTCGGACTTGTTGCCGAGGCCGACGATGGCGGAGACGCCCATCTTCGCCGAGCGCGAGAAACCGATGATGGCCATGCCGATGCCGCCCGATTGCGACGACAGCGCCGCGTGGCCCTTGACGTCGTAAGCCGTGCAGAAGGTCGCGCAGAGATTGGCCGGCGTATAATAGAAGCCGTAGATGTTCGGCCCCATCAGGCGGATGTCGTATTTCTTGCCGACCTCGACGATCTCGGCCTGCAACTCGGGCGCGCCGGCCTCCGCAAAGCCCGACGGGATCAGCACCGCGCCCGGGATTTTCTTCTCGCCGCATTCGGTCAGCGCGGCCGCCACGAACTTGGCGGGGATCGCGAACACCGCGACGTCGATCACGCCCGGCACGTCCTTGACGCTCTTGTACGCCTTGTAGCCGAGGATCTCGGCCGCCTTGGGATGGATCGGATAAATGTCGCCCTTGTAGCCGCCGTTGATGAGGTTCTTCATCACGGAGTTGCCGATCTTGCCGTCCTCGGCGGAGGCGCCGACCACGGCGACCGCCTTCGGCTGCATGATGCGGTTCATCGCCGCGACGATCTCTTCGGTCGGGCGCGGCTTGGGCTTCGGCACATAGGCGAAGTCGACGACGATGCGGACGTCGGCGGCGGTCGCGCCCTTCGCCGTCGCGAACACAGGGTTGAGGTCGAGCTCAACGATTTCGGGGAAATCGGTGACGAGCTGCGAGACCTTGACGATGATTTCGGCGAGGGCGTTACGGTTCACCGGCTCGCCGCCGCGCACGCCCTTCAGGATCTCGTGCGCCTGGATGCCGTCGAGCATCGAGAGCGCGTCCTCCTTGGTCGCGGGCGCGAGGCGGAAGGTGATGTCCTTCAGCACCTCGACCAGCACGCCGCCGAGGCCGAAGGCGACCAGCTTGCCGAACGAGCCGTCGGTAATCGAGCCGACGATGACCTCGGTGCCGCCGGCCAGCATCTGCTGCACCTGGACGCCCTCGATCTTGGCATCGGCCTTGTACTTCTTGGCGTTGGAAAGAATGGTCTCGTAGGCCTTCTCGGCGTCTTCGGCATTCTTGAGACCGACGATGACGCCGCCGGCTTCGGTCTTGTGCAGAATGTCCGGCGAGACGATCTTCATCACGACCGGGAAGCCCATCGCGGAGGCCATCTTGCCGGCCTCGCCCGCCGACTTGGCCACGCCCTCCTTCGGCACCGGAATGCCGTAGGCGTCGCAGACCAGCTTGCCTTCCGGCGCCGTCAGGCTGGTGCGGTTGTCCGCCTTGACCTGGTCGAGCACCTTGCGGACGGCATCTTTGGAATTGGACATGTGGCTTCTCCCTTGACCTCAGTTCGTTCTTTTCAAAGCGCGCGCGTGGTTAGCGGCTGCCCGTGATGCTTGCCATTGGCCGCGCTCTGGTCCATGTCGCGGAACGGAGCGGCATAAAGCCGAGATGACCCCGCCGCCCTGGATCGAAAATGGCTGGCGATGGCATTTGGTATGCCAGAAGCCAACTTGTCAAGCCGCGACACCTATTAGAATGCTGCAAAAAATAGCCAGCTTGACATTCTGGCATTTGGTATGCCAAAAACTTTCCCGTTAATATTCCTGTAAAAGACGACTCCCCACTGGAGGAGATTCGTCGTGTCACTGCGGAAACCAACCAAGGCGTTGCCGAACATGGCCGAGGCAGATATCGCAATCGTTCGTATTGCCCCGGAGAGCAGCTTCAAGAACAAGGCGTATGACGCCTTGAAGGAAGCCATCCTCAAGATGGACATCTACTCGACGCCCGAGCCGGTGATGCTCGACGAGCGCGCGCTGTCCGAACGCCTTGGTGTCAGTCGCACCCCGATCCGCGAAGCCATCGCGATGCTCGAGCAGGACGGTTTCGTGAAGACCGTGCCGCGCCGCGGCATCATGGTGGTGCGCCGGACCAAGAGCGAGATCGTCGACATGATCCGCGCCTGGGCGGCGCTGGAGAGCATGGCCGCGCGCCTCATCACCACCACCGCGCGCAAGAAGGACATCACGGCGCTGCGCGACTACTTCAAGGATTTCGGCAAGGACCGCCTGCCCGAGGATCACGTCGAGGAATATTCGCGCGCCAACATCGCCTTCCACCAGGCGCTGATCTCGCTGTCGGAATCGCCGGTTCTGGTCGACCTCACCAACGACCTCCTGCTGCACGTGCGCGGTTATCGCCAGTTGACGATCGGGCGCAAGGACCGCACCGCGACCTCCCTGCCCGAGCATCTCGGCATGATCGAGGCGCTGGAAGCGCGCGACACCGAGCTCGCCGAGAAGCGCGCCCGCGACCACACCCTCGGCCTTGCTGCTTACGTCGAAGCGCACGGCCAGGAACTGTTCACGTAGCTGTTCACCAAGCAAAGTTCACCAGAAGGGCGAACAACTCGCCCCACTATCTGAGACCAGGGAGACAAGGCCCATGCTGAATACCGCGACCAAGTCCGAGGCACCGGGCACCGAGCAGGAATTGACGGATGGCTTCCATCTCGTCATCGACGCGCTCAAGCTGAACGGCATCAACACGATCTATAATGTGCCGGGCATCCCGATCACGGATTTGGGCCGCATGGCACAAGCCGCCGGTATTCGCGTGATCTCCTTCCGCCACGAGCAGAACGCCGGCTACGCCGCGGGCATCGCCGGCTATCTCACCAAGAAGCCGGGCGTCTGCCTCACCGTCTCCGCGCCCGGATTCCTCAACGGTCTCACCGCGCTCGCGCACGCCACCACCAACTGCTACCCGATGATCCTGGTCTCTGGCTCCTCGGAGCGCGAGATCGTCGACCTGCAGCAGGGCGACTACGAGGAAATGGACCAGCTCGCGATCGCAAAGCCGCTGTGCAAGGCGGCCTATCGCGTCCTGCACGCCCAGGACATCGGCATCGGTTTCGCCCGCGCCATCCGCGCCGCGGTCTCGGGCCGTCCCGGCGGCGTCTATCTCGACCTGCCGGCCAAGCTGTTCGGCCAGGTGATGAATGCCGATGCCGGCCGGAAGTCGCTGGTCAAGGTGATCGACGCGGCGCCCGCGCAGATCCCCTCACCCGCTTCGGTCAAGCGTGCGCTCGACGTGCTCAAGGGCGCGAAGCGTCCCCTCATCATCCTCGGCAAGGGCGCGGCCTACGCGCAGGCCGACGAGGAGATCAAGGCTTTCGTCGAGAAGAGCGGCGTGCCGTTCCTGCCGATGAGCATGGCCAAGGGCCTGCTCCCCGACACCCATCCGCAGTGCGCCGGCGCGGCGCGCTCGACCGTGCTGAAAGAGTCCGACGTCGTCATGCTGATCGGCGCGCGGCTGAACTGGCTGCTCTCGCACGGCAAGGGCAAGAGCTGGGGCGAGGCACCGAAGAAGTTCATCCAGGTCGACATCGAGCCGAAGGAGATGGACTCCAACGTCGAGATCGTTGCGCCGGTGGTCGGCGACATCGGCTCGGTCGTCTCCGCCTTCAACCAGGCGATGGGAACGGGCTGGACCGCCCCGCCCGCCGAATGGACCAAGGCAATCTCGTCCAAGCGCGAAGAGAACGTCGCCAAGATGGCGCCGAAGCTCATGAACAACAAGTCGCCGATGGACTATCACGGCGCGCTCGGCGTCTTGAAGAACGTCATCAAGGAATATCCCGAGGCGATCCTCGTCAACGAGGGCGCCAACACGCTCGACCTCGCCCGCGGCGTCATCGACATGTACCGGCCGCGCAAGCGTCTGGACGTCGGCACCTGGGGCGTGATGGGCATCGGCATGGGCCAGGCGATCGCCGCCGCGCTCGAGACCGGCCATCCCGTGCTGGCGGTGGAAGGAGACTCGGCCTTCGGCTTCTCCGGCATGGAGGTCGAGACCATCTGCCGCTACAACCTTCCGATCTGCGTCGTCATCTTCAACAATGACGGCATCTATCGCGGCACCGACGTCAACGGCGCCAACGCCGATCCGGCGACCACCGTGTTCGTCAAGGGCGCGCGCTACGACAAGATGATGGAAGCTTTCGGCGGCGTCGGCGTCAACGCCACCTCGCCCGACGAGCTCAAGCGCGCCGTGGGCGAGGCCATGAAGTCCGGCAAGCCGACGCTCATCAACGCGGTGATCGATCCGGCCGCGGGCTCGGAGAGCGGTCGCATCGGCAACCTCAATCCGCAGAGCGTTCTGCAGAAGAAGAAGTAAGTCCACCGCCGGGTCATTCCCCGCGCAGGCGGGGAATCCAGTAATCGCCAGACCATATGGGTGGCGAGCACTGAGCCCAACTGAAGCGACAGCGAATACTGGATGCCCGCCTTCGCGGGCATGACGGAAACAAAGTGGTAACAGGAGCAACAGCATGACCAAAGCGCTCGAGGGCGTTCGCATTCTCGACTTCACCCACGTCCAGTCCGGACCGACCTGCACGCAGCTGCTGGCCTGGTTCGGCGCCGACGTGATCAAGGTGGAACGTCCGGGCGTGGGTGACATCACCCGCGGCCAGCTGCAGGATATCCCGAACGTGGACAGCCTGTATTTCACCATGCTCAACCACAACAAGCGTTCGATCACGCTCGACACCAAGAACCCCAAGGGCAAGGAAGTCCTCACCGAGCTGATCAAGAAGTGCGACGTGCTGGTCGAGAATTTCGGCCCCGGCGTGCTGGATCGCATGGGCTTCCCCTGGGAGAAGATCCAGCAGATCAACCCGAAGATGATCGTCGCCTCGATCAAGGGTTTCGGCCCTGGCCCGTACGAGGACTGCAAGGTCTACGAGAACGTCGCGCAGTGCACCGGCGGCGCCGCCTCCACCACCGGCTTCCGCGACGGCCTGCCGCTCGTCACCGGCGCGCAGATCGGCGATAGCGGCACCGGCCTGCACCTCGCGCTCGGCATCGTCACCGCGCTCTACCAGCGCACTCACACCGGCAAGGGCCAGCGCGTCACCGCCGCGATGCAGGACGGCGTTCTCAACCTCTGCCGCGTCAAGCTGCGCGACCAGCAGCGCCTCGCCCACGGCCCGCTTAGGGAATACAGCCAGTTCGGCGAAGGCGTGCCGTTCGGCGATGCCGTGCCGCGCGCCGGCAACGATTCCGGCGGCGGCCAGCCCGGCCGCATCCTCAAGTGCAAGGGCTGGGAGACCGATCCCAACGCCTACATCTACTTCATCACCCAGGCCCCGGTCTGGGAGAAGATCTGCGACGTGATCGGCGAGCCCACCTGGAAGACCGATCCGAACTACGCCAAGCCGGCGGCCCGCCTGCCGCGGCTCAACGAGATCTTCGCCCGCATCGAGCAGTGGACGATGACGAAGACGAAGTTCGAGGCGATGGAGATCCTCAACAAGGACGACATCCCCTGCGGCCCGATCCTGTCGATGAAGGAGATCGCCGAAGACCAGTCGCTGCGCGCGACCGGCACCGTGGTCGAGGTCGACCACCCCACCCGCGGCAAGTACGTCTCGGTCGGCAACCCGATCAAGTTGTCGGACTCGCCGGCCGAAGTGACCCGCTCGCCGCTGCTCGGCGAGCACACCGACGAGATTCTGCGCTCGGTGCTCGGCTTCAGCGACCATCAGGTCGCCGACATCCACAAGTCCGGCGCGCTCGACCCGCCGCAGAAGCAGGCCGCGGAGTAAGCGAAGCCGTCAGCAAATGACGAAAGGCCGCCGGGTTCGGCGGCCTTTTTGTTTGGTCTCGGTTTCGTGCTCAGGGATCGCCGAGCTGCTCGCGGAAATACTTCACCACCGCTGCATTGAACTCGCGGTGAAAGCCCACTCTATCGAATCCCGCCGGCGTGTCGGTGCAGATGCGCGGAACGGCCGCGGCGAGCTCCGCCGAACAAGGCGCGAGGAAGGCAAAGTGGCCGGCCGGAACGACGTGAATGTCGGGCTTGCCCGGCAATCCCTCCGCCACACGCGCGGTGCCCGAACCGTCGCCGACGCCGGGCCCGCCGAACTGCGAGCGCCAGAATTGGAACGGCAGCTTGACCTCGGCCAGGTTCTCCCGCGTCAGGGTGCCCGGCGCGGGATCGACGATGACGGCAGCGCGGATACGCGCATCCTGTATCGGGTCGGGCGGCGTCTCTCCATTGTGAAGCTGCGCGCAAGCGCCGGTCGTCTCCTTGCAGAGGCCGGCGATCCTGTCAAAATCCGGCTTGGTCCCCATCAGCACGAAGCCGGTCGCGCCGCCACTCGAGAAACCAAAGAACCCGACCTGGGCGGGATTGATCACCGCCCGATCCTTCCAATTGTTCAGCACGAAATCGAGCAAACGAACGATATCCGCCGGACGCGAGCCCCAGAGCGACAGGGTATTGCGCCGCGAGGAATCGCTGGTGGTGTCACCGGGATGATTGATGGCCGCGACGATGAAGCCGGCATCGGCCAGCGCCTCCGCGGTGTCGTGATGCTGGCCGAACCAGCCGCCCCGACCGTGCGAAAAAATAACGAGCGGCAGCCTTGCCCCCGTGACAGGACAATCCTTCACGCCCTTCAGATCGAAATCGGCGCCGACGGAGAGACTGCCAAGCGCCACATGCGTCGGCTCTGCCGCGCAGGGATACCAGATCGCGCCTGACAACGCCGGATCGGATTGGAGCAGCTGAATGCCCGCGGCCTTGGCAGGTGAGCCAAGACAAAGAAGCGCGGCGGCGAAAGCCCAAAGCCTGTTGCGCAACGAAAGATCCCCCTGATTTCGCGCAGGAGTTGAGCGAGGAACGACAGCGGAATTGTGGCTTCGGCTCGCCGGGCTGCGTGACACCTTGCTCCCGGCGACGGCGTTGAGGCAGAGTGCCCAAAAAACGGGAGGTCACCATGTCACTGTTGGGCAAAGCCGCCGTCGCGATGTGGTGGAGCGTTCGCCCCGAGCAGCGCGCCGAGTTCGGCGACTGGCATTCCCACGAGCACTTCCCGGAGCGGATGAGCATTCCCGGCTTCCGGCGCGGCTCGCGCTGGACCAGCACGACGGACGCCGAAGGCTTCTTCGTGCTCTACGAGCTCGCCGAGTATGAGGTGCTCACCTCGAAAGGCTATCTCGACCGGCTCAACGCGCCGACGCCGTGGTCGACCAAGATGATGCCGCATCATCTCGGCATGGTGCGCAGCCAGTGCCGGCTGATCGAAAGCTTTGGCGGTGGCGTTGCAACTTCGCTCGCGACGATCAGGTTGTCACCGCAGGCCGGACGCGAGGCGGACTTGCAGGCAAATCTCTCGAGCACGCTCGGCACATTGGCGCAGAAGCCGGGGCTGACCGGCGCTCACCTGCTCCGCACCGACACGCCGCCGACGAGCGCGCCCACCACCGAACAACAGATCCGCGGCAAGGACGGCGCCGCCGACTGGATCGTGCTGCTCTCAGGCTACGACGCCGATGTGGTCGAACAGACCCGGTCCGATCAGCTCTCGCCGTCAGCGCTCGGCGCCGCCGGCGCCCGGAGCGATTTGACAGTCGGTTATTACAGGCTGTCCTTCACGATGACCCCGGCAGACCTCGCCCCGCCGTGAACGCTTGCAGATCCGCACTCGGCTGACCGGCCGATTGTACGGCAGCATCGCAAAGCTCACTCGATGACGGAATCCGCGCTGATCAGGATCGAGGGCGGCAAGGTCAGGTTCAACGCGGCTGCGGTCTTCAGGTTGGCAATGAGCTGAAAGCGCGTCGGCCGCTCGATGGGCTGGTCGGCAACTGCCGCGCCCTGGAGCAGCTTGCGGGCCAGAAATCCCGTCTGGACGAACAGGCTCGGCAGGTCGGGACCGTAGCCAATCAGGCCGCCGCTTGCGGCATACTCAGGGAAGGTATTGATGGCCGGCAACTTCTCGCGCATCGCCAGTTTGGCCAGCGCCTCGAGATTGCCGGCAAACAGCGAGGACGACAGCATGATGACGCCTTTGGCGCCTGCTTTCGTCATCGCGGTGAACGCGTCGTCGAAATCTGCCGCGCTGTTGACCTCGAAAATGTCGAGCGTAACGCCAAGGCCGGTGGCCGCGGCTCGCAGCGCGTCGAGTTGCAGCGAGCCGCTGGCGCGATGCCACAGCACGGCCACGCTGCGGATGCCCGGCACAACTTCGCCCAGCATTTGCAGCGTCTTGGCGTTGAAGCCGGGGATGTCGAGGAAGATGCCGGTGACGTTGCCCCCGGGATGCGCAAGGCCGGCGGCCCAACCGCTTGCGACCGGATCGGACTCAAGGTCGAGTGCGACGATCGGAACGGCTTTTGTGGTCTGAAGCGCGGCCCGCACGGCCGGTGGCGAGATCGCGCAAATGACCTGCACGTCCTGCGCGACCAGATCGGCAGCCATCGGTGCCAGTCTGTCGATCTGGCCACCGGCCCTGCGCTCGAGCACCTCGATGTCGACAGTCTCCTGGCCGCCGCGGGTCATGAGCCCCTCGCGCAGCGACGCCACCCGGCCATCGACGAGCGGGGACCCGTCCGCGCCTAGCGTCAGGAAACCGACGCGCGCCTTGCGTGGTGGCGCTGCTGCTCCGACCGGCAGCGGCAAACAAGCAGCCACAACGGCTGCCGTCCGGATGAAATCACGACGCCTCATGCCGCCTCGTCTTGTGTCGCGATCCCGCCCGGATCATTTGGCTTTGGATCAACATAGAAATGTCAGAACTGCAATGCCGACAGGTAACCACGCCCACGCGAGCCGTGGCAAGGCCGGCAAGCTCTCGACGTCGTCACTTCTCGCGGCAGCGCCCGCGGAGCTTGGACGATCGACTGCTGTCGGCTGGCGTTCACGATGACGCCGCAGGATGTGGCAGCGGGCTGGCAACCCGGCCAGAGAGACCGTCACCAAGAAAAATCCGACGATCCTGTCGGATCGGCAGCTTCCCCGTCGTCCTCGTGACATGAATGGGCCATGGACGCCAAGCTCGGGCCCATCAATCAATGAGGACAACAACCATGCCCAGCACGATCCGCCTGCACCGCGTTCTCGCCACCAGCCCGCAGAAAGTCTATCGCGCCTTCCTGGAAGCGGATGCGATGGCGAAATGGCTTCCGCCGAACGGCTTCACCTGCACCGTGCATCATTTCGAGCCGAAGGTCGGCGGCACGTTCAAGATGTCGTTCCGGAATTTCACCACGGGCAACGGCCATTCGTTCGGTGGCGAATTCCTCGAGCTCGTGCCCGGCGAACGCCTGCGCTACACCGACAGGTTCGACGACCCCAATCTGCCGGGTGAGATTCAGGTGACCGTGATCCTGAAGAAGGTCTCGGTCGGCACCGAGATCGACATCACGCAGGCCGGCATTCCCGACGTCATCCCGCCGGAAGCCTGCTATCTCGGCTGGCAGGAATCGCTGCGCAATCTGGCGAAGCTGGTCGAGCCGGAGATCAATCAGTAGCGACGACGAGGATGTCGTAGGGTGGGCAAAGGCGCACTTGCGCCGTGCCCACGATCATTCCGATACGGTGACAGACGCGTGGGCACGCTCCGCTTTGCCCACCCTACGGCACTGTTCGATCAGATGCGCCGCTTTGCCCACGCCGTCATTGCGCGCGCTACCCGCCCGCCTTCGCCTCGAGGCCGCCGCCTGCCGTCCATCGGTCCGGATCCGGACTGTGCCCGATCAGGGCAAGGCCATAGGCGATCGACTCGAACTGGTCGCCCGACATCAGCCGCTCGTTGCCGAAGCGCTCGGCGAACAACTTTCGCACCGCGGGCACGAACGAGGTGCCGCCGGTCAGGAACACCTTCTCGACCTCGCGCGCGGTGATGCCGGCCTCAGTCAGCACCTTGTCGACGGTGGCACCTAACCGGGCGACATCGTCGGCAATCCAGGACTCGAATTTCTTGCGCGTGATGGCCGCGCCGATGTCGACGCCGCCACCCTTGAAGCGGAAGTCGACCTCGTCCCTTGCCGACAGCGCGACCTTGGCGTCGGACACCGCGCGGTACAGCGAAAAGCCGAGGTCGAGATCGACGATGGTGATGAAATCCTCGAGCAGCTCCGGCTTCAGCGCGGTGCGCGCGAGCTCCCGCAACTCGCGCAAGTCGCCGTTGCTCTTCATCATCGCGAGCTGATGCCAGCGCGCGAGGTTGGTGTAATGGCCGCTGGGAATCGGCAGCACCTTGTCGAACGAGCGGAAGCTGGAGCCTTTGCCCAGCCGCGGCGAGACCACGTGGTCGACGATGCGGTAGTCGAACGTGTCGCCGGCGATGCCGATGCCGGCGTGGCCGAGCGGCTCGGCACGCAGATGGCCGCCCGCGCGCGAAAAACGCATCACCGAGAAATCGCTGGTGCCGCCGCCGAAATCGGCGACCAGCACGGTGGCATCTCGCTCCAGCCGCCTCGCAAAGGAGAACGCCGCGCCGACGGGCTCGTAGACGTAGCGGGCGTGGCCGGCGCCCAGGCGCTCGAACGCGGCGCGGTAACGCTGCATCGCCAGCGCCTCGTCGGGATTGCCGCCGGCAAAGCGCACCGGGCGGCCGACCGTGATGGTCGAGGTCTCGAAGCCGAACTTCTCGCCGCCATGGCGCGCCAATGTCCGCAGGAACGCCGCCAGGATGTCCTCGAACTTGAAGCGCTGCCGGAACACCTGCGTGGTGTTGAAGCTGCTGCTGGCCGCAAAAGTCTTGAACGACTGCAGGAAGCGGTAGACGTGGCGGCCTTCGAGGAAGGTCTCGATCGCCCACGGTCCGCCCTCGGCCTGGGCGCCGGCGCCCGGCCGGTCCTCCCAGAAGCACAGCGCCGACACGTAGACGCTGTGGCGCTGGCCGCCGTGGTCGAAGCGGATGGCCTCGACCCGGCGGTCGTCCGCCGCAAGCGCGACGACCGTATTGCTGGTCCCAAAATCGATGCCGATCGAGACGGCGGGCGAGGCGCTCGACATGAACCACTCTGACAGATGATTGGAAGGGGGCAGACCACTAGCGGCTTTGACCTGCCCTGCCAAGGCCTGGGCCATGGCTGCCTTCCTTCAGCGGCCCCGCCCGGCCGGGCGCCGATTCCGCGGCTTTTTGCTTCGATGAGCGCCTCTGACAGGCTTGGGCCCGTTTTCGGCGGGAAATCTAGGCCCGAACCGGCCGCATTAACCCGCTATTATGCTGCATTGCGAGACATCGCATGCTGCTATGCAAACAAATGCATAGACGGTGGCATCTGGTATACATAAATTGCCCTTCGAAACGAGGCGCCAAGATTGATCGTCTCGAGAAAGGGAAATTGCAATGGCCAAGACCGCTTCCGTCGCTCTCGCTCCGTCCGCCTCGCTGTTCAGCCGCTTTATGGCTGCGGTCGATCGGTTCCTGATGGCGAGCGCCGAGATCTCGAACCACAACGGCGACCTTCCCCGCTTCGGCCTGTAGTCGGTTCGTCCGCGCGCAAGCCGCGCTGGGCGACGGTTTCAGAACGATCCACATGCTACTTATGATGAATGGCCCCGCACGACGGGGCCATTTCTACTTGTGCTGTCCCGAGTCACAGCCGCGTCCGGACTCAAGGCCTGCGGCATTTGCGCACGGTGGCCGGACCAGCGCTTGAAGCTTGGCATAATGCATACAAGAATGCCCCTCCAGCGCTCGCATAAAAATGAGAGGCGCCACGGGAGGGCTTTATGACGGACATGGTGCAGGCAACCGCTCCTACAACCGCGCGCGTCAGCGACACGTATCGCTGGGCGCAATTGGCGGTCGGTGTAGGCGCGATGGTGATGATCGCCAACTATCAGTACGGCTGGACGTTCTTCGTCCCCGACATCCAGAAGAAATTCGGCTGGGATCGCGCGTCGATCCAATGGGCCTTCACGCTGTTCGTGCTGTTCGAGACCTGGCTGGTGCCGGTCGAAGGATGGTTCGTCGACAAATACGGCCCGCGGCTCGTGGTGCTGATCGGCGGCGTGCTCTGCGCCATCGGCTGGGCGATCAACGCCCAGGCCACCACGCTCAACGGCTACTATCTCGGCATGATCGTCGCGGGCATCGGCGCCGGTGCCGTCTACGGCACCTGCGTCGGCAACGCGCTGAAGTGGTTTCCGGACAAGCGCGGTCTGGCCGCAGGCATCACGGCGGCCGGCTTCGGCGCGGGCTCCGCGCTCACCGTCGCGCCGATCCAGGCCATGATCAAGGATAGCGGCTTCCAGACCACGTTCCTCTATTTCGGCCTGGGACAAGGCATCATCATCTGCATCCTCGCCTTCTTCCTGCTGTCGCCGAAGGCCGGCCAGGTGCCGAATGTGGTGGCGAACGCCAACCTGCTGCAGACCCGCCGCAACTACCAGCCGACCGAGGTTCTGCGTCAGCCGATCTTCTGGCTGATGTACTTCATGTTCGTGATCGTCGGCGCCGGCGGCCTGATGGTGACGGCGAATCTGAAGCCGATCGGCGTCGACTGGAAGGTGGATGCCGTTCCCGTCACACTGATCGGCATGACCATGACGGCCGTGACCTTCGCGGCGACCATCGACCGCATTCTCAACGGCCTGACGCGCCCGTTCTTCGGCTGGATCTCCGACATGATCGGCCGAGAGAACACGATGTTCATCGCCTTCGGCATGGAGGGCGTCGGCATCTGGATGCTCTACCTCTGGGGCCACGATCCGATCTGGTTCGTGATCCTGTCCGGCTTCGTGTTCTTCGCCTGGGGTGAGATCTACTCGCTGTTTCCCTCGACCTGCACCGACACGTTCGGCGCCAAGTTCGCGACCACCAATGCCGGCCTGCTCTACACCGCCAAGGGCACCGCCGCGCTGCTGGTGCCACTCGGCAACTATGTGCAGCAAACGACAGGACACTGGGACAGCGTGTTCATCATCGCGGCAGGCGCCAACATTCTGGCCTCGCTGCTGGCGATCGCGGTGCTCAAGCCCTGGCGCAAGGTCGTGGTCGCAAAGTCGACCGTCTGACCCGCTCCGCCACAGCTCGTCACGAGCAGACGCCCGGCCTCGCGGCCGGGCGTCTTCGTTTGGCGCGAGCCCTGAGGCGGGCCTCAACACAAATGGAACCGCAAATTTTGTGACAATCCGTCGCAGTTAGGGCTTGCATTCTGGAATATGGTATACCAAGCTCCTCGCCGCGCTTGCGACGATAAGCCACAACATTTGCGACACTGGGTCATCTTGCGATCCCAGGTCGCAATCAATCAGGCGCTCGGGAGGTTCTTGATGATTTCCAGCACGGATGGCGCCGTCACAGCCGCGCCGCTTCGCACAGGTTTCCGTTGGCTCCAGCTCGTGATGGGCATCGTCTGCATGGCGATGATCGCCAACCTGCAATATGGCTGGACGCTGTTCGTCGATCCGATCGATGCGGCCCACCACTGGGGACGCGCCGCGATCCAGCTTGCCTTCACCATCTTCGTCGTCACCGAGACCTGGCTGGTGCCGGTCGAGGCCTGGTTCGTCGACAAGTACGGCCCGCGCATCGTGATCATGTTCGGCGGCGTGATGATCGCGCTGTCCTGGATCCTCAACTCCTATGCCGACTCGCTGACGCTGCTCTACGCGGCGGCGGTCATCGGCGGCATCGGCGCGGGCGCGGTGTACGGCACCTGCGTCGGCAACGCGCTGAAGTGGTTTCCCGATCGCCGCGGCCTCGCCGCCGGCGCGACGGCCGCAGGCTTCGGCGCAGGTGCAGCGCTCACGGTCGTGCCGATCGCGCAGATGATCGCCGCAAGCGGCTATCAGCACGCCTTCTTCAGCTTCGGCATCGGCCAGGGCGTTGTCGTCTTCGTGCTCGCCTTCTTCATCCAGCCGCCGCGGATCTCGATCCCGCCGAAGAAGAAGCAGCTCAATTTGCCGCAGACCAAGATCGACTTCACCCCGCCGCAGGTGCTGCGCACCCCTATTTTCTGGGTGATGTATCTCGTCTTCGTGATGGTCGCATCCGGCGGCCTGATGACCGCGGCGCAGATCGCCCCGATCGCTCACGACTTCAAGATCGCCAGCACGCCGGTCTCGCTCGCCGGCTTCCAGATGGCGGCGCTGACTTTCGCGATCTCGCTCGACCGCATCTTCGACGGTTTTGGCCGGCCCTTCTTCGGCTTCGTCTCGGACACGATCGGCCGCGAGCACACCATGTTCATCGCGTTCGGCACGGCGGCACTGATGCTGCTGACGCTGTCGGCCTATGGCCACATCCCCGTCGTCTTCGTGCTGGCGACCGCCGTCTATTTCGGCGTGTTCGGCGAGATCTACTCGCTGTTCCCCGCGACCTGCGGCGACACCTTCGGCTCGAAATTCGCGACCACCAACAACGGCATGCTCTACACCGCCAAGGGCACCGCCTCGCTGCTCGTGCCGCTCGCCAGCGTGATCTCGGCCGCCTATGGCTGGAAGGCCGTGTTCGTGGTCGCGGTGGCCTTGAACGCCACGGCAGCGCTGATGGCGCTGTTCGTGATCAAGCCGCTGCGCCGCTCCTTCATCCTCGGCAAGGAAGCCGAGAGCGCCACCGCCGCAACCGGCAGCGCCAAGACGGAGACGGCCTAGCCGCCACGCACGCGACAGGTTCGACAAAGGGGCGCAGCGATGCGCCCCTTTCTTTTTGGCCTGCGGCAAACGTCAGCACTGCTGTCGCAAGATTTTTCGGATCCGCCAAATCCAACGCTTGACGATTGGCATTATGTATACCACACTTCTCCGGACACTCACCCAGGGAGGTTGCAATGCTGGTCGGAGACATTCTGCGCAAGAAGACGCCGCGCGTTGTCACGGTGCGAATGAACGAAACGGTGGGTATCGCCGCCAAGCTGATGCGCGCCAACAACATCAGCGCGCTGGTGGTCAAGGACGTGGTCCGCTCGGAAGGCAACACCGCCGTCGGCATGTTCACCGAGCGCGACGTGGTGCGCGCCGTCGCCGAGCACGGCGCGGGCGCCGTCAACGTCAAGGTCTCGCAGCTCGTCTCGGTGCAGCAGCTGGTCTCCTGCACCTCGAGCGACACGATCGAGCACGTCCGGCATCTGATGAACCGGCATCACATCCGGCATTTGCCCGTGATCGACGACTACAGCCTCGTCTCTGTCATCAGCATGCGCGACATCGCAGCGGCCATTGACGAGGCCCTCAACGGCGCGCCGCAAGCCGCCGCCTAGAACTTCCAGCCACACAAAAGGCGCGCTCCCTCTCCCGCTTGCGGGAGAGGGTTGGGGAGAGGGTGTCTCCGCCAGAGAGACTTCCCAAGAGGACAGAGCCCTCACCCACAGCGCCCGGGACGATGTTTCGTATCGCCCTTAGCACGTCGACCTCTCCCGCAGGCGGGAGAGGTGCAGGGAGCCTGTTGCCTGATCGATCGAACCAACGACCAATCTTGGTCCCGCGAGGATTTCATGAAGATCTGCATCTACGGCGCCGGCGCGATCGGCGGATATCTCGGGGTTCAGCTCGCGCGCGCAGGCGCCGATGTCAGCCTCATCGCACGCGGCGCCCACCTCGCCGCGATGCGCGAGCGCGGCCTGACGCTGCTCGCGGGCGAGGAGAAGCACACCGTACATCCGCGCTGCACCGACGATCCCGCCGAGCTCGGCGTGCAGGATTACATCATCATCACGCTGAAGGCGCATTCGATCACCGGCGTGATCGAGAAGATACAGCCGCTGCTCGGCCCGCACACCCGCATCGTCACCGCCGTCAACGGCATCCCCTATTGGTACTTCTACAAGCACGGCGGGAATTACGAGAACTCGACGCTGGAGAGCATCGACCCAGGCGGGCGGCAGTGGCGCGAGATCGGCGCCGAGCGCGCCATCGGCTGCATCGTCTATCCCGCCACCGAGATCGAGGCGCCCGGCGTGATCCGCCACGTCTACGGCAACAATTTCCCGCTCGGCGAGCCCTCTGGCGAGATCACCTCCGACGTGCAGCGCCTGGCCGACCTCTTCGTCGCCGCCGGACTGAAAGCCCCGGTGCTCGACCGCATCCGCGACGAGATCTGGCTGAAGCTCTGGGGCAATGTCTGCTTCAACCCCATCAGCGCCCTGACCCATGCGACGCTCGATGTAATCTGCACCGATCCCTCTACCCGCGCGCTGTCGCGTGCGATCATGATGGAGACGCAGGCGATCGCCGAGACCTTCGGGGTCAAGTTCCGCGTCGACGTCGAGCGCCGCATCGAGGGTGCCCGCAAGGTCGGCGCCCACAAGACCTCGATGCTGCAGGATCTCGAGCGCGGCCGCCCCATGGAGATCGACCCGCTTGTCACCGTCGTGCAGGAGATGGGCCGCCTCACCGGCATCGCGACGCCCGCGCTCGATTCGGTGCTGGCGATGGTGACCCAGCGCGCCCGCATCGCCGGCCTCTATGACGGCGTCTCGACGCCGGCAGATCCCCGCGCATTGGCGGTGGCGTGATGACGACCGACGTGAAGAAGTGGCTGCGCTTCCGCCATGCCGGCACGACCGGTTTCGGCACGCTGACGCCATCGGGCATCAGCGTGCATGAAGGCGAGATGTTCGGCCGCAATGCAGCCACCGGCAAGACGCTGGCGCTGTCGGAAGTCGAGCTGCTCGCGCCGTGCGCGCCGAGCAAGATCGTCGCGCTCTGGAACAATTTCCACGCACTGGCGGCCAAGCTGAACCAGCCGGAGCCGCCGGAGCCGCTCTATCTGCTCAAGGCCACCACCACCATCGCGACGCCGGGCGCCGTGATCCGCCGGCCCTCCTACTACGACGGCAAGACCACTTATGAGGGCGAGCTCGGCATCGTCATCGGCAAGACCTGCGCGCGGGTCTCGCCTGCTGAAGCCGACAGCTTCATCTTCGGCTACACCTGCGTCAACGACATCACCGCAAATGACATCCTGACCAGCGATCCCACTTTCCCGCAATGGGCCCGCGCCAAGGGCATCGACGATTACGGCCCGTTCGGCCCTGTCATCGCGACCGGCCTCGATCCGGCGAAGCTCGTGGTGCGCACCGTCCTCAACGGCGCGGAGCGGCAGAACTACCCGATCTCCGACATGATCTTCTCGGCGCAGCAGCTGGTCAGCAAGATCTCCCACGACATGACCCTGCTCCCCGGCGACCTCATCGCGGTCGGCACCTCGGTCGGCGTCGGCGTGATGAAGGAGCCGGTGAACACGGTCACCGTCGCCATCGACGGCATCGGGGAGCTCACCAACGAGTTTCGGCTGTAACTGAGAGCGCGGCGCCGTCGCCTCTCCCCGTCTTCCGGGGCGCGCAGAGCGCGCACTGTGGTGCGTCATTGCGCACCCGAGAAGCCACTCCTCCGGGTTCGACGCTCTGCGCCGCCCCGGAATGACGGCGCGGTCGCCCGCAGCGGTCTTCGCCGCAGCGCGGCAAAATTGATCCTGCGCAAATCGCGCGGCCCCGGCAGTCCTTATCCTTTCCGCCAAAAGATTGATTTCCGACGCAAGGGAGGACGCCATGACCAATGCCAATAATGCACTTTTGTGGACGGCTCTGTACTTTGCTCTCGCATTCGGTGCCATCTTCGTCGTCTGGTTCGCCGACAAGATACGTTCGAGCGTCCTCGGCAAGTGAAGCGCGCCAATTCGGGGTGAATCTTCGCGTCATTCCGGCGGCGCAAAGCGCCGAGCTATGGTGCGCCCCAAAATGACGGCTGAGCGCGGGGCCCTTCACTCTCCCAGGAAAACCTGGCACCCGCCTTTCCGCCAATCAGCCGTGGATCGCGTCACCTGAAACAGCCGGCCTTGGCGCCGCCCCCTTGCGCTCGGTTCCGCTCTTCGCAATCATGGCGAAAATGCGCGCAGGCGTGAGGAATTCACGATGTGGCTGTTTTTCCTGGTTGCCTGGTTCGTGCTGCTGGCTGCCATCGCGTTTCTCGCCCAGCAGGCGCTTGGTTACGACATTGCCCATCTGCCCGCCTGGTTCGCGGGCCTTCCCACGCCGCAGCGCATCATCGCTGGCGCGGTCCTGGCCGGGACCCTGGCGCTGATCGGGGCAACCGCCTGGCGGCTGTCGCGCCAGGAGCGCAGCCTGAAGACGCTCCGTGACCGCCTCAGGAAGACCCGGGAGGACGTCGTCGTTGCCCACGCCCTGCAGAACCACCTCGACGCCACCGTCCAGCATCTGATCGAGAGCGATCCAAGGGAGGCGGTCTCCGCGCTCCACGACAAGCTCGGCGAGACCGAGCAGCGCGCCCTGCTCCAGCGGGGTCGCAACGAATCCACCGACATGCACGACCAGCTCGCCGAGATCCGCCGCCGCCAGCAGGCACTGCGCGAGATGGTCGGCAAGGTCGCCGATCAGCGCCGCGCGGTCGAGCCCGTCTTCACCGAGATCCGCGACCGCCAGAACCAGCTTGAGCGCTCCCTGCACGACCTCGAGACCGACGACCGCAAGAACAACCTCGCCGACCGGCAGCGGGACATCGCGCGCGACGTGGCGGCGCTGCTGGGGCGGGTGAACGCGGTCCAGGAGACATTTGCGACCCTGAACCAGTACAGGGAGGATCTGGCGAAGTCCCACGCGGAGCTCGCGCCGCTGCGCTCATCGGAGACCGGCATCAACGCCCTGATCGGCGAGCTCAGCCTCAGTCACGACCGTCTTGCCAAGAGCATCGACGAGCTCGAGACCGGCGGCGAGGCGCCGCTTTCCAACCGCGTCGAGACGCTGTCGAAGAACAAGATCGAGATCGAGCAGCGCCTTGCCGGCATCGACGACAGCTTCAACATCCTCAAAAGCGTCCGGCTCGATTTCGAGGAGCTCGGCCAGCGCCGGGCCCAGCTCGAACGCGCGCTCGCCGAGGTCGAGACCGACGCCGAGGGCAAGACTCTCACCGAGCGCCAGAACGCGCTGAACGCATTCGTCCTCCAGTCGCGCCAGCGTCTTGGCGCGCTGCAGGAGACCCTGACGACGCTGAACGCTTTCAAAGCCGAGCTCTCGAAGTCGCAGGCCGACCTCGTCCCGCTCAAGGCCCCGGTGTTCGGCATCGAAGCGATGATCGCGGAGGTCGGCGCCACCCGCGATCTCCTCGCGAAAACCGTCAGCGAGATCGAGGCCACCGGCGAGGTGACGCTGGCCTCGCGCGTCGAGACGCTGACCCAGAGCAAGCGCGAGGTCGAAGACCGCCTCGCCCGCATCTTCGACAATTTCAACGCGCTCGACGCCCTGCGCAAGGACATCGGCGGCGTCTTCGCGACGATCCGGAACAGCTTGAACCGGATCGGGTGAGTTGCAGAGCAGGATGGGTAGAGCGCAACGAAACCCATCATCTCTCCCCAACTAAACCGCCGATGGCGGTTCGCTTCGCTCGCCCCATCCTACGCACCGCGAGCCCCCGAAACATCCGGACACATCACATCTCCGCGCGCCCGATCAATGCCGCTGACATGCCCCGTGCGCGCCGCAACTTGGTCGCATTCGAACGCCTTTTTGTGAGGCGTGTCTGGGGGCACGGTTCAGCCGTGTTTGGACCAAACCTTCTAGGGGTATCGCTGTGAAGAAGATTGTATTTGCTCTGGGTGCCACGCTTGCTCTGGTGACGGCTGCGAACGCTGCGGATCTGCCGCGCCGCCAGCCCGTGCCGGTCTATCCGGCCGAGCAGGCCCCGATCGGAAAGATGCCGATTGGCAAGAGCCCGGTTGGAAAGGCCCCGATCGGCAAGGCCCCGGGCCCGGTCGCCGCGCGCTACTGAGACGTCGGCGCACGAAGCGCAAGACCTGCGTAATCGGCTGACAGTCGAGGGGCACAGCGTGACGAACAAACCTGATCGATCGGGATCCTGCATCCTTGCCGGGCTCGCTCTCGCGGCGATGATCGCGTGCCTGATGCCCGCGGTTTCGGCGCACGAAGCGAACAAGCGCATGACCGACGCCAATGCGCTTGCCACCACCGACTCCGCGTCGCGGCCGGCACCGCAAGCAGCGCGGCGCTCCGTCGCGCGCGCGGAGAAAGGTCCCTATTACGTCGACTTCCGCGCCCGCACGGCCGCGAGCTGGGGCCACGCCTTCGTCTGGTACGGCAAGACCAGCGAGAAGGCGGTCGAGGTCGCAGGGCTGACGCCGGCCGGCGACACGCTCGCCTACGTGCTCGGCCACATCACCTTCGTGCCGTCGGAGACCGGCGCGAGCTACGGCGATCTCGATCCGGAATATCTGACCGCGAGCTATCGCGTCTATTTGAACGAGGCCGACGCCAAGCGCGTGTTCGCCTATATCAAGAAGCTGCAGGCGAACTCGCCGGTCTGGAACGCCGAGACCATGAACTGTACCGGCTTCATCGGCGACATCGCCGAGTTCATGGGCCTCGAAGTCCCCAACCGCTGGCAGCGTCCGGAAAACTTCGTCAACCGACTCAAGGAATTGAACGGCGGCCGCCAAATGGTGCGGCTGTCGGCGGAGTAGCCGACGTCTTTGCCGCGGCCTTGTAGCCCGCCACCACTTCCCACCGTCATTGCGAGCGCAGCGAAGCAATCCAGAATCTTTCCGCGGAGGCGGTCTGGATTGCTTCGCTACGCTCGCAATGACGGGGTTGATGCAGTTGCGCATGACATCTCGCCGACGTTCGGCGCTTCCGCTCGCCCGTCGGGCAAAACACCCCGCACAATTCTTGCACCCCGGCTGTCAAGCCCCGCCGGCGCAAATATTCCACTTTACCGAAATTCGGATTTGTCGTACAAGCGAACCGCCCTGGCCCGAGACGAGGGGCGGATCGCGATCGTCACGAACCGCGGGCCGGGCAGCGATGGACGCGACGGCGTCGGCGCGAGGGGCGTTGCAGGGCGGGACACCGTCAGCAATC
>RXJC01000579.1 GCA_003963435.1 Bradyrhizobiaceae bacterium | reverse complement strand
GCATCAAGGCGTTCGGGCCGAGCAAGGCGGCGGCGCAGCTCGAAAGCTCCAAGGGGTTCACCAAGGCGCTGTGCACCGAGTTCGGCATTCCGACCGGCGCCTACAAGCGCTTCACCAATGCCGATGAAGCCCGCGCCTACGTCACCAGCCAGGGCGCGCCGATCGTGGTGAAGGCCGACGGGCTCGCCGCCGGCAAGGGCGTCGTCGTCGCCAAGACCGTGCGCGAGGCCGAGGACGCCATCGCCATGATGTTCGAGGGCGCCTTCGGCGAGGCCGGCGCGGAGGTCGTGATCGAGGAATTTCTGCCCGGCCGCGAGATCAGCTTCTTCGCGCTGTGCGACGGCGAGACCGCGATCCCGCTCGCCTCCGCACAGGACCACAAGCGCGTGTTCGACCACGACGTCGGCCCGAACACCGGCGGCATGGGCGCCTATTCGCCGACGCCTTTGGTGACGCCCGCCATCCACGGCGCGATCATGGCCAAGATCATCCTGCCGACGGTCGCGGGCATGAAGCAGCGCGGCACGCCGTTCCGCGGCATCCTCTATGCCGGGATCATGCTGACGACGCAGGGGCCAAAGCTGTTCGAGTTCAACGTCCGCTTCGGCGATCCCGAATGCCAGGTGCTGATGCTGCGCATGATGAGCGACCTCGTGCCGGCGCTGCTCGCCGCCTGCGACGGGCAGCTCAGGAATTTCGACCTGCGCTGGCACAAGGAAAGCGCGCTCACCGTGGTGATGGCCGCACAAGGCTATCCCGGCGACTACCAGAAGGGCACGCGCATCGAGGGGCTCGATGACGCGGCGAAGGTCGACAATGTCGAGATCTTCCACGCCGGCACGGTGGCCAAGGACGGTGCGATCCTCGCCAATGGCGGCCGCGTGCTCAATGTCTGCGCGCTGGGGGCGACCGTGACGGAGGCGCAGGCGAGGGCCTACCAGGCCGTCGACCGCATCCGCTGGCCGGAGGGTTTTTGCCGCCGCGACATCGGCTGGCAGGCGGTGGAGGCGGAGAAGGCCAGGAATTAGCGCGTGATGCGATCAGGCTCGATCGCGACAGGGGAAGGTGCGCTCCCGCTTGTGGGAGAGGGAGCGCATATGGGCCTTTTGGAGGTCGTCATGGCCGGGACAAGCCCGGCCATGACGTCGTGTTTACTGAAGTGACTCAAGCTAAGCCGTATATGCGATCCTCCTGCCCGCAAGCGGGAGAGGTGATAAGGCGGCGCGGAATCGCGACGTTGGCGTCACCGGATCGCCACATCCGCGCGCCAGAATGTGCAATCGGTATCTGGGGTTAGTTGCCCCGATCATGATACCGGTACTGTGCATGGGGTTGTTTTCGCACTTTTGAGTGCCGGGGTCGGCCCGATTGCCCACACAAGGATGCAACAAGATGTCCGATCTCGCCGACCTCTATCCGGGCTTTGCCTCCGAATGGATCGATACCTCGTTCGGCCGCGTCTTCGCCCGCGTCGGCGGCAGCGGTCCGCCGCTGCTGCTCCTGCACGGCTTCTCCGAGACCAACGTGATGTGGCATCGCGTGGCGCCGCAGCTCGCCGACAAATTCACGCTGATCATCGCCGACCTGCCGGGCTATGGCTGGTCCGACATGCCCGAGAGCGACGCGCTGCACATCCCCTACAGCAAGCGCGCGATGGCCAAAGCCATGGTCGAAATGATGGAGCGGCTCGGCCACGTCCACTTCGCGCTGGCCGGCCACGACCGCGGCGGCCGGGTCTCGTACCGGCTCGCGCTCGACCATCCCGGCCGGCTGTCGAAGCTTGCCGTGCTCGATATCCTGCCGACCTATAATTACTGGGAGCGGATGAACCGCGCCTACGCGCTGAAGATCTATCACTGGACTTTTCTCGCGCAGCCCGCGCCGCTGCCGGAGACGCTGATCGCGGGGCAGGGCGAGTTCTTCCTGCGCTTCAAGATGGCGAGCCAGACCAAGTCGAAGACGCTGGACGCCATCGACAAGCGCGCGCTCGAGCACTACCTCGCCCCGTTCCGCGATCCCGCCCGCATCCATGCCATGTGCGAGGATTACCGCGCCGGCGCCTATTTCGACTACGACCTCGACAAGGCCGATTTCGAGGCCGGCAAGAAGATCACGGTGCCGATGCTGGCCCTCTGGGGCAATGCCGGCATCGCGCAAGCCGCGGCGACGCCGCTCGACACGTGGAAGCAGTGGGCGACCAAATTGGAGGGCATGCCGGTGGAGTCCGGGCACTTCCTCACCGAGGAGAATCCGGACGCGACGGCGAAGGCGCTGCGGGAGTTTTTCGCGGGGTGAGTCTCTTGTAGCCCGGATGGAGCGCAGCGTAATCCGGGATTCCATCCCCGCGGCGAGACCGCCCCGGATTGCGCTGCGCTCCATCCGGGCTACGACGGCACTACCGCCTCTCCCGGAAGAACGCCTTCAGCAGCCGCGCCGCCTCGCTCTCGCCGACGCCGGAATAGACGTCCGGCGCGTGGTGGCAGGTCGGCGAGCCGAAGAACCGCACGCCGGACTCGACCGCGCCGCCCTTGGGGTCGGCGGCGCCGTAATAGAGCCGCCTGACCCTTGCAAACGAGATCGCGCCCGCACACATGGTGCAGGGCTCCAGCGTCACGTAGAGGTCGCAGTCGACCAGGCGCTCGCTGCCGATGGGCCGCGCCGCCTCGCTCTCGCCGACGCCGGAATAGACGTCCGGCGCGTGGTGGCAGGTCGGCGAGCCGAAGAACCGCACGCCGGACTCGACCGCGCCGCCCTTGGGGTCGGCGGCGCCGTAATAGAGCCGCCTGACCCTTGCAAACGAGATCGCGCCCGCACACATGGTGCAGGGCTCCAGCGTCACGTAGAGGTCGCAGTCGACCAGGCGCTCGCTGCCGATGGTCCTCGCCGCCTCGCGCAGCGCGACGAGTTCGGCATGGGCCGTGGGGTCGTGGTCGGTCAGCGTCCGGTTACCGGCGGTCGCGATGACCTGGTCGTTGCGGACCACCACGCATCCGACAGGAACTTCGCCGGCTTTTCCGGCATTTTCGGCCGCCTGAAGCGCCAAATCCATGAAAGAGGGGGCTTTCAAGCCTCGTATCATCCGAAGAA
>RXJC01000527.1 GCA_003963435.1 Bradyrhizobiaceae bacterium | reverse complement strand
GACGAAATCTACTTCCAGTGCGCCCGCGCCATCGTCCGCGCCGACCTCTGGAATCCCGACAAGCGCGTCGACCCCAAGACCTTGCCGACGCCGGGCCAGATCCTCGCCGAGATGAGCGAGAACAAGGTCGGCGGCGCGGAGTATGACCGCGCCTGGCCCGAGCGCGCGGCTGCGACGATGTGGTGAACCTCGTACTCTCCGCGAGTCCGGAATCGTAGGGTGGGCAAAGGCGCACTTGCGCCGTGCCCACGAACTCTCTCCAATTCCACGCAAATCGTGGGCACGCTGCGCTTTGCCCACCCTACGGCTTCCTCGGCGCCACGCCCTAATTAAACGCCATGCCGCCGCTCAGCGCGACCGTCTGCCCGGTCATGTAGGCGTTGTCGACCAGCAGCATCACCGCTTTCGCCACCTCGTCCGCCGTGCCGAAGCGGCCGAGCGGGATGCGGCTGACGAGCGCGGGCTGGCCGCTCATCATGTCGGTTTCGATCAGCGAGGGCGCCACCGCGTTGACGGTGATGCCCTCCTTCACCAGCCGGGCCGCATAACCCCGCGTCAATCCTTCCATGCCGGCCTTGGATGCATTGTAGTGCGGGCCGATCGAGCCGGCACCGCGAGCCGCGCCCGAGGAAATGTTGACGATGCGGCCCCATTTCCTTGCGCGCATCGACGGCAGCACCGCCTGGGTGCAGAGAAAAGCGGATTTCAGATTGACCAGGATCGTTCGGTCGAAATCCTCCTCGGTGAGGTCGTCGATGCCGCGTGTGATGGCGATGCCGGCATTGTTGACGAGGATGTCGATCGGGCCGAGCCCGGCCGTCACGCGGCTCATCATGTCGGTTTCGATCAGCGAGGGCGCCACCGCGTTGACGGTGATGCCCTCCTTCACCAGCCGGGCCGCATAACCCCGCGTCAATCCTTCCATGCCGGCCTTGGATGCATTGTAGTGCGGGCCGATCGAGCCGGCACCGCGAGCCGCGCCCGAGGAAATGTTGACGATGCGGCCCCATTTCCTTGCGCGCATCGACGGCAGCACCGCCTGGGTGCAGAGAAAAGCGGATTTCAGATTGACCAGGATCGTTCGGTCGAAATCCTCCTCGGTGAGGTCGTCGATGCCGCGTGTGATGGCGATGCCGGCATTGTTGACGAGGATGTCGATCGGGCCGAGCCCGGCCGTCACGCGCTGGATCATGTCGGTCACCGCCTCCGCTTGCGAGACGTCGGCGGCAACGACGATGGCGCGGCCACCTTGCTGGCCGATCTCGGCCGCCAAGCGCTCGGCCTGTCCGATCTGTTCGCGGCAGTTGATCGCCACGGCCGCGCCCGATGCGGCGAGCGCGCGGCAGACGGCTGCGCCGATTCCACGCGAGCCGCCGGTGACGAGCGCCGTGCGCCCCGTGAGACTGTGTGACATGACAACTCCGACCGATCCGATGATGACGGGGCTTCGCTTTGCGGATGACTTCTTGTCTTGGCATGGTCAGGGTTCCCTTTGATGATCATCGGGATGTCTGACCGAAACGCATGACGCGAGCGATTGATCCTTCTCAGGTCCGCAAGGCCGCCAGCAATTCATCAGGCCGCTCGGCCATGATCATGTGCCCGGCGCCCGGCACCACGACGGTCTTCGCATCGGGGATCGCGGCGGCAAGCGCCTTGCCTGCCTTTGCCGGCGTCATCATGTCACGCTCGCCGAGGATCAGCGTCGTCGGCACCTTGACGGTCGCGGCGGCGGCAAGCGCGTTTGCGTAGGCATTGCAGGCCGACAGATCCCTGAACAGCACGCCGGGCTCGCACGCCCTCAGCACGGCCTGCGCGCCGCCATGCATCCACAGGCCCGGCGCGAGAGAGCCGCCGAGCTCGGCGTTGAAGCCGAGGCCCCAGATCGAGACCATGTCGTTGGCATCCTGCGAATTGGCCTCGGCGGCCTTGAGCAGGTCCGGGCCGACCGTCATGGTCGCGGCGGTGCCGATCAGGCTCAGCGCGGAGACCTTGTCCGGATGGCGCGCCGCCGTTTCCAGCGAGATCAGCGATCCCATGGAATGGCCGATCAGATGCGCCTTTGCAGCGCCCGCCGCATCGAGCAGCGCCGCGGTCCAGTCGGCCATCTCGGCGATGCTGCCGAGCGAAGGCCCAACCGATCGGCCGTGGCCGGGCAGGTCCGGCGCCAGCACGCCAAAGCCGTGATGAGCGAACCAGCGCGTATGCAGCGCCCAGGTCGAATGGTCGAAGCCGGCGCCGTGGATGAACACGACCGTGGGCAGGGACTTGTCGAAATCGCGGCCGCCGGTTGCGACGAACACATCGAGGCCGTTGACGGAGAGCTTCATGGTGTCAGACCTTCTGCGAGATGCGCAGTGCCTGCGCCAGATCGTCGATGATGTCGCTTGCCGTCTCGATGCCGACCGACAGCCGCACCAGCTCCTCGCCGATGCCGGCGGCCTTGAGCTGCTCGGCATCCATCTGCTGATGCGTGGTCGAGGCCGGGTGGATCACCAGCGTCTTGGCGTCGCCCACATTGGCGAGATGGCTGATCATGCGCAAGGACTCGATGAACTTGCGTCCCGCCGGCCGCCCGCCCTTGATGCCGAAGGAGATGATCGAGCCGGCGCCGCGCGGCAAGAGCTGCTTGGCGAGCTGATAGTCCGTGTGCGTCTCAAGCGAGGGATGCAGCACCCAGTCGACGGCCTTGTTGGATTTCAGCGCTTCCAGCACGAGGTGCGTGTTCTGCATGTGACGGTCCATGCGCACGCCCAATGTCTCGACGCCCTGCAGCAGCTGGAACGCATTGGTCGGCGACAGGCAGGCGCCGAAATCGCGCAAACCTTCCGTGCGCGCGCGCATGATGAAGGCGGCGGTGCCGAACTGCTCGTCGAAGACGATGCCGTGATAGCCGCCATAAGGCTCGGTCAGCACCGCGAACTTGCCGGAATCGCGCCAGTCGAAGCGACCGCCGTCAATGATGGCGCCGCCGATGGCGATGCCGTGACCGCCGATCCATTTGGTCGCCGAATGCATGACGATATCGGCGCCAAGCTCGATCGGCCGGCTGAGATAGGGCGTGGCAAAAGTGTTGTCGATCAAGAGCGGGATTTTTGCGTCATGCGCGATCTGCGCGACCTTCGGAATGTCCAGCACCTCGAGCCCGGGATTGCCGATGGTCTCGCCGATCACGAGCTTGGTGTTCGGCTTGATGGCGCTGCGGAACGCGTCGAGATCGCGCGGCTTGACGAAGCTCGTGGTGATGCCGAAGCGCGGCAGCGTGTGCGCCAGCAAATTGATGGTGCCGCCATAGAGCGAGCTCGACGCCACGATGTGGTCACCGGCGTTGAGCAGCGTCGCGATCGCCAGATGCAGCGCGGCCATGCCGCTCGCGGTGCAGATCGCGCCGACGCCGCCTTCGAGCGCGGCGAGCCGCTCCTCCAGCACGCCCGTGGTCGGGTTGGAGATGCGGGTATAGATGTGTCCGGCGCGCTCCAGATTGAAC
>RXJC01000534.1 GCA_003963435.1 Bradyrhizobiaceae bacterium | reverse complement strand
AGCACGACTGGGCCTCGTTCCGTTTCCAGGGCGTGCGCGCCACCGCCAATTACGGCATCTCGCTGCGGACGATCGGCGATTACATCGGCCTCCAGTTCGGCCTGGTCGGATTCGTGATGCTGCCGGTGGTGCTGACCGGGCTGGTGCTGACGGCATGGCGCGGCTATCGCACGCGCGAGCCCGTCGCGATCCTGCTGTCGACCGCGGTGCTGGTGCCGTTCCTCTATTTCCTCTTCAAGTCGATGACGCTGCGGGTCGGTGACACCTGGCCGATGTTCATGTGGCCGGTCGGCTTCGCGGCGGCCGCCGTCAACCTCGCGGCGATGATGAAGGAAGACTGGTCGGCGCGCATGCTGAGATCGTCGCTGTTCTGGGTCAGGACGGCGATCGTTTCGGGCATCGCCTTCGTCGTCATCGTGTTCCTCTACTACGTCGCAGCGCCCTGGAATCTGCTCGGCAGACTGGATCCGATCGGCGCCGAGGCCGGCTACGAGCAGGTCGCCGCGCGCGCGCAGGCCGCGCTCGACGAGACCGGCGCGAGGTGGATCGCGACCACGGACTATCGCACCTACGCCATGATGCGCTGGCTGTTCCGCGGCCGGGTGCCTGTCATCGAGCTCAACGAGCGCGGCCGCTTCCAGGACTTCCGTGACCCCGGCATGGACAGGATCAAGGGCCACGCCGGCATCTATGTCGGCCGCAAGCCGGACGATCGCTCGTCGCTGTGGGACAACATTCCGGCGAGGCGCGAGTCGCTCGGCGAAGTCGACCGAAGCTGGCGCGGCGTTCGCTCCGATAGCTATGTGATCGAAAAACTCACGGGGTGGACCCCGGAGCTGTCGCCGCCGAAGGATTCGCCGCTGTTCCAGTGGAAGGTGCTTGCGGACTGCTTACCCTCCGCTGAAGGGGGAGGGTCGATCGCGCGCAGCGCGAGCGGGGTGGGGTGATCTCTCCACGCGGGCAGTATCGTAGGGTGGGCAAAGCGAAGCGTGCCCACGCTTTTTTGTGATCGAGAGAGATGGTGGGCACGGCGCAAATGCGCCTTTGCCCACCCTACGATTTCGGTCTTGCGGAGAGAGCCCTCACCCGTCTTGCCGCTACTCCTCGTCGTCCTTCTTCCGCAGCAGATCCGTCGCAAGATCGGAAAGCTTCGGCGGCGGCAATGCCGCGAACGGCAGCGGCCTCGTCACGTCGATCGCCGCCAATCCCAGCCGCGCCGTCAGCAATCCGTTGAGCACGCCTTCGCCGAGCCGCTGCGACAGCTTGGCCGCGATGCCGTGGCCGAGCATCTGTTGCACCAGGCTGTCGCTCGCGGCCATGCCGCCGGTGATGGCGAGATGGGCGATGACGTGGCGAAGCAGGCGGATCATGCCGAGTGTGCCGGGGCGGCCGCCATAGAGATAGGCGAGCTGGCGGATCAGGCGCAGCGCGGCGACGAACACGAACAGCACGTCGATCGCGGCGCGTGGGCTCACCGCGGTCACGATCGAGACCTTTTGCGCGGCCGACGACACCAGCCGCCGCGCCTCGGCATCGAGCGGGGACATCAACTCGCGCTCGGCGAGGCGGATCATGTCGGCGCCGTCGATGATCTCGCCGGTGTGGCTCTCCAGCGTGGCACGGGCGCGCGCGAGCTGCGGGTTCTGATGCGCGATCTTGAGCAGGTCCTGCACGATGACGCGGCTTTCCTTGCGGTCATCGCTGGCAAGCACGGAAGCAGCGCGCGCATGCAGCTTCTCGATGGTCGCAAGACGCGCGAGGCCAAAGGCTTCGCGACCGGTCACGACGGCCAGCGCCAGCGCGGTGACGGAGGCAAAGGCGAGACCGACGAAGCCGAGGGTTTCGCTGCGTGCAAACAGGTCCTCGATCAGACGGACCACGCCGAGCCCGGTGCCGAGCAGTGTCAGCCCGGCAAGGCCGGACCAGAACAGCGTACCCCAGGGGAAGCCGCGCCGCGCGGGCAGCGCGGCTGCGATCGGCACCGGCAGCGCCTGCGGATCATGCTCGGGCGTGATCTGGATGGTGGCGCGGCCGAGCCGGCTTGTCTCGTCGGCTTCGGTGACGACCACGCCGGGATCGTCGAGGCGGAACGTTGCCGGCCGCCGTGGCTTCGATCGGTCGGTCATGCGAGCTTGTCTCCGATCAGGAACTGCAAGGCACGGTCGAGGCGAATGTGTGGCAGCGGCGGCTCGCTCGTTCCCTCGCGTTCGAGCTTGGGCGGGCGGAAGCGCAGGAAGCGGAAGTCGCTCTTTTCGGCGGCCTCGGTGGAGAGGCCGCGGAACGCATCGGTGCCGTTGAACAGCGGCTCGGGATCCAGCGGCAAATCGCCCGGAAAGGTCGCCACTTCCGTGTTGCCGTCGAACAACTCGCCGCCGGCACTTTCGCCCGCGGCCGGTGTTCCCAGGATCGACGGCAATTTGTCGCGGCCGCGCGCAACCTGCGCTTCCCTGGTGGCGCGCACGGCGGCCAGCGCCACCACGTCGATCGCCGCGCCGGTATTTTCCGCGCGCGCAACCGCGCCCGAGACGGCGCGGCGCAGCACGGCCTCGAGCCGGTCGTGGCTGGAATGGTGCAGATGGTCGGCCTTGGTCGCCGCAAACAGGATGCGGTCGATGCGCGGCCGGAACAGGCTGGAGAGGATCGTGCTGCGGCCGATGTTGAAGCAATCGAGAATGCCGGCCAGCGCGGCTTCGAGATCGTGCAGTGCCTCCGGGCCGGAGTTGAAGGCGGCGAGCGCATCAGCCAGCACGATCTGGCGGTCGAGCCGGGCAAAATGATCGCGGAAGAACGGCCGCACCACGACGTCCTTGTAGGCCTCGAAGCGGCGCACCATCATCGCCCACAGCGATCCCTCGCCCGCCTGCCCGCCCACGGGCACGTCGAGCGGCGCAAAGGTCAGCGCCGGCGAGCCTGCGAGATTGCCCGGCATCAGGAAGCGGCCGGGCGGCAACAGGCTCATCGCGAAGCGCTCGTCACGGCAGGCGCGCAGATAATCGGTGAACAGCTTTGCCGCAGTGAGCGTGGCCTGCTCGTCCTCGCGGGCCTCGGGCTTGAGCGTTGCGAGATGGGCGTGCCACTCGGTGGCAAGATGCGCGCGCGGCGCCTCGCGCGACAGCGCAAGGCTTTCCGCCGACCATTGCTCAAAACTCTTCTGCAGCAGCGGCAGGTCGAGCAGCCATTCGCCGGGATAGTCGACGATGTCGAGCGTCAACGTGCGGTCAGCGCC
>RXJC01000422.1 GCA_003963435.1 Bradyrhizobiaceae bacterium | reverse complement strand
TCGGGCACGGGTTGCGGCCGAGCGCCTGGCCGACGTCGCGCGACAGCTGGACGCCGCCGAGCTGCTTGGCGATATCGCCATAGGTGATGGTCTTGCCGGGCGGAATGGCGCGGGCGATCGCGTAGACGCCGCGGTTGAAGTCGGGCACGCCGTCGAGATCGAGCTCGATATCGGTGAGGTCATCCGGCTCGCCCGCGAGCAGCTTGACGATGCGGTTGATCGCCTGCTGTACTTCGGCGGTCGGCTCGGCCTCGGTGGCGTCGGCATGGCGCTGGCTGATCCGGGTGCGGATCTTCTGCTCGCCACCCATGGGCAGCTGCGTGCCGTTGATGCCGCGCGGGCCCCATGCGACGGCACACAGGCCGATCCGGGTATCGAACAGGGCAAAATGCTGATCGGTCATGGCTTGGGTTCCTGAGCTTGCGTCCTCGTCGCATGCCCCCAATGTGATCTCGGCTCAAATCTAGGCTTGGAAATAGTTGCGATCCACCCGGTTTCCGGGAATCTTGCACAGGAGTTCCGCACCTTGTCGCGAGTCCCGAATGCAAAGCCTCCACGTCAACGGTTACGACATGCCCTATCTCGACGTGGGCGACGACAGAGGCCGGCCGCCGCTGGTGTGCGTGCATGGCTCGCTCAACGACTTCCGCGTCTGGGGCTGCGTCCTCGGGCCGCTGACGCAGCAGCGCCGGGCCATCGTGGTCAGCCTGCGGCACTTCTTTCCCGAGCGCTGGGACGGCGTCGGTGACACCTATTCGATTGCCCAGCACGTCCAGGACGTCATCGCCTTCATCGAGAAGCTCGATCTCGGCCCCGTCGACCTGATGGGTCATTCCCGCGGCGGGCACATCTGTTTCCGCGTCGCGCAAGCGCGCCCCGATTTGCTGCGCCGGCTCGTCCTGGCCGAGCCCGGCGGCGAGCTCGACGCCAGTCTCGACCCCGACTATGTCGGCGGCCCCTCGCCGCTGCTGGCGCGCTTCACGGCTTCGGCCGAGAAGATCGCTGACGGCGACGTCGATGGCGGCCTTGCCGTCTTCGTCGACACGCTGGAAGGCGCCGGCACCTGGCCGCGGCTGCCTGCGATGGTGAAGCAGAACCTTCGCGACAACGCCATGACGCTGATCGGCCAGGTCCGCGACAACCGCCCGCCGTTCTCGAAGGCGGACGCAGAGTCGATCAAGATGCCGACCCTGTTCATCCTGGGGGCGCGAACCAAGGGCCTGCTGCCAAAAGTGCTGCAAGCGCTGGCCGCGCATGTGCCCTATTCCAAGACGGCGATCATCCCGAACGCGACGCATCCGATGTTCGAGCAGGCGCCGCAGAAATATTCCGAAGTCGTCCTGGATTTTCTGGCGAGCTGATCATGCAAAGCTTCCGCGTCAACGGTTACGACATGGCCTATCTCGAAGTCGGCGAGGGCCATCCGCTGGTCTGCGTGCATGGCACGTTAGGCGATTTCCGCACCTGGTATTCGGTGCTCGGCCCGCTGTCGAAGGCCCATCGCGTCATCTCGGTCAGTCTGCGGCATTTCTTTCCCGAGCATTGGGACACCGTCGGCGACGACTACAAGATGGCGCAGCATGTCTCGGACACCATCGCCTTCATCGAGCAGGTGAAGCCCGGACCGGTCGACTTGATGGGCCATTCGCGCGGCGGCCACATCGCATTCCGCGTGGCGCAGGCGCGGCCTGATCTGGTGCGAAGGCTGGTGCTGGCCGAACCCGGCGGCGACCTCGACGCATCCCTGCCGGTGCCCGAAGGCACGCCCGCGTACCCGCCGCTGGCGGCGCGCACCGCGCGCTCGGTCGAGATGATCCGCGCCGGCGACCTCGAGGGCGCGCTGCAGAATTTCTACGAGGGCATCGAGGGCGACGGCTCCTGGCGGCGCGTCCCGGCCGCCGCCAAGCAGCAACTCCGCGACAACGCGCTCACCTTCCTCGGCCAGATCAACGAGCAGCGCAGGCCCTACACGCTCAGCGATGCGCAGGCGATCGCGACGCCCACCCTGCTGATCGGCGGCGGCGCCACCACCGGCAGCCTGTCGGTGATGTGGCGCGTGCTTGCCGCGCACATCGTGGGAGCTGAGACGGCGGTGATTCCGAACGCGGGCCACTGGATGTTCGAACAGGACCCGCTGGGGTTCGGCGAGGTGGTGAACGGATTCCTGGCGGAGTAGTTCGGCGCCCCCCTGTTCCACAGGCCGGACGCGATCATTTTCGCGAAAACAACCCCATGCACAGTAGACCAGCCAAGCAATATCAATGACTTAACTCACCTCGCGAATGGGCACCGCCCCATCCTTCAATACCACTTGACCGCTCTCGCCGACGAGGCGTAGCGTTGAACACAGAATTCCGTATTCCCTTTTGTCTCCCTCGGAGCCGCCGGCGTGATCCCCCTCGACCCGCTTCCGAACTTGATCGACCAGGTCTATGCGCGCATCCTGGAGGCGATCTCCGACCGCACACTCGAGCCCGGCCAGCGCATCCGCCAGAACGAGCTCGCCGACAGGCTCGGCGTGTCGCGTCAGCCGGTGTCGCACGCGCTGCACCTGCTGCACCGCCAGGGTCTCGTCGCCGAAAGCGGCAAGCGTGGCTTCGAGGTCACCCAGCTCGATCCCGCGCGCATCCGCCAGCTCTACGAGGTGCGCGGCGCGATCGATGCGCTGGCCGCGCGGCTTGCCGCGGAGCGCGCGGCAAGCGATGCCGCAGGACGCGCGCGGCTGGACGCGGCGCTCGCCGCCGGACGCCGTATCGACCGCAACACGACGCTGGCCGAGCTGATCGTGCTCGATGTCGACTTTCACCGCGCGATCTATCAGCTCGCTGGCAATCCCGTGATCGAGGAGACGATCGCGCCGCAATGGCCGCATATGCGGCGCTCGATGGCGACGGTGCTGTCGGAGCTCGACTATCGCGGCAGCGCCTGGACGGAGCATGCCGACATCGCCGGGCACATTCTCGCAGGCAACGCCAAGGCCGCCGAACGCGCCGCACTGGCGCATGCGCAGACGGCGGGACGGATGACTGAGGAGAGGTTGAGGGCGACGGAAGAGGCGGCGTAGACCACCTCACCGTCATGCCCGGGCTTGTCCGGGCATCCACGTCTTCCGAACGTGCAGCAAAGACGTGGATGCCCGGGACAAGCCCGGCCATGACGAGAGAGACAACAAGAACAAGCGAAACAACAGGAGGACGACCCATGAAACTGTCTCAGGAGCAATTGGAGTTCTTCCACCGCGAGGGCTGGCTGTTCCTGCCCGAGCTGTTCACCCAGGAGGAGGTTGACCTGCTGGCGCGCGAGGCGGTCGGCATCTACGACGCCAACCGGCCGGAAGTCTGGCGCGAGAAGAGCGGCGCGCCGCGCACGGCGTTTGCCGCGCATCTCTACAACGAAGCCTTCGGCATCCTCGGCGCGCATCCGCGCATGATCGAGCCGGTCGAGCAATTGTTCGGCGAGCCCGTCTACATGCACCAGTTCAAGATCAACGCGAAATCGGCTTTCACCGGCGACGTCTGGCAGTGGCACCAGGACTACGGCACCTGGAAGCGCGACGACGGCATGCCGGAGCCGCGGGCGATGAACATCGCGATCTTCCTCGACGAGGTGATGCCGATCAACGGCCCTCTGATGCTGGTGCCGCGCAGCCAGAATGCCGGCGACCTCGAAGCCTCGCACGACCTCGCCACCACCTCGTATCCTTTATGGACGCTGGACGAGGCCACGGTGACGCGCCTCGTTGAACAGGGCGGCATCGTCGCGCCGACCGGCAAGCCCGGCGGCATGCTGATGTTCCACGGCAATCTGGTGCATGGATCTGCCGGCAACATCACGCCCTACCCGCGCAAGATCGTGTATCTGACGCTGAATGCGGTCTCGAACTATATCCGTAACCCCACGCGGCCTGACTACATCGCCCATCGCGATTTCACGCCGATCAAGACGGTGGATGACGACGCGCTGCTGCGGCTTGCCCGTGCACCAAGGCAGGCGGCGGAGTAAGACACGCTGGCTCAACCAGCTCAGGCGTC
>RXJC01000467.1:557-13614 GCA_003963435.1 Bradyrhizobiaceae bacterium | reverse complement strand
CGCGAACCCGCTCGTTCATGGCCTTGCACCGCGACATCTTCTGGGTCGGCAGACAATGGGCGGTGACGGGGGCCGGCATTCAGGCCGTCGACCAGCGCCTGCGCGGCGTGCTCGATATCGAGATCGCGCGGCTCTGGGACGACGATCTCGTGCAGAGCCGGCGGGCCAAGCCCGGTGTGAATGCAGCCGATTTCGACAAGGCGCTGACGCTGGCACGCGAACGCTTTCCGCAGGCGCCCGCTTCGAATCCGCTGGTTGCGCAATTGGAGGCGCTCGGCGTGATCGAGGCCCCGGTCCTCGATCCGGCCGTGCCGGCGATGCAACTGCGCGCGGAGGGCCGGCTGGCGCGCTTCCTGCCGCAATGGCGGATCCGCCGGTAATGGGACCGGGAACCTGCCGCCAGACCGCAATCGCCCGGTTTGCCTGATGGGCCGGAGCCGGATAAGACGGCTGGGACCCCCAACGTTCTGGAATCGACCCTTCGCATGCGCATTCTCTGCACCAATGACGACGGCATCCACGCCCCCGGCCTCAAGGTCGTGGAGGAGATTGCGCGCGCGCTGTCTGACGACGTCTGGGTGGTCGCGCCCGAGCTCGACCAGTCCGGAGTGTCGCATTCGCTGTCGCTGAACGATCCCTTGCGCCTGCGCGAAGTCGGGCCGCGGCACTTTGCCGTGCGCGGCACGCCGACCGACTGCGTCATCATGGGTGCGCGCCATATCCTCGGGTCCAAGCTGCCCGACGTCGTGCTGTCCGGGGTCAACAAGGGCCGCAACGTCGCCGAGGACGTGGTCTATTCCGGCACCATCGCCGGCGCGCTGGAGGGCACCATTCTGGGTCTGCCGTCGTTCGCGCTGTCGCAGGAGTTCAGCGTCGAGACCCGCGAGCGGCCGCCGTGGGACACGGCGCGCAAGTTCGGGCCCGACATCCTGCGCAAGGTGATCGCCGCTGGCATCCCGAAGGACACCGTCATCAACGTCAACTTCCCGTCCTGTGCTCCGGAAGAGGTGCTCGGCGTTCGCGTCACGCGGCAGGGCAAGCGCAATCTCGGTTTCTTGCGGATCGACGAGCGCAAGGACGGCCGCGGCAATCCCTATTTCTGGATCGGCTTCGAGCGCACTGCGATGATGGACACGCCGGCGGACGGGACGGATCTTGCGGCGCTGCGCGAACGCTACGTGTCGGTCACCCCGCTCAGGCTCGACCGCACCAATGAAGCGTTTTCGGAAGAGTTGAGCGCGACGCTGAAATAGCGGCTCGCAGGCACGGAAATATCCTATCCGCCGCGCAGCGCGGCCTCGATGGTCTTGCCGAGCGCGTCGAGCTGGAACGGCTTCTGCAGCGCCGGCCGGTCGCGGTACTGCTCGGGCAGGCCGGAGGAGCCGTAGCCGGTGGCGAAGATGAAGGGGCAGCCCTTGGCCTTGATCACATCGGCGACCGGCGAGATGACCTTGCCGTTGACGTTGACGTCGAGAATGGCGATGTCGAAGTCGGTCGCCTGGGCGAGACGCATGGCCTCGGGAATGTCGCCGGCCTCGGCTGCGACCTTGTAGCCGAGCTCCTCGAGCATGTCCGCGACCATCATCCTGATCATCACCTCGTCCTCGACGAGGAAGACAGAGCGGCCGGAAAGCCCTGCGGTCATAGTTGAGTCCTTGCCCATTGCTCAAAACGTTCGCAGATAACACGAATCGACGCAATGCGCGTTTCGACGAAGGGATGCCCGAAAAAGGTCATCGCGGCTCGCCCTTGCCAAGCCTATCTGTGGTCAAATACGCCGCGCCAAGGCTATGCACCAAGGCTATCATGGGTTCCTGAGCAGGAACAAGATTTTCGCGTCCGGGCTTGAGACTGATCAGGCACGGCAAGACAGCGTCAGCAGGCAATGAACTCCCATCAGCACCCGCCGGAAAAGATGATGTTTCAGCTCACGCTGAGGCGTCGGGGCATCAGCGATCAGGCGGTGCTGCGAACCATGGAGGAGGTGCCGCGCGAGCTTTTCGTCGACGAGGCCGATCGCGACGGCGCCTACCGCGACAGCGCTCTGCCGATCGCCTGTGGCCAGACCATCAGCCAGCCCTTCGTCGTCGCCTACATGACCGAGCAGCTCCAGCTCCGGAAAGGGCATCGCGTGCTCGAGATCGGCACCGGCTCCGGCTATCAGGCGGCCGTGCTGGCGCGGCTCGCCGGCCAGGTGCTGACCGTCGAACGCTATCGCAAGCTTGCGGACACGGCACGCGCCCGGCTCGAAAAGCTCGGCTGTCACAATGTCGAGGTGATGCTCGGCGACGGACTCAACCTGCCGCCCAACATCGGCCCGTTCGATCGCATCATCGTCACCGCCGCGATGGAGCAGATCCCCGAGAACCTGGTCGGTCGGCTGGAGGTTGGCGGCATCCTGATCGCCCCGGTCGGCCCCCACCAGGGTGTGCAGACGCTGGTCCGTCTCACCCGGACCGAGGCCGGGATCGAGCGCAAGGAACTCGTCGAGGTCCGCTTCGTGCCGGCGCTGCCCGGCGTGGCGCGGGAGCTGTAGATTCCCGGATCGGCTGTGCCGCCAACATCTTATTGGGAGGGTTAAGCCGTTATTTACTCGGGACGTGTTTACTTAAAACACCAGTTCTGTTGCGTACGAGTGAGTAACCATGTCCGCTGTCGCCGAGTTGCTTTACTCGCGCCGCGTGCCGCAGGTCGCGGTGCTGGCGCTGATCTCCTTCAGCTTCGCAGGATGCAGCGCCGACATGTCGTCGCGGCTGTCCCAGTCGAACTTCTCCAATCCCTTCGCCTCAGAGCAGACCGGATCGGTGCAGCATGCGCCGCCGCAGCAGCGTGATCTGCCGCAATATGCGCGGCCGCAGACGCAGCCCGGATATTATCAGTCGCAGCCCCTGCCGCCGCCGGCAGTGTCCGCGCCGCAATCCTATCCCGTTGCGTCAGGTGGCGGGGTGTCCGGAGGCGGGCGCGGCGTCAGCTCCTACGCGCCCCCGGCGCAGCCGCATCTGGAGACCACGGCCACCGTGCCGCCGCGCTCCGTTGCCGCCGCTCAGCCAGCCGGCGGGACCAAGATCATCGTCGGCACCAGCGACACGCTGGACGTGCTCGCCAAGCGCTATCATGTCACGCCGCAGGCGATCCTTGCCGCCAACGGCTACAAGGGCCCGCGCGCGCTCTCGCCCGGCCAGCAGCTGATCATCCCGCATCCGGCTACGGCCGCCGCGCCTGCGCTGGCTCCGGTCGCGGCAGCTCCCGCTGCGAAGCCGGTTGCGGTCATGGCTGCGCCGTCGAGCACGCACTTCGTCAATCACGGCGACACGCTCGCCAGCATTGCCCGCAAGAACCATATCTCGTCGGCCGAGCTCGCCCGTGCCAACGGCCTCGATCCCTCTGCAAAACTCAAGCTCGGCACCAAGTTGACCGTGCCCGGTGCCAAGACCGCCGCTGTCGCGGCGCCGGTCGCGGCTGCTCCAGTGGCTGGAACCCTGCAGCCCGTTGCGGCTGCTCCCGCACCCGCCACCAAGATGGCCGCCGCCGCGCCGGTGCAGAGCGCGCGCCTGGCCCAGGCCACGGCGAACGTCGAAGAGAAGCCCACGGAGGCTCCCGCGAAGGCTGCGGAGACCACCAGCGCACTGCCGACCTTCCGTTGGCCGGTGCGGGGCAAGGTGGTCACGAGCTACGGCGCCAAGACCAACGGCAAGTCCAACGACGGCATCAATCTCGCGGTGCCCGAGGGAACGCCGGTCAAGGCGGCTGAAGACGGCGTCGTCGCCTATTCCGGCAACGAGCTGAAAGGTTACGGCAATCTGATCCTGGTTCGGCATTCCAACGGCTACGTCACCGCATATGCCCATGCGAGTGAGCTGCTGGTGAAGCGCGGCGATACCATCAAGCGCGGTCAGGTCATTGCCAAGTCGGGTCAATCCGGGGAGGTGGCGTCGCCGCAGCTCCACTTCGAGATCCGCAAGGGATCGAGCCCGGTTGACCCGCTTCAATTCCTGAACGGGGCGTGAGGCGAGTGGCTCCAGGTCGGGGCACGCCATCACGATAGGCACGCTGTCATCGCCCGGCTCGACCGGGCGATGACGGTTGTGGGTGGGGCTACACTACTTCGTCGTCAGCTTCACGCCCAGCCGTCCCGCCAGCTCCTGCACGAATTGCCAGGCGACGCGGCCCGAACGGGAGCCGCGGGTGGTCGACCATTCCAGCGCCTCGCGCTCCAGCGCCTCGTCGTCGATCTCAATGCCGAAATGGCTGCAATAGCCGCGTACCATGGCGAGGTATTCGTCCTGGCTGCAGCGGTGGAAGCCGAGCCAGAGGCCGAAACGATCCGACAGCGAGACCTTCTCCTCCACCGCTTCGCCGGGATTGATCGCGGTCGAGCGCTCGTTCTCGATCATGTCGCGCGCCAGCAGATGGCGGCGGTTGGAGGTGGCGTAGAGGATGACGTTGTCGGGCCGGCCCTCGATGCCGCCTTCGAGCACGGCCTTCAGCGATTTGTAGGACGCGTCGTTGCCGTCGAAGGAGAGGTCGTCGATGAACACGATGAAGCGGAAGCTGGAGTCGCGGAGCTTCTCCATCAGCATCGGCAGTGTCTCGATGTCCTCGCGGTGGATCTCGATCAGCTTCAGCTTCTCGCTAGCTTTGCGGTCGGCATTGATGCTGGCATGCGCGGCCTTCACTAGCGAGGACTTGCCCATGCCGCGCGCGCCCCAGAGCAGGGCGTTGTTGGCGGGCAGGCCGCCGGCGAAGCGCTCGGTGTTCTCCATCAGGATGTCGCGCATCCGGTCGACGCCCTTGAGCAGGAACAGCTCGACGCGGCTGACCCGCGGCACCGCCGACAGGCGGCCGTCGGGATGCCAGACATAGGCGTCGGCCCGTTCGAACGACTCGGTCGCGACGGCCGGCTTGCCCTGGGCGGCGAGGTGGGCCGCAATGCTCTCAAGCGCGCGGACGAGGCGCTCCTGGGAGAGGTCCGGGGCTGCCGTTGCGCCCCCCTTGGTAGCCCCCTTGGGGCGTTTTGCCGCGACGCGGGCGGGCTTGCGGGCAGGGGTGCGGGGGCCTTTGCCGGCCGGGCTTTTGCTCATGTTTTTGGGCATGTCCGAAGTTCCTGAGAATGCAGCCTTATCGGGCCTGACGGCGCGCCGCAAGGTGGCCAAATCACCGGTCTGGCAGCGTTGCAATTGGGGCAATGGCCGCTATAGTCCGCGCGAATTTGACCGAGCCGGTCGCCTTTGAGGGCCTGACCGGCTTTCCCCCGTTCTCACGAGGATCGTCCGAATGCTGATTACCCCTGCGTATGCCCAGGCCGCGGGCGCCGGTGACACCAACAGCATGTTGATGTCGCTGCTGCCGTTCGCCCTGATCTTCGTGATCATGTACTTCCTGATTCTGCGCCCGCAGCAGAAGAAGGTGAAGGACCACGCCGAGCTCGTGAAGAACATCCGTCGCGGCGACACCGTGGTGACCTCGGGCGGCCTCGTCGGCAAGGTCACCAAGGTCGTCGACGACGACCAGATCGAGTTCGAGATTTCCGACGGCGTGCGGGTGCGGCAGATGCGCCAGATGATCTCCGGCGTGCGCGCCAAGGGCGAGCCGGCCAAGGAATCCAAGGATAGCAAGGACGCCGCCAAGGAAAGTGCCAAGGACGACGCCGCCTCGAAGTGAGCGCGTCCGCGAGCAACTCAAGTCTCCTGATCTGACAGGTCCAGTCGATGTTGTATTTCACGCGGTGGAAGGCGCTGGGGATTATCCTGACGGCGCTGATCGTGTGCCTCTGCGCGGTCCCGAACTTCTTTCCCGAGGCGCAGGTCAAGACCTGGCCGGCCTGGGCGCAGCGTCGCCTGGTGTTGGGTCTCGACTTGCAGGGCGGCTCCTCTCTGCAGCTCGAGGTCGATTCCAACTACGTGAAGAAGGAAAAGCTCGACCAGGTTCGCGACGACGTGCGTCGCGTGCTGCGCGAGGCCAAGATCGGCTTCACTGGCGGCGTGGTCGTGCGCAACGACGCGGCCGAGGTGCGCATCACCAAGGAGACCGACGTTCAGCCGGCGCTCGCCAAGCTGCGCGAGCTTGCGCAGCCGATTGGCGGCCTGATGGGGTCCGGCGGTCAGCGCGACCTTGACGTTGCCGATGCCGGTGGCGGATTGATCCGCCTCAGCATTCCCGAGGCCGCGATGATCGAGCGTTTGCGCAAGACCATCGAGCAGTCGATCCAGATCGTCGAGAAGCGCGTCAACGAGCTCGGCACCGTCGAGCCTATCATCCAGCGACAGGGCAACGACCGCATCCTGGTGCAGGTGCCGGGTCTGCAGGATCCCACCCATTTGAAGGAACTGCTGGGCAAGACCGCGAAGATGGAATTCCGCATGGTCGATCCCTCCGTGCCGCCGGATCAGGCGCAAGCGGGCAGGGTGCCGCCGGAATCCGAAGTCCTGATGAGCGCGTCGCCCCCGCCGACGCCCTATGTGGTCAAGAAGCAGGTCCTGGTCGCGGGCGGCGATCTGACCGACGCCCAGGCGACATTCGACCAGCGGACCAATGAGCCGGTCGTCAGCTTCAAGTTCAATACTTCGGGCGCGCGCAAGTTCTCGCAGGCCACGCAAGAGAATGTCGGGTTGCCCTTCGCGATCGTCCTTGACGGCAAGGTGATCTCGGCGCCGGTCATTCGCGAGCCGATCACCGGCGGCCAGGGCCAGATCTCCGGCAGTTTCACCGTGCAGTCGGCCAACGATCTCGCGATCCTGCTGCGCGCCGGCGCGCTGCCTGCGCCGCTCACGGTGGTCGAGGAACGCACCGTCGGTCCGGGCCTCGGCCAGGACTCGATCGACAAGGGTGAGCTGGCGGCCTATGTCGGCTCGATCCTCGTCATCGTCTTCATGCTCGTGACCTACCGGCTGTTTGGCGTGTTCGCCAATATCGCGGTGGCCATCAACGTCGCCATGATCTTCGGCCTGTTGTCGCTGCTCAGCGCCACGCTGACACTGCCCGGCATCGCCGGCATCGTGCTCACCGTCGGCATCGCGGTCGATTCCAACGTGCTGATCTACGAGCGCATCCGCGAGGAGTTGCGTGGCGGGAGAAGTCCGATCTCGGCGATCGATGCGGGCTTCAAGCGGGCGCTTGCGACCATCCTCGACTCCAACATCACCACCTTCATCGCCGCTGCCGTGCTGTTCATGATCGGCACCGGACCGGTTCGCGGCTTCGCTGTAACGCTCGGTATCGGCATCATCACCACTGTGTTCACCGCCTTCACCATGACCCGCCTGATCGTGGCATGGTGGGTGCAGTGGAAGCGGCCGAAAACTGTGCCGATTTGATCATTCGAGGCCGGCTGTGACCACCACCCAAATCGTTCTCATTTCTCTCGGCGTTCTGATTGCCGTGCTGACCGTGGTCAGCGTGCTCGGTCTGCTGCCGTCGCTGCGCATCGTGCCAGACGATACGCATTTCGACTTCACCCAGTTCCGCCGGATCTCGTTCCCGATCTCGGCGACGCTCTCGATCATTGCCATCGTGCTGTTCTTCACCCATGGCCTGAACTTCGGCATCGACTTCAAGGGTGGCACCTTGATGGAGGTGCGGGCCAAGTCGGGCTCGGCCGATATTGCGCAGATGCGCACGACCCTTGGTAGCCTCGGTCTCGGTGAAGTCCAGCTGCAGCAATTTGGCGGACCTGCCGACGTGCTGCTTCGCGTTGCCGAGCAGCCGGGCGGCGACAAGGCGCAGCAGGCCGCCGTGGACAAGGTTCGCGGCGCCCTCGGCGAGTCCGTGGACTATCGCCGCGTCGAGGTGGTGGGCCCGCGTGTCTCCGGCGAGCTGCTGGGTTGGGGCATGGCCGGCCTGATGCTCGCGATCGGCGCGATCCTGGTCTATCTCTGGTTCCGCTTCGAATGGCAGTTCGCGCTCGGCGCCATGATCGCCAACGTGCACGACATCGTGCTGACCATCGGCTTCATGTCGATCAGCCAGGTCGATTTCGACCTGACCAGCATCGCCGCGCTTTTGACCATCCTGGGCTACTCGCTCAACGACACCGTCGTCATCTACGACCGCATTCGTGAAATGCTGCGTCGCTACAAGAAGATGCCGATGCCGCAGCTTCTCAACGAGTCCATCAACTCGACGCTGTCGCGCTCGATCATCACCCATGTCACGGTGACCCTGGCATTGCTGGCGCTGCTCTTGTTCGGCGGCCACGCGATCCACAGCTTCACCGCGGTGATGATGTTCGGCGTGGTGCTGGTCGGCACCTACACTTCGATCTTCATCGCGGCGCCGATCCTGATCTATCTCGGCGTCGGCGAGCATCGCGAGGATGCGAAGGACGAGGCTGCGCCGGCAAAGAAAAGCAAGGCGTGATCCGAACCGCATGCTCTCGCACGAGTTGGCGAGGGCAGCAGTAAGCTCATTCGGACCCAGCTCATGGCCGGCGATCCCAACGCTCCCCATTTCCCGCGCTCGGCGCCGATCGAGGCCTATGGCAAGGGCGGCTTCGCCTTCGCGGGCATGTCGCATCGCGGCTCGCTGCTGTGCCTGCCGGATGCGATCTGGGCCTGGGAGGTGACCGATCCGGCCAAGATCGACCGCTATTCACTGGACCGGGTGTTTGCGGCCGCCAACGGTATCGACACGCTGCTGATCGGCACCGGAACCGGGGTCTGGCTGCCGCCGCCGGAGCTGCGGCAGGCGCTCAAGGCGGCGAGGGTGGTGCTGGACACGATGCAGACCGGTCCCGCCGTGCGCACCTACAACATCATGATTGGCGAGCGGCGGCGGGTCGCGGCTGCGCTGATCGCGGTCCCATGAACAGCACCGCCGCTCCGCCGCCCGATTCCGTCAGCTTCTGCGCCGACCTCGTGCGCGGCCACGACTTTCCGCGCTATGCCGCGACCCTGTTCGCGCCCGCCGCCGAGCGCCGCGCGCTGCTGGCGCTCTATGCGTTCAACGTCGAGATCGTTCGCGTCCGCGACCAGGTAAGCCAACCCTTGCCGGGCGAGATCCGCTTTCAATGGTGGACCGATCTGTTTGCGGGCCTCGTCCACGGCAGCGCCGAGGGCAATCCGGTCGCGGCCGAGCTGCTGCGCGCGATACGTGATTTCGATTTGCCGGTGGCGGCGCTGTCGCTGCTGGTCGAGGAGCACCAGTTCGACCTCTACAACGATCCGATGCCGACCATGGCGGCGCTGGAGGGTTATCTGGCCGCGACCTCGTCGGCACTGTTCGATCTTGCGGCGCGGATCATGGCGCCGCCGTCGGAGGCGGTCGAGCATCTCGCCCGTCACGCTGGCCTGGCGCAGGGCATCGTGCAAATCATCATGAACCTGCCGCGCGATGCCTCGCACCGGCAGTTGTTCCTGCCGCAGCAGGTGCTGGCGAGCCATGGCTGCCAGATGGAGGATGTGTTTGCCGGCAAGGACAGCGCGAACCTGCGCGCCGTGCTGGAGCAGCTTGCAGGCGAGGCGCAGCAGCATCTGACCACGGCCTTGTCGCTGCTGGCGGACGTGCCGGCAGCGGTGCGTCCGGCGTTTCTGCCGCTAAGCCAGCTCAGGGCCGATCTCAAGCGCCTGTCGCAGCCCGGCCGCAACCCGTTCATGCCGCAGCCGACGTCGCGGCTGCGCACGCTGTGGACGCTGTGGCGGGGTTCACGTTCCCGGGAATTTACCAAATAGCGGCTGGCTTATCGCCCCGAACCGCCGGATGCTCTATGCTGTCCCATGGCTGAATTGTCCCAAACCACTTCGCCCGATCTCGGCAGTTTTCCGGTCGCCCCTGGTGACATTCATGCTGCCGCCGAGACGATCAGAGGCGCCGTGGTCGAGACGCCCTGCAGCTACAGCCGCACGCTGAGCAGCATCTGCGGCTGCGAGATCTGGCTCAAATTCGAGAACCTCCAGTTCACCTCCTCCTTCAAGGAGCGCGGCGCGCTCAACCGCCTCACCGCGCTGACGGCTGAGGAGCGTGCACGTGGCGTGATCGCGATGTCGGCCGGAAACCATGCGCAGGGCGTTGCCTATCACGCCAAGCGACTCGGCATTCCCGCCACCATCGTCATGCCGGTCGGCACGCCCATGGTGAAGATCGAGAACACAAGGCACCACGGTGCCGAAGTGGTCGTCACCGGCGCGACGCTGGAGGAGGCCGCCGCGTTCGCGCGCAGTCACGGCGAAGCCAAGGGCATGATCTTCGTCCACCCCTATGACGATCCGCTCGTGATCGCAGGGCAGGGTACCATCGGGCTGGAGATGATGAGAGCGGTCCCGGAGCTCGATACGCTGGTCGTCCCGATCGGCGGCGGCGGCCTGATCAGCGGCATCGCCATCGCCGCCAAATCGATCAAGCCTTCCTTGCGAATTTTGGGCGTCGAAGCCTGGCTCTATCCCTCGATGTACAACGCCATCCATGACGGCAATCTGCCCGCGCGGGGCGACACGCTGGCCGAAGGCATCGCGGTGAAATCGCCCGGCAAGATCACCACGGAGATCGTTCGCCGCCTCGTCGACGACATTGCGCTTGTCAACGAAGCCGAGCTCGAACGCGCGGTTGCAACCCTGATCTCGATCGAGAAGACCGTGGTCGAGGGCGCCGGCGCCGCCGGCCTCGCCGCGCTGATGTCCGATCGGACCCGCTTTGCCGGCCAGAAGGTTGGCCTTGTCCTGAGCGGCGGCAATATCGACACGCGGCTGATCGCGTCCGTCCTCACGCGCGAGCTCGCGCGCGAAGGGCGGCTGACCCAGCTCTCGCTCGATATCCCGGACAGGCCTGGGCAACTGGCCGCGGTGGCCGCACTGCTCGCCGAGGCCGGTGCCAACATCATTGAGGTCTCGCATCAGCGGACCTTCTCCGAGCTGCCGGCCAAGGCAACACTTCTGCAGCTCGTCATCGAGACCCGCGATGCCGCTCATCTCGACGAGGTGATGGCCAGGCTCAGCGCATCCGGATTGAGCGCACGCTGCACGTGAGTGAAACGCCGGGCCGAACCGAGCGCTACTCCGGAAGGCCTGCAAGGCAGAGGGCGCCGCCAAGCGCGGAGGCGAGCAGCGGCGCGCAGTTGACGCCCTGAAATTGACGGCCATAGCGGAACGTCGGGTGGAGCTCCAGCACCCGCGCGGCCGCCGCCTTCGCCTCCTGCAATCGCCCGAGCTTGGCCAGCGCCGCGGCCAACTGCACATAGGTGATGCTGTGGCGAGGATTGGCCTGAACCGAGCGGTAAGCGGCGCGGCATGCCTCCTCATATCGGCCGCCATGGAAGTGCCCGAGAGCCTGGGCGTCGAATGCAGCAAAAGCCCAGGGATCGAACGGACTGAGCCGCAGGCCTTGCTCGCTCCACTCGATGGCGCGATCGGCATCTCCGCCCCAGCCGAGCACCACGCTGCCGAGGATGTAGGTCAGCGCGGATGACGGGCTGATGGCGAGTGCGGCTTCGAACGCGATGAATGCTGCGGAGCGATCGTGCCCGTCCATGCCGATCGAAAAGCCCGCGAGCGTGAGAGCAAGCGCATCATCCTGCCCGTGGGCGATCGCCGCGCGCGCGTGACGGATCGAGGCTTCGCGATTGGCTTCCTGCAAACCGGCCCGAAGAAACAAGCAATGATGGCACATCGCGGCATTGCCGTGCGCAAGCGCGTACCCAGGTTCGAGCGCGATCGCACGTTCCAGCAATACGAGCGCCCGAGTGACCTGGGTCGGCATGCCGGAATCGACGTCCGGCTGAGCGCGCAGGACGATATCATAGGCATCCAGGCTGTCCGGCCGCTTGCGCTTGACCCTGTTGATCTCGGCGCGCCGCAGGCTGGGCGCGATGGCTCCGACGGTCGACAACGCGATATCGTCCTGGAGGGAGAAGACGTCTTCGGACCGGCGGTCAAATCGCTGGGCCCACACATGCATGCCAGTCGAGGCATCGATCAACTGCCCGGTGATGCGGACCAACGTGCCGGTTCTGCGGACGCTGCCTTCGAGCACGTAGCGTACACCAAGCTCGCGGCCGACCTGTTTCACGTCCACCGCGCGGCCCTTGTAGGCGAAGGTCGAATTCCGCGCGATCACGAACAACCAGTTGATGCGTGAGAGTCCGGTGATGATGTCATCGACCATCCCGTCGGCAAAATAATCCTGGTCCGCATTGCCGCTCAAATTCGTGAAAGGCAACACTGCGATCGAGGGCCTGTCGGGCAATGTCAGCAATGGCGCTTGCTGTGGTGCTTGGGCGCGATCGGGATCGAACGTCGTTACGGTGGGCCCGACATAGCGATAGCCGCGGCGCGGCAGCGTTTCGATCCAATGTGCCTCGCCGGAGATGTCTGCCAGCGTGCGCCGCACCGCCGCGATCTGGACGGTCAGATTGCTGTCTTCGATGGCCTGGGCCGGCCAGGCCGCCTCGATCAAAGCATCTTTTGAAACCGGCACTCCAGCCTGGCGGACGAGGAGGGCCAGGAGCAGCACGGCGCGCTGGCCGAGTCCGGTCGGCTCAGCACCGTGGAACAGGATCCCCGCATCGCCATCCAGCCGAAAGGGACCAAATTCAAGGATCGCGGCCATTGCCGAAGAAGGGCACATTTCGCAGGTTTTTTGCAACGTTTTCCCAGCCGTTTCACGACTTTCCGGCCTGGCTGGACCACCATGGCGGAGCAGTGAGGAAGGCTGCAACGAGCCAGGGAGGGATATATGACCGCCAAACACGTCGTCCGCAGGCCGCGCGAAACCGAGGGGGTGGTGCTGCGCGGCCAACCAATGGCCTTCCTGGTGACCGGCGGGGACACTAGGCACACGAGCATGTTCGACTGGACAATTCCGGCGGGCTTCGCCACCGGCCGGCACGTTCATCGCGTTCAGGAAGAGACCTTTTACATGCTCGAAGGCGAGTGCGAATGGCACGTCGGGGATGAGGTTATCCGGGCGACCCCAGGGACGTTCCTCTTCATTCCTCCCGGTATTCCGCACAACATCACCAACACAAGCGAAAAGGCCGCGCGCGTGCTCATGACCGTATCGCCGCCGGGACACGAGCACTACTTCGAGGAATTGGCCAAGCTGACGGCAAGTGGACCGCCGGATGCGAAAG
>RXJC01000467.1:0-507 GCA_003963435.1 Bradyrhizobiaceae bacterium | reverse complement strand
AAGTGGACCGCCGGATGCGAAAGCCATCAGCGCGTTACGCGCCCGCTTCGATACCGACCAACTCTCGGCATTGACGACAAGAGCCTGAGGTCTGGACACCGCGATGGCGGACCGACTTCACGGTTGGCCCGGCCGCGCCGACTCCTCTTGCTATCGTGACGCCAAACCCGCCAGATGCGCGATCAGCCGGTCGATCTCGGCTTCCGTGTTGTAATAATGCGGGGATGCCCGCACGAGATGCGGCAACGCGCGACGCTCGGCATCGATGCGCGTGCTCGACGGGTCGGACGCTCCGATCGTGATGCCGGCCGCCGCGGCACTGGCGACAATGGCGTCCGCCTCGTGGCCGTCGACCGTGAAGCTGACGATGGCGCCAGGCGCGCGTCCGAGGTCGCGAACGGTGATGCCGGGAAGGGCCGCAAGGCCGTCGCGAAGCCGGCCGGCAAGCATGCGGCAGCGGTGTTCGATCGGAGCGATGCCGATCTCGAGGGCGTAGTCGACGGCCGC
>RXJC01000289.1 GCA_003963435.1 Bradyrhizobiaceae bacterium | reverse complement strand
GTCGATGGCGGTCTCCGGCGCTCTCGGCCTCGTCGTCGAGCGCGTGCTGATCCTGCCCGTCTACGGCCAGCATCTGAAGCAGATCCTGATGACGACCGGCGGGCTGATCGTGGCCGAGCAGACGCTCTATGCGCTGTGGGGGCCGCAGATCATCCCGATGCCACTGCCGGCCTCGCTACGCGGCTCCTTCATCCTCGGCGACGTCGCGATCGCAAAGTACCGCGTGCTGGCGATGCTGATCGGCCTTGCCGTGTTCATCGCGATCCAGCTCGTGCTCAACCGCACCAAGCTCGGCCTCCTGATCCGCGCCGGCGTCGAGAACCGCGAGATGGTCGAGGCGCTCGGCTATCGCATCCGCCGCCTGTTCCTGGGCGTGTTCATGACGGGATCGGCGCTTGCCGGCCTCGGCGGCGTGATGTGGGCGCTCTATCGCGAGCAGGTCCATGCCTCCATGAGCGACGAGCTCACGGTGCTGATCTTCGTGGTCGTCATCATCGGCGGGCTCGGCTCGATCGGCGGCTGCTTCATCGGCGCGATCCTCGTGGCCATGGTCGCCAATTACGGCGGCTTCCTGGTGCCGAAACTCGCCCTCGTTTCCAACATCCTGCTGATGGTCGCCGTTCTGATGTGGCGGCCGCGCGGCCTCTATGCGGTGACCAGCCGATGATGATCCTGTCAGGCGATCCGCCGCGTAGCCGCGTCCTCACGCTCGTTCTCGTCGTCATCATCCTGGCGCTGGCGGCGACGCCGTTCCTGTTTCCGGGCGCCAAGGCGCTGAACGTCGCGGCCAAGATCTGCGTCTTCGCCGCGCTGGTCGCCTCCTACGACCTCCTGCTCGGCTATACCGGGTCGGTCTCGTTCGCCCATACCATGTTCTACGGCATCGGCAGCTACGCCATCGCGATCGCGCTGTATGGCATGGGCCCCAATTGGACCGCGGTCGCAACCGGCATCGTCGTCGGCCTACCGCTCGCAGCCCTGCTCGCGCTTGCGATCGGCCTGTTCTCGCTGCGGGTTGCCGCGATTTTCTTCGCCATGATCACGCTCGCGGTTGCTTCCGCCTTCCAGGTTCTGGCCTCGCAGCTGTCCTGGCTGACCGGCGGCGAGGACGGGCGCAGCTTCCAGCTGCCCGAGCTGCTGCGTCCCGGCACCGTGCTGATCCCGAAGAACCTGTTCGGCTTCGAGGTCAACGGCCGCATCCTGACCTTCTATCTCGTGTTCGCCGTCTCGGCGCTGATGATCCTCGCTCTGCTCCGCGTCGTGAACTCACCGTTCGGGCGCGTGCTGCAGGCGATCCGCGAGAACCGCTTTCGCGCCGAGGCGCTCGGCTTCCGCACGGTGTTCCACCTGACTTACGCCAATTGTCTCGCCGCGCTGGTCGCGGCCGGCGCCGGCATCCTGAACGCGCTGTGGCTGCGCTATGCCGGCCCCGATACCTCGCTCAGCTTCTCGATCATGCTGGACATCCTGCTGATGGTCGTGATCGGCGGCATGGGCACGATCTACGGCGCGATCATCGGCGCCACGATCTTCATCCTCGCCCAGAACTATCTGCAATCGCTGATGGGTGTCGCTTCCAAGGCGGCGTCGGAGGCCGGCCTGCCGCTGCTGCCGGGATTGTTGCATCCCGACCGCTGGCTGCTGTGGCTCGGCCTGCTGTTCATCGCCAGCGTCTATTTCTTCCCAACGGGCGTGGTGGGGAAGCTGCGCAATCCGGCTGGCGACAAGGGCGGCGGCAGCTCGCATTAACGCAGGATTCATGATGCGACGCGGCGTTGACGGTACGCACCGCACAACCGCGGGATGATTCCCGTTCCACGGCATCCGGACGCGGTTGCGCAACCCGATTAATGCTTAGGTAACTGGCTTTCCTAAGGTTTAGGCCATTTGTGCGGTGTATTCGTGTTCCTCCAGGGAGGGGGAATGCGCCAAGCCTATTCCACGTTGGCAAACGGAATGTCTCTGGCCGCGCGAGGCGGCTGGGAGGCATTGACGCGGCGCGGTCCCGTCCTGTGGCTGACCCTGTGTGGCGTGCTGCTGGTCGCGGGCATCTTCGGCGTGACCGCCATGGCCGTCGGCGAGTTTCGCGAGCGCACGCTGGCCAATCGCGAGCGCGAGCTGGAGAACACGGTGCAGCTGATCGCGCGGCACTTCGATCAGCAATTCGAGGATTCCGACGTCGTCGCCGCCGACCTGATCGGGCAGATGAACCTGATGGAGATCACCTCGCCGGCGATCTTCCGCGAGCGCATGTCCGGGCCTGCGGCGAACCAGATGCTGCGCGGCAAGATCAGCTCGGTGTCCTATCTCGGCGATATCGCGATCTACGATGCCGACGGAAACTTGATCAACTGGTCGCGAGCCCAGCCGCTGCCCAAGATCAACGTTTCGACCCGGGCCTATTTCCAGACGTTCAAGACGAATCCGCAGTCCGAACCGGTGCTGCTGGAATCCGTCCGCAGCTTCATCATCAACAAATGGACCACGATCGTCGCACGCCGGTTGAACGGCCCTGACGGCACCTTCCTCGGCGCGATGGTCCGCCGGATCGACCCGGACAGCTACCAGCACTATTTCGCGTCGGTCGCGCTCGCTGAGGGCACGGCCATCTCGCTGTTCGATCGCGAGGGCAAGATGCTGGCGCGCTATCCACATCGCGAGGAGCTGATCGGGCGGAGCTTCAAGGACGCGCCGCTGATGCAGAAGGTGCTCGCCGAGGGCGGCCAGCAGACGCTGCGGGGCAAGAGCCCGATCGACGGCGAGGAGCGGCTCGGCTCGGCGGCGTCGCTGACGCATTTCCCGCTGGTCATCCTCGCCACCAACACCACGGCGGCGGCCCTGGCGGATTGGCGGCAGCAGACCGGTTTCATGGTGACCACCGCCGCGCTTTCGGCCGCCGTCATTGCGCTGATCCTCTATCTGATCATTCGCCTGATCAACCGGCAGAACCGCGAAGCGCAGGAAAAGCTGGAAGCGGAGCGGCTGCGGCTCGACACCGCCCTCAACAACATGACCCAGGGGCTGATCCTGTACGACGCCGCGGGCTACATCGTCACTTGTAACCGCCGCTACGCCGAGATGTTCGGCCTCTCCCACGACGTCATCAAGCCCGGCTGCCACATCCGCGAGGCGATGTACCATCGCAAGGAATGCGGCGCGTTCGACGGCGATGTCGAGGCGTTTTGCGCCGACGTCATGAGGGTGGTTGCCGAAGGCACGGTCTCCACCCGAATGCATCAGCTTGCCAACGGCCGCGCCTTCCAGGTCATCAACACGCCGCTCGCGCAGGGCGGCTGGGTCGCCACGATCGAGGACGTCACCGAGCGCCGCAATCTCGAGCGAGAGCGCGACCGCAACCACACGTTCCTGCGCGAGATCATCGACCACATTCCGTCGCAGATCACGGTGAAGGACGCCCGCACGCGGCAATATCTGTTGCTGAACTGCGTCGCCGAGCAGCTGTTCGGCCAGTCTCGCCAGGATGTCGTGGGCAAGACCGCCTTCGACATCTTCCCGGAGGCGCCCGCCGCACGCATCACCGAGGACGACAGCAACGCGCTGACATCGGCCAAGGGATCGTTCAAGGACGAACATGCCTGGCAAATGCCCGGCTCGGGACTGCGCTACATTACGTCGACCCGGATCGGCATCCACGACGAAGCCGGCGAGCCGCGCTATCTCATTCATGTCATCGACGACGTCACCGAGCGGCGCCGGGCTGACGAGAAAATCGCGCATATGGCGCATTACGACGCGCTGACCGACCTGCCGAACCGCACGCTGTTCCGCGAGCAGATCGAACGCGAGCTGACGAAAGTCGCCGACGGCGATCAGTTCGCACTGCTCTACATCGACGTCGACGAGTTCAAGGGCATCAACGATTCGCTCGGCCATCATGTCGGCGACGAGCTGTTGAAGGCGATCGCAGGCCGCCTGCGCGGCTGCCTTAAGGAGGGCGACCTCATCGCGCGACTGGGCGGCGACGAGTTCGCGGTGATCCAGACCGGGATCCAGTCCTCTGCCGAGGTGCTGTCCTTCGTGACCCGGATCTATCACGCGATCCGACAGCCCTATCATTGTCTCGGCCATCAGCTCTCCACCGACGCGAGCATAGGGATCGCGCTGGCACCGCAGGACGGCACCGATCTCGACCAGCTCGTCAAGAACGCGGACCTTGCGATGTACGGCGCCAAGGCCGAAGGGCGCCGCACCCACCGCTTCTTCGAGCCGGAGATGGATGCGAGCGCCAGGGCGCGCCTGAGCATGGAGCAGGATTTGCGGCAGGCGCTGGTGAACGGTGGCTTCGAGATCCACTATCAGCCGCTGGTCGACCTGCGCTCGGGCGAAATCTCGGGATGCGAGGCGCTGCTGCGCTGGCGTCACCCCGAGCGCGGCATGGTGTCGCCGGCGGAGTTCATTCCGGTCGCCGAGGACACCGGCCTGATCACCGAGCTCGGCGACTGGGTGCTGCGCATGGCCTGCAACGAGGCCGCGACCTGGCCGGCGCATATCCGCATCGCAGTCAACGTGTCGCCGGTGCAGCTCAAATGCGACACGCTGGCGCTGCGGATCGCGGGCGCGCTCGCCGCGTCCGGGCTGGACCCGCGCCGGCTCGAGCTCGAGATCACCGAGGCCGTGCTGATCCGCGACGACGAGGCCGCCCTCTCGATCCTGCACCAACTCCGTTCGATCGGCGTTCGCATCGCGCTCGACGATTTCGGCACCGGCTATTCCTCGCTCAGCTATCTCAAGCGCTTCCCGTTCGACAAGATCAAGATCGACCGCTGCTTCGTCGCCGACATCGCGGAGACGAGCGGCGCCCCCGTGATCGTGCAGGCGGTGGTGAACATCGCGGCCGCCAGCAGCATGACCACGGTCGCAGAAGGGGTCGAAACCGAGGCGCAGCGCGAGATGCTGCGCGCGCTCGGCTGCACGCAGATGCAGGGCTATCTGTTCAGCGCGCCGAAGCCGGCCGCCGAGGTGCGTAAACTGTTCGGCATGGGCAATGCCGTGCCCGTAGCTGCGGTGGCGTGATGGTGAAGCCGCGTAAAACCGTCGACGTCGCGGATTCCTATGCCGTGCGGCTGATGCAGCATCTGGTGGTGCCGACCTTCGTGATCGACCCCCAGCGCCGTGTCGTGATCTGGAACAGGG
>RXJC01000076.1 GCA_003963435.1 Bradyrhizobiaceae bacterium | reverse complement strand
CCGATGAGCGCGACACCGTCCAAAACGATGGCTGCCTTGTGGATGGCCGGCTGGCTGTCGCTGATGCTGGTGATGGCGATTGCCGGGCGCGAGACCACACGCGAGCTCAACGTTTTCCAGATCATGGAAGTGCGCTCGGTGATCGGGTTGACGCTGCTGCTCCCGATCATCCACCGCGCCGGTGGCTTCAAGGCAGTCGCGACCAGACGCCTGCCGCAGCACCTCGCGCGTAACGGCGTGCACTATTTTGCGCAGCTCGGCTGGTTCTACGCGTTGACGCTGATCGGGATCGGCCAGGTCGTGGCGATCGAATTCACCATGCCGATCTGGACCGCGGTGCTGGCCGCGACGTTCCTGTCCGAGCGCATGACGACCTGGAAGATCGCCGCTGTCGTGCTCGGCATCGTCGGTGTCGTCATGATCGTGCGGCCCGCCACCAGCGAGGTCAATCCGGGCCAGTTGATCGCGCTCGGGGCCGCCATCGGCTTCAGCATTTCCATGATCTTGGCGAAGTCGCTGACCCGGACCGAGAGCGCGTTGTCGATCCTGTTCTGGATGATCGTGGTGCAGATGGTGATGGGCCTGCTGCCGACGCTCGCCGTCTGGACCTGGCCTTCGACCACCCTTTGGGGCTGGCTGTTTGTCATCGGGGTCTGCGGCACTTTCTCGCACTATTGCCTCGCCAGCGCGCTGCGCTACGCCGACGCAACGATCGTGGTTCCCATGGACTTCCTCCGGGTTCCGCTGACGGCGACCGCGGGCTGGCTGCTCTACGCCGAGCGGCTCGACGTCTGGACCGTGCTGGGCGCTGCGCTGATCCTGTGCGGCAATCTCCTGAATTTGAAGCCGGCCGCATCGGTTCCCGCCCGCGCGCGGTGAACCCTTGCCCTGCCTTGCGCGACAAAACCAGGTGGCCGTGTGATTTGGATCACGTTGGGATTTGATTCCACCGTGCACATTCGGTCACACAGCAGCGGGTTGAACGCAGCGGACTGCCGTTTTGGTGGCACGAAGTCGGGCACTTCGTGTAGGTTCGTCGCCAATTTGTTGCTGCCTGCAATTCGATTCTGGGGATTTCAGAATGCGCTATCTCACCCTCCTTGCGTCGCTGATGTGCATGGCACTCTCGGTCGGTGCCGCGAAGGCTGACCGCCGCGTCGCCTTCGTCGTCGGCAACGGCTCCTACAAGAACGTTGCGCAATTGCCGAATCCGCCGATCGACGCCAAGGCGATGGCATCGACGCTGCGCAATGTCGGCTTCGAGGTGATCGAAGGCTCCAATCTCACCCGCGACCAGATGACGGAGAAGCTGCTCGACTTCGGCCGCAAGGCTCAGGGCTCCGACATCGCGCTGTTCTATTATGCCGGCCACGGCATCGCCGTCAGCGGCACCAACTACCTCCTGCCCGTCGACGCCGACATCAAGTCCGAGATGGACGTCAAGCTGGGCGCTGCCATCAACATCGACCTCACGCTCGAGCAGACCATGGGCGATGCCAAGGTCAAGCTCGTCTTCCTCGACGCCTGCCGCGACAATCCGTTCGCCGCCAAGATCAAGTCGAACTCGGCGACCCGCAGCGTCAACGTGCAGAGCGGTCTTGCCGAGATGAAGTCCGGCGAAGGCACCCTGATCGCGTTCGCGACCGGCCCCGGCCAGACCGCGCTCGACGGCCAGGAGGGCAACAACAGCCCGTTCACCCGGGCCCTGATCGACAACATCACCAAGCCTGGCGTCGAGATCCAGCAGGCGATGACGTCGGTGCGCGCCCAGGTCAATGAAGAGACCCGCAAGGGCCAGCTGCCGTGGGGCCACACCAACCTGACCGGCGCCGTCTATCTCAATCAGGCCCCGACGACGCAGGTCGCCAACGCGGCACCGACTGCTTCCGGCATCGTGCCGGCGGCGACCAGCGGCGCGGACGGCGTCGAACTCGAATATTGGCGCTCGGTGAAGGAGTCCAACAAGCCGGAGGAGCTCAACGCCTATCTCTCCGCCTATCCGAACGGTCAGTTCAAGGCGCTGGCGCTGGCTCGCCTCGCCGCCATCAAGAGCGGCCCCTCGACCGCGACCCGCACCCTCAACGCCGGCGTCGATCCCGCAACCTTCACCGACGAGGCCACGCAGCTCACCGAGGACCAGATCGGTCTCGACAAGAACAAGCGCCGCGACGTGCAGCGCCGGCTCACGGCGCTCGGTTTCGACACCAAGCAGACCGGCGTATTCAACGACGAGACGCGATCCGTGCTCAAGCGCTGGCAGACCGCACGCGGCTATCCCTCGTCGGGCTATCTCAACAAGAACCAGCACAAGGCCCTGCTTGCGGAGATCGTCGCAGCCCCCGCGACGGCGAGCGACACCAGCCAGAGGCCGGCCCGGCGCGCCGCCAGCGCTCCTCAGAGCGCACCGGCACCGCAACACCGCAGCAACCCCGGCGATGCCGCCGGTGCGGCCTTCGTCGGCGGTGTCGTCGGCGGCATGATGGGCGGCATGTTCCGCCGCTGAACCGCAGCGAGATCGACAACACAAAAGCCCGGCTCGCGCCGGGCTTTTTCGTTCTGCGACGCCGCCGCCGCACACTCCGTCATTGCGAGCACAGCGAAGCAATCCAGGATCTCTCCGCGGTGACAGCCTGGATTGCTTCGTCGCAAGAGCTCCTCGCAATGACGAGGATAGAGATGTGCGCTAAGCGGGTGCACGGTCCGCGGAGACACCGCTGGTCCGACGTGCAGGTCGCAGTCTACTTCCCCGCAGCCTTCCGCAACGCCTCGTTGATGCGGTCCTGCCAGCCGGGACCGCCCTCCTGGAAGAACTCGAGCACGTCCTGATCGATGCGGAGCGTGACCTGCTCCTTGATGCCGGGAGCGACGTTCTGCTTGGGCGGCGCCGCGGCGACCTTGGCCGTCACCTTCTTGAACGCTGCCTCTGCTTCGGTCCTGGCATCGCCGAGCGTGCGCGGCCGCCTCGGTGGTTGGTCCGCCATGTCTTAGACCCCCTCAAACAGCGCCGTCGAAAGATACCGCTCGGAGAAGGACGGCACGATCGCAAGGATGGTCTTGCCGGCCGCTTCCGGCCGCTTGCCGATCTCGAGCGCGGCCGCGATCGCTGCGCCCGAGGAGATGCCGCCTGGGATACCCTCATGCCGCGCCAGTGCGCGCGAGGTCTCGATCGCCGCTGTCGAGTTGATCTTCACGATCTCGTCGATCACCGAACGGTCGAGGATGTCGGGGACGAAACCGGCGCCGATGCCCTGGATCTTGTGCGGCGTATGCTGTCCGCCCGACAGCACCGGGCTCTCCTCCGGCTCGACTACGACGACGCGCAAGGAGGCCTTGCGCGGCTTCAGCACCTGGCCGACGCCGGTGATCGTGCCGCCGGTGCCGACTCCGGCGACGAAGAAGTCGATGTTGCCGGCGGTGTCGTTCCAGATCTCCTCCGCGGTGGTGCGGCGGTGCACCTCGGGATTGGCGAGGTTCTTGAACTGCTGCGGCATCACCGCGTTCGGCGTTGTCTTCACCAGCTCCTCGGCGGCGGCTATCGCGCCCTTCATGCCTTGCGCGGCCGGCGTCAGCACCAGCTCGGCGCCGAGAAAGGCCAGCATCTTGCGCCGCTCGATCGACATCGATTCCGGCATCACCAGCTTGAGCCGGTAGCCGCGCGATGCCGCCACGAAGGCGAGCGCGATGCCGGTATTGCCGGAGGTCGGCTCGATCAACACGGTGTCGGCCTTGACGACGCCCGCCTTCTCCATCGCGATGATCATGGCCGCGCCGATGCGGTCCTTCACGCTCGCGGCCGGATTGAAATATTCAAGTTTTGCCAAAATCGTCGCGTTCACGCCGTGCATGCCGGGCAGCCGACGCAAGCGCACGATCGGCGTGTTGCCGAAGGCCTCGACGATCGAGTCATAGATCCGGCCGCGGCCGGGTTGGTGCGCTGCACCCGTGGTGGACGATGCGTCCATGATGAACTCCCTGTGGCGACAATCTGCACTTTCGTCGCGGCATTGCGCAGTTACAGACAGCTTGCGGCGACACGCAAGCGGCAATGCGGCACATGTTAAATACGCTGCATCGCAAAATCACGTGAGCGCCAAACATCAGAAAACCAACGCATTTGTGTTGCGACCTCGTCAACTGCTTCTGCTTATGTTAGACTTATGTCTCAAAGCAGGGAGGTCACCACGATGTCAGCGATTGCTGAAGTGTTGTCGACCGTCGCGCCGAACCGCGATCCGCGTTGCAGCGAGTTGCCCACCTGTCCCGTCTGCGCCGACTCCATGGTCGCCGCCGAAGCTTCCGCCTACGTCTCGGACCAAATGATCAGCTATCTCTGGACTTGCGACAATTGCGGCTACGGCTTCGTGACCAAGCACGCCGTGAAGACCCGGTTCGTGTGCAACTGATTTAGCGCGGGGCGATGTCGCCCCTCGCCCAGTCCTCGCGCGTCCGCTGATAGAACTGTTCAAACCTTCCGTGTGCGATCGCCTCCCTGATGCCCTGCATCAGGGACTGGTAGTAAGCGACATTGATTTCGGACAGCAGCATCGCTCCCAGCGTCTCGCCCGCCTTGACGAGATGATGCAGATAGGCGCGCGCGCAGTCGCGCGTTGACGGCCATGAGCTCTCCTCATCCAATGGCCGCGGGTCGTCGGCATGGCGCGCGTTGCGGAGGTTCACCTGCCCGAAGCGCGTGAAGGCGACGCCGTGCCGGCCATTGCGCGTCGGCATCACGCAATCGAACATGTCGATGCCGCGCTTGACCGCTTCGAGGATATCGTCGGGCGTGCCGACGCCCATCAGGTAGCGCGGCCGCTCCTTCGGCAGCAATGGCGCGGTCTCGTCGATCATCGCCAGCATCACTGCCTGCGGCTCGCCGACGGCAAGACCGCCGATCGCATAGCCGTGAAAGCCGATCGCGACCAGGCCTCTAGCACTGGCATGACGCAGCTCGGGAATGTCGCCGCCCTGCACGATGCCGAACAGCATGTAGCCGTCAGGCGCGCTCGCGAAGGCGCGCTTTGAGCGCTCGGCCCAGCGCAGCGACAATTGCATCGCGCGCTCGATGTCGGCGCGCTCGGCCGGCAGCCGCACGCATTCGTCCATCTGCATCGCGATGTCCGAGCCGAGCAGGCGCTGCACCTCGATCGAACGCTCCGGCGACAGCTCGACCTTGGCACCGTCGATATGCGAACGGAAGGTAACGGCGTTCTCGGTGACCTTGCGCAGGTCCGACAGCGACATCACCTGGAAACCGCCGGAATCCGTCAGCATCGGGCCGTTCCAGCCGGTGAATTTCTGCAGGCCGCCGAGCGCTGCGATCCGCTCGGCGGTCGGACGCAGCATCAAATGATAGGTGTTGCCGAGCACGATGTCGGCGCCGGCGTCGCGCACCTCGCGCCAGTGCATGCCCTTCATCGCACCTGCGGTGCCGACCGGCATGAAGGCCGGCGTCCGCACCACGCCGTGCGGCGTGGTCAGGCGCCCGGTGCGCGCGGCGCCGTCGGTGGCGAGCAACTCAAAGTGATTGGGAAGGTCATTGTCGGGATTCATGGGGTGCTTATTGCGTGTTGCAGGAGGCCAATCAACCCGCCCAACCCGCGCCGTAGCCGGTCTGTGCCTCAGACTGGGACACGATCGCGGCCGATGCTCGCACGGCCGCCCTTGTTAAACAAAACGATACCGTGTAGTTTTATACGGGGTGCTGGAGAGATGCCGCGGCGAGGTCTGCCGGCGGCTGCAAAAGCGTGATCGCCAGTTCCCTACAATGCCTCTGCCTTCGTATTCCACTGACGTCTTCGGCCGCTCGCAGCAGTGGATCAGGCAAACAGGCGGCCGCCTGGCCGGAGCGCTGATCCTGACCTGCAGCCTGGCCCTCGCGGCCTGCACGTCCCTGCCCCGTACGCCCTACACGGCCGCCGAGGCCAGCACATCGCGTGTGCTCGATATCGACGGCCTCCGGCGCTACGCCGACGAGCCGATCACGAAATTCGGCTTCGACAGGGACACCAGCACCGCCTCAAGATCCTATCTGGCGCTCTCCGGCGGCGGCGCCGATGGCGCCTACGGCGTCGGCGTTCTCAACGGCTGGACCGCGGCCAGAACCCGCCCCACCTTCTCCGTCGTCTCGGGCGTGAGCACCGGCGGCCTGATCGCGCCGTTCGCCTTTCTCGGCTCGCAATACGACGACACGCTGAAGGAGGTCTACACCAGCGGCATCGCGGAAAGCCTGCTCAACGATCCCAGCATCATGCGTGTGCTGTTCGGATCCGGCCTGTTCGGCAATACGCGGCTGCGCGAGCTCGTAGCCCGTTATGTCGGGCCTGAGATCCTGGCGCAGGTCGCCCGGGAAAATGCCAAGGGCCGGAAGCTGCTGGTGGTGACGACCGATCTCGACACCCAGCGCACCGCGATCTGGGACATGGGCAAGATCGCCGCGATCGGAACGCCCGAGGCGCTAAAGCTGTTTCGCGACGTCATGGCGGCTTCCGCCAGCATTCCCCTGGTGTTTCCGCCAATCATGATCGACGCCGAGGGCCAGGGCCGCAAGTTTCAGGAGATGCATGTCGACGGCGGTGTGACCGCACCAGTGCTGACGCTGCCGGAAGCCTTGCTGTTCCAGGGCAGCCGACTGCCGGGCAGCGCCAAGTTGGACATCTACATCCTCGTCAACAAGAAGATCGAACGCAACTTCGAGCTGGTCTCCAACGGCACCATCGACGTCGCCTCGCGCAGCCTGTCGGCGATCACGCAATCGCAGACGCGCTCGATCATCTACTCGACCTATGATTTCGCCAAGCGAAACCGTCTCGGCTTTCATCTCTCCTACATTGCGCGCGACTATCCGGCGCCGCCGTCGGAAGGCTTCGACACCACCTATATGCGGGCGCTCTATCAATACGGATACGACAAGGCCGCGTCCGGCCAGGCCTGGAGCTCGACGGTGCCATGAGACGGAACGCGGCCCTGCCGAAACCGTTGACGATACAGCCAGTTCGGCCAGATTCGCGATGACGCGCCGGCTCCTGCGCGATATAGAGCCAATGACGACGATCAGAAGCGCGCAGGAATCATTGGGCATGGGATTGACTGCGACAAGAACGAGAGCGGCGGCGCCGCGGCGCGAGGCGCAGAAATCGCGCGGCGGCCGGCCGACGAAATCCGCCGCCATCGAGCGCGACCAGCGGCTCATCGAGGTCGCCACCCGCCTGTTCCTGGACCGCGGCTTCGACGCCACCTCGCTCGATGCGGTCGCGGAAGCAGCCCGAGTCAGCAAGCCCACCGTCTATTCGCGCTACGGCGA
>RXJC01000407.1:2741-4753 GCA_003963435.1 Bradyrhizobiaceae bacterium | reverse complement strand
ACCGGCGAACGCCTGAACGTGCCGATCTCGCTGCAGCTGGAAGAGGCGTTCAAGGCGATGGACGATTCAGCCGGCGCGAATAATTAGGCGGGTCTTTCTTACCCTCCAGGGGAGGGTGCGGTGCTCGCCACCGCTAGTTTCCGCCAAACACCCGATCCAGCGCCGCGTCATACGCCGCCTGCACGAGCTGCGGATACAGCTTGCCCAGCGCCTCCATCATCACGCCGGAATTGATCTCGAGCACGCGCCACGCCCCATCGACCTGCACCACGTCGATCGACGCGAAGGTGATGCCGATCGCCGTCGCGGCATCGCTGGCGAGCTTGACGCAGGCCGTCCGGACCTCGCCGTCCGCCAGCAGCACCGGCTTGGCGCCGGCATCGAGATTGTGCCGCCAATCTGTGCCGCGCTGCTTGCTGTAGACGACGAGCGGGACATCGCCGAGCAGCACGACGCGAACCTCGTCCTCGATCGCGACATAGGGCGAGATCACGAGGCCCGTGCTCATCGAGAACACCTCGGCGATCGCATGGTCGAGTTCCGCCGCCCTCGTGACCTTGAACACCGAACGCCCGGATGTTCCCTCGTTCGGCTTCACCACTACGCCTTGTGGATTGTCGCGCAAGAGGTCGAGCATCGCCTCCCGCCAGGCGGTGCCAACGACCTTCTCGCCCAACTTCGGGTTGAGGAAGAGGTGATGCGGGATGCATGGCACACCCGCCAGCGCCAGCACCTCGGATGTCGCCGATTTGTCGTTGGCGAGACGGTGAGCGATGGCGCTGTTGAGGCCGATGTCGTAGCCGAAGGCGAAGCGCCGTTTGTCGTCCCGGCGCATCGCGATCAGCCAGCCGCCGGCGCGGACATCGACGGCAATGCCGTGGTCCGCGCAATAGCGCCGGATCGCCTGAACGAAGATTCGCTCGCCGCCTGCCATCTGCCTCAGCCGCTCGTTTCGATCATTCACGTCAGCCGTCCTTGGCGCCAAAAGCCGCAAAAATGCGGGAGGCGGCGCCAAACCGAGGTGAAAGTCAGAGCTATTCTTAATGAAATTCTCGCGAGCGGGACGGAAATTAAGTGCTGCTATCGTGGGTCCCAGGGAAAAGAAATTGCCCTCCCTGCATGCCCGACAGCAGATTCGTTAATGATGCGGCCATTTCCGCCGCAAATGCCGGTTTGATCGGCATCAATTGCATCCGAAACGAGGTTGATTATTGGTCTCAATGGCGTAGATCACACACGCGAAATCCTCCGCCATGGCAATGGTGACCGCCCCGTTTCAGGGCCGGGCCACGCTTTTGCCCGAAAACCGCAATTATTCGGAATATCGAAAATCATGAGCGCGTTTTACCGAGAGAAGGTTCTTTCCGTCCAGCACTGGACCGACACGCTGTTCAGCTTCCGCGCCACGCGCGACACCGGCTTCCGCTTCCAGAACGGCCAGTTCGCCATGATCGGCCTCGAGGTCGACGGCCGTCCGCTGCTGCGCGCCTACAGCATGGCGAGCGCCAACCACGAGGAAGAGCTCGAATTCTTCTCGATCAAGGTTCAGGACGGCCCGCTGACCTCGCGCCTGCAGAAGATCAAGGAAGGCGACACCATCCTGGTCGGCCGCAAGGCGACCGGCACGCTGATCACCGACAATTTGCTTCCCGGCAAGCGGCTGATGCTGCTCTCGACCGGCACCGGCCTCGCGCCCTTCGCGAGCCTGATCAAGGACCCCGAGGTCTACGAGCAGTTCGAGTCCATCGTGCTGGTGCACGGCTGCCGCCAGGTTTCCGAGCTCGCCTATGGCGAGAAGCTGGTCGCGAACCTTCGTGAGGATGAGCTGTTCGGCGAGCTGCTGGCCGACAAGCTGGTCTACTATCCGACCGTGACTCGCGAGCCCTTCAAGAACCGCGGCCGTATCACCGATCTCATCAACTCCGAGCAGATTTTCAACGACATCGGGCAAGGCCCGCTCGACATCGCCACCGACCGCATCATGATGTGCGGCAGCCCGGCGATGCTTGAAG